>JBAPSY010000056.1:0-56042 GCA_049281855.1 Anaerolineales bacterium
CTCAAGTAACTTTTATCCATCCTGAGAAGTAGGTGGGTTTTCATTTGTAGGTAATTTTCTAAATCCGTTCCAACCAGGATGGGTGGGAATATTTTTCTTGTTCTAATCTCTCTGTGCGTTTAATTTCCTGGTCCGATAAATCTCCCCGTACAAGCTCGATATCCAATTCCGATTGGAATCCAGCAGTAAAAGCTTTAGCAACAGTTTCCCAGGTAATTTTATATCCAAGGACCGTCTCTACCGTCGTGGCATGGGAAAGCAAGCGCAAGGCTGCCTGCCTCCGCGATTGTTCATCAGAATAAACAAGTACCTGTGTGATACGGGTCAGATCGCCTGATAATGGAAGGGTTCCGTGTTGAAGAACCCCATTCTTACGGCGTGCTTGAGCGTTTCCGATCAGTTTCTTGCCATGAACGACAATCTCGTAATTAGAAGGCGCCTCAAAACAAACAGTCGCACTTTCTTGAATATTCCCAGAAGGGTTTATTGGATGTGCCTCTGCGGGGATATTCAAGGAATGCAATGCGGCGAGTAAAGCCTTGGAAAGACGTTGGTAACTCTCAATAACACCCCCCGAAACCCTGGGTTCGTTCAGGGGTACAATGACCGAATAAGTCAGCTCATCGGTATGCAAAATGGCGCGCCCGCCTGTTGGACGGCGGACCCAATCCCAGCCCAAATTACTTAAGCTATTCAAATCTACATCTGCACTGGGCTGCGCATAGCCAATAGATAAGCAGGGAGGTTCCCAGGCATAAAGCCTTAAACTGGGAAGAGCCTGACTTTGACCGACAGCTTCCAACACTGCCTCATCCATGGCCATATTCCAAGCTCCATGCGAGGGAGGAGTGACCAATAATCGCCATTGTTGGTGGGGATAATTCATGGAAGCATCGCCTCGAATAATCCTGTGATGTGATTGACTCCGTCAATCTTAGGGCGTGATTGCCGGGGTGTTCGTTTCGGTTTGGGTAGGTGTGATAGTGGAAGTTGGCGTAACCGTGCTTGTGGGAGTGTGAGAGATAGGAGTTGGAGTACGCGTGGAAATTGGGGTATTCGTTGGAATTGGAGTTCGCGTATAAGTTGGCAACGGAAAATAATCCAGTTTTAATCGTGCCATGATGGCATATGAACTTTTACCGTAATTCCTCCAAACCCATAAATACTGGTCAATCGCGCTTCCTTGTTCTCCTACAAGGTCATAGACCAGTCCAAGTGTATAGTGGAATTGGTCACAAATAGAGTAAGCAATACAATCTCCGGCAAAACGCGGTGAATTATATAGCGCAAGAAGTGTATCGCGTATTGTCATGGTATCAGCGTCATCCATTAAATCATTCAGGGCTTGTATATAACCATCTCGAATAATGGTAGGACGAGCGTATTCCACATCCACCCACCGAATATAGGCTTCTTGGGTGTCTGGGAGATGTTTAACTATAAACCCTTTGTGAAGCTCAAGCTGAATAACGGGGATTGAACCTGCCGGTTCATGGTAATACGGAAGAGTTTCGCTCGCTTCAAATACCTGAACGAATACTGCCTGGACCCCGGTTCGCATACGAGAGAGGATCCAAAATTCCAGCTTAACCTCTGATTTTGGCTGGATAATCATCCAACGTTCATCCTGCCCATCTTTATCAAAATCGAAGAGTCCACTTGAGCGGGTGGTGACGCCATGCGTCTGGAGGTATCCCAATGCTTGTGAAGGATCATCCGTGGTGCTCTTTTTCACCATGGTTTTTAAGGCAACGCGCAGGTTACAGAATTGCGCTTGCTGGCAAGCACCGAATAAATCTTCTGGTTCTTGATATGCGCGTAAGAATTGTTGAGCAGATGCCACCCAGGAGGAATCAGGCACAATGGGTGTGTTGATGATCCTAGTCATGATGCGGATAGCATCAGCTGGTTGATCAGCCAGAGCATACAAGACACCCAGGCGGTAGCGTAATTGGTCATAAGCATCGGCCGGATATGGATGACCCTGGGTATCCGTTTCTGGTGGCCAGGTGTCTAAGATTGCATTGGCGATGGTGATCGCAGCTTCAGGTCCCCATCCTGACGAGGCTTCATCAAGGACCACCTCACAGTAAGCCTCCAGACCTGTGACAGGTACAAGTTCAAATTGCAATGGAGTGTTTATGAAACTATTTCCATTCCATGTATATTCCTGGGTCACATATGTGGGGCAAGCTGGTAATAAGAGAAATGTCACCCGGAGTAGGTTGCTTCCTTGAGAATCGGATACAACCTGAACATCCAGACGAGGTTCCAAACCAAAATCCACTGGTACCTGATCCTGGAGCAGAAGCTCAACCGGAGGGGAGACAGAAAGGTCATATATATGAGGCGCAATCAACAAGGTAACTCCTGCGTTAATCCGACGATAGATCACCAATTCGGGGGATGTATCGCCAGTCAGATCGCCATAAACGAAGGCGTTTTCATGACGCTGAGTAAAATCGATATCATTGATGAGCGGATAAATGCTTGTGCTGGTTGGGTTTTCAACCAACCATAGGTATGCGCTTCCTGCACCCGTTATCTCAATTAATTCACGCCCAAGCTCTCCGGGTTGAGGAGGTTGTGGGTAAACTTGAAGTTTGAGCCTGGTCTCATATGTTCTGAACCAAGTGGGGAGATCGATTGCGCGCGCCTGACCAGAAGAGATGGATGATTGGATCAGATCACTATATAAAGCTATCCCTACAGGATCGTTGATGCGGACCAAATTATATGCCCGATCCCAGGGCCAAAGGGTTGCATCTAGTGATTGTGGGAAGCGAAGGGTCGCCTCTCCTTCAGAATAAGCCAGCGCGCGAAATGACTCGTCTGACGCCCGGAGAATTGTATTCGCTTTGAGCAGCGCGATGGTTCTACCCTGCTGGCTGAGATCCCATGGTTTGAGCTCATAGCGATCATTATATTTGGCTGGTACAGCGGGAGTGAGAGTGCGGATCAATGTAGGTGTTATGGTGTTGGTTGGTATCGGGGTCTTCGTGACAGTCGATGAGGGTCGCAACGTCCATGTGGGGCGGGGGGTCAGAGTGATCGTACTCGTGGTTGAAGGAATCAGGCTGGATGTTGGTGTGAGGGTGAATAATTGCGGAATATTGGTGAAAGGCGGGGTGGAGGATGGATGGGATAGATAATTGATTATCATGCCCAAAAACAACACGATGGCGAGGATAAATAAGATCAATATTGGAATGAGATAAGGGGAACGTTTGGAGGAGCTGGTGGCCATTATGTGGAATTATTCCAACGCAGCAAGAAACTCGGATAAAACGATATCTACCTGAGCTGGATCAAAATCCAATAATGGAGGTTTAACCTTCCAGACAGGAAAATCATGAATGTGAGACAACAAGATCTTTAGCAGGGGAGGCATGGGAGGATATCGATCTAACACCTCTCGAGCATGGCTCAGTTTATCCTGTGTAATTTCATCTGTATTGCCAGCCTGAAAATTGTCCCAAACACGCCGGTGAAGGGGAGAGAGCAAATTTGCCATTGCCGTGATGCACCCAGAAGCACCTGACTGCATCGAAAGGCTTAGAAGACGGTCGTTCCCATTTAGCACCAAAAGATCTGTTCCAAAACGAGCCCCAAGGGAATGTGCCCAATCAGGATCACCTGAGGAATCTTTAATACCAGCAAACTGTTTCGGATAGCCATCTTTTAGACGTGCCAACAAGTCCAAAGAAAGACTCACACCTGATACTGGTGGAATGTGGTACCCCAATAGTGCCCCATCCATTGGGACGGCCTTATCCAGCACCTGGCAATACCAGGTGAATAAGCCTTCATCTGTGGCTTTCCGGAAGTAATAAGGGGGTAGGACAACCACTCCCTCAAACCCCAGGTCAAAAGCAGCACGCGTGAGGAAGATCGTATCCTCCAAGCTTGGGGTGCCCGTGCCTGCAAGGAGATGAAAACTGGGAAGGGTCTGACGGAGATTGGCAGCTGCTTGAAAAATTTCTAAACGTTCTTTGGCTGAAAATGAAGGACCCTCACCAGTCGTACCCGTAAGAAGTATTCCATGGCATCCCCGATTAGCCAGGAATTGGATCAGGCAGGTTAATCCATCAAGATCAGGAGATAGATCAGACTTCAGCGGAGTAACCGCAGCAGCATAAACCCCCGCCAGCGTTGGCGTTTTTCCCATGAGTTGATTATACTGGATATACATCCCTGAAAAGGAGATAGAAGTCAGGTTTTTTTATATGCTGGAAAACATATCGAGAATATTGGAGAAGGACATACGTCGTTTTATAATTTTATATAAATGTATTTATCCACATGTTTAATGGACATTCCATATTTATCTTTAAATTCACGTCCCTTCTTTTCTGTTTTCTTCTTTTTGGCGTCGAACCGATGGTAGGATTGAATTACTTCACGCGTTCCAGATGATCTTATGCTTAAAAGTGCAGTTTTTTACAATTTATCTTGGAAGCGAACCGAAGAAAATATTCAACACTACCTCTTTCATAAACTGTAATTTTTAGTCAAACAATCTTTATATCTACAATTAATGGATTTTGATATTATAGGATTTTAAATATTTTTGTCAGATTAATAAACGCCCTTATTGAACAGTCGGTTTGCATGGTAGAAGAAGAGGGGAGTGTGCGGATTGTACCCATTTATTGCAGGTGTTAGCATTGAAGCGTCATTTTATCCTGAACTTGATGTAGATATCTATTATCACTAAGCGATGATTTCAGGTGAGGTGTTTGATCTATCCCAGATATAATTGATTCACATCAGTTAAATAAATCATATATTCCTGATTAGGACGGCATGAAATGGCAGATTCTATTCTCAAACATCTCAGAACCGAACCAACACCAATAATCGAAGATAATACCGCCACGTTTGTTTGGAAAGGAAGAACCCCGCCTAACCTGGTTGGTGATTTTACAGGATGGGATATAGAAAATCCGGCTATTATGGAAAAAAGTGAGCCCAGCATATGGACATACCAGCTTACCCTACCCCCAGATGCGTATATTGAATATGGATTTCAAAAAGGGGAAGATAGAATTCGTGATCCGTACAACCCACGGCAAACCCCCAATGGTGTTGGAGGTTACAATAATTATTTCTGTATGCCTGAATACAAGCCAACGACTCTCGCCAGGAAAAATCGCAAAATTTCCCGTGGATCAATTACTGAACACGCCCTTCCAGCTGAGTATTTTCTCTCAGGTAGAAAAAGGACGATCCACTTATACCAACCACCAGTCACAGAACCGGTACCACTGGTGGTTGTATGGGATGGGCAGGACTATCTTAATCGGATACATTTGAACTTAATCGTTGATAATCTGATCTCTCAAGAAAGAATTCGACCCCTGGCTCTTGCACTAGTGGACAATGGAGGTCAGAAAGCCAGAATGGTTGAATATGCATGCAGTGAAGCTTCCATGGCATTCCTGATGATCGAAGTTTTACCTCTGGCAAAAAAGGAACTAAATTTGTTAGATATAAATACCATTCCTGGGGCTTTTGGCGTTTTAGGCGCTTCGATGGGAGGGCTGATGGCTTTATATGCGGGTACTCGAATTCCCCAAGTCTTTGGAAATGTGCTCAGCCAATCTGGAGCCTTTTCTTGGGGTGATTTTGACATGGTAGTTTTCGATCTCCTTAAACAAGGTGAGGTGCGCCCATTGAAGATTTGGATGGATGTAGGCATTTATGATCTCGCAGGATTGTTAGCTTCCAACCAGCGGATGCAAACCATGCTGAACCAAATGGGTTATCCACTGACGTATCGGGAATACCATGCCGGTCATAATTACCCTGCCTGGAGAGATGATATTTGGCGAGGCCTGGAAGCACTTTATGGTGTTGGAAAATAAAGTACCTCGAGTATACAACAGTATGAAATACTTTATTACCAACCTTCCTGATTCAATTTATTTGGTACCCAGAGGTATTTTTCTATTATGGGATCGATGGGCTGATCTTCCTATTAGCACTTCCAGGTTTATGGTTGGATTGGAAAAGCGGGCGCTGGGTAACTGTCGGGATCATAACCAGCAGGCTTCCTTTCCAAATCAACCGGCAAGGTTTTACTGCTCATTCTAGCGCAGAAACAGGTACAATGGCAAAAGATAATTAAGAGTGTTATTGGTTCGGTACGCGTACGGATGAGGAAGACCATTTTTTTAAACCAAAACAATGAAATCGAGGAGAATATGAGATTAAAAGTATGGATTTTTATCATTATCGTGGTGGCGATGGCATTATTATTTTCTTCCTGTAGCCAACCGACGGCTACTCAAACCTCCGCTCCAACTTCTTCTCCAACCTCTTCTCCAACCTCTGCTTCAACTCCTACTCCATCCCCCACGACCATAGCTGAGGAACCGATTTATTTATCGATCATTTGGCACCAACACCAGCCAGTTTATTATAAGGATCCTGAGACAGGGGTCTATGAAAAACCTTGGGTGCGAGTCCATGCAGCCAAGGATTATGTGGATATGGCTGCGATGCTCAAGAATTACCCGAACATCCATGTCACCTTCAACCTGACACCCAGCTTAATCCACCAGCTGGATGATTTTCAGGCAGGGGCAAAAGATTTATATTGGGTGACGGCGGAGGTGCCTGCGAATCAGCTGACAGATGAACAAAAGCAATTCCTTCTGGACCGTTTCTTTGACACCAACCGTAAGATCATCGCACGCTTTCCACGTTACCAGGAACTGCTGCAAAAACGGGAGGCAGGTAGTGAATACACCACACAAGACTTTATGGACTTGCAGATACTCTTTAACCTGGCATGGACTGACCCCGATTGGCTAGCCCAGGAACCTCTAGCAAGCCTGGTTGCCAAGGGCTCTAATTTCCAAGAATCTGATAAGTCAATCGTATTTAGTGAACACCTAAAATTGATCTCGGAAGTCATACCCGTGCACAAGGAGCTGCAGGATGCCGGACAGATCGAGGTGACCATGACACCGTATGTGCATCCAATCCTCCCTTTGCTAATAAGCACGCGGCTAGCATTGGTAGCCAACCCAACCATGGACCTGCCAAGTAAGGAATTCGCATATTTACAGGATGCCATTGCCCAGGTGGAAATTGGGGTTCAATTGTATCAGGATCATTTTGGAAGAGCACCGCGCGGGATGTGGCCAGCGGAAGGTTCAGTCGCTCAAAAAATTGTGTATATGGTTTCTTCAGCGGGTATAAAGTGGATGGCATCGGATGAGGGAGTGTTAGCAGCCAGCCTGGGGAAGGACAGCTTTTCACGCGATGCAAAAGAAGTGGTGACTGAACCAGACGTCTTATACCGGCCTTATTATGTGCAGGCCAATCAGGGAAATCCGGTTGCGATTGTCTTCAGGGATGTAGTCATCTCTGACAAAGTCGGCTTTACGTATTCAGGCGTGAGCGGGTCTGCTGCGGCAAAAGATTTCATCAACCGCCTCCACGCCATCCGCGATTCATTGATCTCAAGCGGAGCAACAGGACCTCATCTCGTATCGGTGATCCTGGATGGGGAGAATGCCTGGGAAAATTATGATAATGATGGGAAAGACTTCCTAAATAGCTTATATACTGATCTGAGTAATGACCCACTGATCCGCACGGTTACACCAAGCGAGTTTCTCACTATCGCACCTGAACAACCGAAGATTGAAGACCTGTGGGCAGGCTCATGGATCAACCAAGATTTTTCCACATGGATCGGTGAAGATGAAGAGAACCGTGCATGGGATTATCTGGCTATCGCACGTGAATTATTACAAAAGTACATGACTGGTATTCGCCAGACGACCCCAGAAGCTTTGCAACAAGCAGCGAATTACATGTACATCGCTGAGGGCTCTGACTGGTTCTGGTGGTTCGGCACCGATCAAAACTCTGGCAGTGATGAAGCTTTTGACCAACAATTCAGGAATACACTGAAACAAGTGTACTTATCTTTGAATGAGAAGCCACCCAACACTCTGGATGTGCCTATCATCCCACTCAACCCGATCGCAGCTGATATTGCCTCCACCGGGTTGATCTCAGTAACTGTCGATGGTCAGGTGAGTGCTGGTGAATGGGACCCGGCAGGGATCTATGTGGCTTCTGGTGGGGTTATGGCTTCCAGTCAGGCGTACTTCCAAGACGTTGCCTTTGGATTTTCTTCCAAAGATTTGTATCTTAAGATCACTGCAATGCCTGATTTCCTGCCCCCAACAGGTGAAAACAATACTGAGCTGTACATGAAGGTACCAGGGAGTGACCCGACGAATAATTTTAGTCGAAATGGCACTTTATTGGGTTTTCCTGCTAACCGGTTAATCGAGCTGCAATTCATGGATGCCGGTCTCACAAAGGTAAACATTTATGTTTCCAATGGAAATGAATCCTGGGGAGAACCGACCAGCCTTGACCAAGCGGCTCAAAGTGAAAACATCGTCGAGCTGGCGATTCCAATGGCTGACCTGGGGAGTGCAGAGATCGGAGACCGAATCAGTCTACGCGCTGTCCATACCGAACAGGTTAACCTGGCAGGTACAGAAACATTAGTCGATATTGACGTTTTACCCGGTAGTGGTCCTGCCGCATTAGCAGTCCCAGACCTGGGTACGATGAACCTGGTATTGGATATCGTGGACCCTGAGCGGGATGATTATGGACTGGGGACATACACCTATCCTTCGGATGCAGTATTCACTTCGGGTAGCTACGACATTTTGAATTTCCAGGTGGGGTCCGATGCAGCGAATATCGTATTCAAGTTCACCATGCGGGGTCCGGTAGAGAACTCATGGGGCTCACCCAATGGGTTGTCTGTGCAGACATTCGATATCTACATTGATAAGAATGGGGACGGACAGGGAGGAGTGAATTTCCTACCTGGGCGAAATTTAGCTTTACAGGAAGGTTTTACATGGGATTACGCAATCACGGCGGAGGGATGGGAACCCGGGATTTATATTCCAGGTGATACAGCTCCTGAAAAAATCGCCACCAGCAGTGATTTTCAGATCCTGACTGATCCAGGTCAGCAGCGAATAACCATTCGCATTCCACGCTCAATCTTGGGTGAAAACCCAGAAGAATGGAAGTACTCAACCATGGTCTTCAGCCAGGAGGGATATCCGGGTAGTGGAGTACAGCGAGTGCGAGATGTGAATCAAATTGCTGAACAATGGCGTTTCGGGGGTGGACCTGCCGATACCAACCATACACGTGTGATCGACCTGGTATGGCCAGAGGCAGGCTTGCAGGAGACCTGGTTGAGCACGTACACACCAAGTCAGGCAGCACAGACGGAGCTGACAGTCACAGACTTTGCTCGGGTGGAGATGCTGGTAAAGGGTCAATAGTATAATTGACCAAACTTCCCAAATAATCTTCCTGGGGGTTGCGAGCTTCCGGGAAGATTATTCTGGTCTGGTTGGCTAATGCGCAAAAAGTATAATTCATTCATCATTGCAGGAATGCTATCGCTGCTCGTAGTATTCACGTGTGCATGTCGACGCGCCACTTCATCGGAGACTCCAGCAACATCCGGCACGATGACACCCAACCCGAGAGAAGAAGTGAGTGCACCCACAGAGACCGCGCTTCTAGTTTACACACAACCTACCACGACAACAGGGGCGTACCCCCAACCAACGATTCCAAGCACCTCTCAACTTACTGGGATACCTTACCCGCAGCCTTCCATTCAAATTGGATCTCCGAACCCAGAAATATCCACATCATCACCATACCCGGCAGCCCAGGTATCAGCAACACTTAGTCCAACGCAACTACCCGAAGCAAGTCAGACCCAAGTAGAAAATACTCCCACTCCGACAGTTACACATACTGAGGTGCCTGCATATCCAGGTCCTGAAACCAACCCAACGGAAACACCACCATATCCCGGTCCAATCATAACGAATACACAGGCTCCATACATACCACCAGTAACTTCGACACCCGTGCCAACCCGTACTCCATCAAAGACAGTCACACCCACACCTCCAATTAGTGAAACATCTACAGCTCCGCCGCCTACTCGTGTTGGGGGTGTGGGTACAGGAACCCCAGGAGCTACCCCCACCGAACTGCCACCCAGACCTCCTTTAGTCCCTCCGCCCTCTGGCAGCTCGGTGACAATCTGGCACTCATGGGGTGTGGCAGAAATAGATGCACTAAAATCGATCATTAAATCCTTTCAACGGTTATATCCAAATGTGACGTTCAGCTTACTATATGTGCCGTTGGACGATCTATTCACCACCTATCAAGAAGATGCATATCTCGGGCAAGGTCCAAGTCTATTATTAGGACCTGCCAAATGGGGTTCAGAACTCTTTGATGAGGAGCTGATTACCGACCTTAACCCATACGTTCAACCCAGCTATCTTTCGAGTATAAATCCTGTTGCGCTCTCGTCGGGTGAATATCATAAATCACTCATCAGCCTTCCACTCTCTCAATATGGATTGGTGATGTTTCGAAATACAGCAATAATACCCACCGCTCCTAAGACATTTGATGAGTTGGATGTATTATCACATCAGGTCACACATGGGGGTGTTGTCGGCTCTTACCTTGAAAGGGGCTCATACTACTCTGCAGCCAATATCATTAGTCTGGGAGGCAGATTGATGGATGAGGATAAAAACCCAGCATTTAATGATCCATTTGGATTGGAATGGTTCAACCAATTGACTGCGTATGATGATGCAGGAGCGGTGACATTCAATACCAATCGTGATTTGGATATGTTCAAGCGTGGTCGGGTGGGGATTATCGTCGATGGAAGCTGGAACATTTCGATGTTAGCGCAAGCCATCGGTGCGGATAATCTAGCGATTGATCCCTGGCCTACCTATGACAGTGGGCATATGTCGGGTTGGGTGGAATCAGATAGCATATTTCTAAATTCGAACACTACTGGTGATAACGGTTTCGCAGCTTTGACCTTTATAGCTTACTTGCTTAACCCCAATGTGCAAATGCGACTGGCAGAAGTCGGGCATATCCCGTCTGTATCGAGCACTCAACCGAGGGATCCACTTATCCGGCAGGCAATGGAAGCCTTTTCATATGGGGTTCCCTTTCCAATCACTGTGGATGAGAGGGTACTCAACCTGTATTGGAAAGAACTTGATATGGCAATTTGGAAAGTATTCATGAGCGGAATTAGCCCTTCCAATGCGTTAAAAGCTGCCAGTGATAATCTCGTATCATTATTGAGAAATACAGAAAACGCGCCTTAAAGGACACTATGAGCGTACCAGAGTGGGTTCAAGATGCCATTTTTTATCAAATATTTCCCGATCGTTTTGCCAATGGTGATCATGAAAATGACCCACCGAATTTAGTCCACTGGGGGTCACCACCAACCAGTTGGGGTTTTCAGGGTGGTGATCTAATTGGAATTCTACAAAAATTTGATTACCTGCTTGATTTGGGAATCAATGCAATATATCTAAATCCCATATTTCAGGCGACCTCAAATCATCGTTATAACACGATGGATTACTATCAAATCGACCCAATGCTTGGTACTTTGGACGACTTCCATAACATTGTTGAGATTGCTCATCATAATCATGTGAGAATCATCCTGGATGGAGTTTTTAATCACTGCGGGAGAGGCTTTTTCGCATTCAATGACGTTCTGGAAAACCAGGAATATTCGGGATACCGTGATTGGTTTCATATCAAACGCTTCCCAGTGGATGCCTATTCTTGGGGCGAAGCAAGTGATTACCTCGGGTGGTGGGGGATGAAAAGTCTGCCCAAATTCAATACGAATAATCCGATAGCCAGAAGGTATCTTATGGAGGTTGCCCGATATTGGATAAAACAAGGAGCTGATGGTTGGCGTTTGGATGTACCCAATGAGATCAATGATGATGGCTTTTGGGCTGAATTCCGCGAGGTGGTTAAATCAGCCAACCCAGAAGCTTACCTGGTGGGGGAGATATGGTCAGCCGACCTGCGATGGGTGGAGGAGGGACACTTTGATGGCCTGATGAATTATCCCGTCATGGATGCCTTAGCAGGGTTATTGACCACCAACACGTTGGACGCGGCACACTTCGCTGAAAAAGTGGAAGGATTGCTATCCTTCTATCCACGTGATAATGCTTATGCAATGTATGTTCCGGTCGATTCCCACGACACTGAACGGATATTAACCAGAATGGGGAATAACCTAAATAAAACCAGACTGGCATATATGTTTCAGTTTGCTTACCCAGGAGCCCCTGCCATTTATTATGGTGATGAGATAGGTTTAGTGGGGGGTAAGGATCCGGGATGCAGGGGGGCTTTTTTGTGGGAGGAAACAAGTTGGAATGTTGAGCTGCGGAATTTTCTTAAGACATTAATAAATCTGCGTAAAAATCATATTGCATTGCGCAGAGGGGATTATATTGGATTGGAGCAAAATTCCAATCCAGCCTCTTATGCATTTGCACGAACCACAGCGGAAGATAAAGTGCTTATCATCATGAATGCCAGCGCGAACGAGAGTAAGGTTAATATCAATGTTAAAAAGATTGGCTGGGAGGATGGGCGAGTAGTAGTGGATCTCATCACTGCAGAGAAGCAATATACCATCTCCAATCATTCGATATTGGTCACCTTGCCTGGTTGGGGAGGATTATGGCTGGGTTAATTCGCGGTATACTTGCATCCTCTCGATAATCATAAACCAACATGAATTTTGAATCCATTCCCAACCTTCAACTGCCACTATTCGTGTACGGGGAGCCGGTCGAAAATATAGTCGACCTGTTGCCCTCGATTTGGAATGCAACAGAAGCGCTTGCGTCTCCCGATCCAATCACCAGGCACCACGGGATTGATGCCTTGTTAGAATTTGGAGCGCAGAGGATTTTACCTTTGGTAGCGTTCATGATTGCCATCTGCTTGAGCGACCCGGATATCTACATACGCAGGCGAGTCGTTTATATTTTGGCTGACCTGATAAATAACGAACCGGTGGGGAGGCAAGCCCCTGAAAATGTCAGGAAGGTAGTAACAAATTACCTACATAACATGCGGGAAGAAACGATCTTTGGCATATTAGAGGTAGCTGTGATTGACCCGCTGGTTGAAAAATCCATTTTCTATCTTCTCAACACCTGTCCGGTTGCAGGCAAGTATTTGGGAGATATCATAGCGCAATGGAAAAATCCCTTATCGATCCGACAGAAAGCGGTTCATTTTGTTGGATTGGTAGGTTATCTGGAAGCATTACCAGTCTTGGAACGGTTATTAAATCGTCTCGAGGCGCGGCAAAATGGTCAATATGCCATGGCGTTTGCTCCAACATCGATGAAATCTTCTGATGAAGATATATTGCCATACCTGCGTGTAGCCATCCATCAATTGAGTGCGCGGTAAATAGTATCACTTCTATATTGACCCCCAGGTTTTTATCGATAAATAATTCTAGTAGCCTGGATCCTAATTACTAAGGATTATTGGTAATATTTGATATCTTCTTCTATCTAATGATATTATTTCAAACTGGAATAGGTCGTTTGCAATTGGGGCAGATCGTTTCAGAGATATTGATCACGAATCCACAATTCGGGCAGGTACGCGGTTGAACCTCTCCTAAAGGTGCACCACATGCAATGCAACTCGGTTCACCCACCGGGTTAGCAGTTAAGCAATACGGGCATACAATTCGGCGCAGACGATTTGAGAGTTCCTGAGAGGCACCCGCTGCGCGGGCAACCTCATCAATCGCTTGCCAGACTTGCTCGTTGATCTGTAAATTTTGAATATCCTGAGCGAGATCATCCAACCTACCTAAAAGGTTGAAAGGATTGCGCATAGCTGCCAGAGCCGTTGTACCAAGACTGGCTGCAATTCCCAACCAGGCTTGCTGCCCTATCTGCACAGCAACACCATCGTCGACTTTTTGCAGGATGACCGATAAAGTGGTATCACCTCCAGCCATGGCTCCAGGGCGAGTACCTATTTGCACAATCAGGCGATCAGAATCTCCCAATTGCTGTGCGCGTAAATTACCCCGATTGAAGTGCGCCATAAGTGTATCGCTGAAATCTGATGGGGATAGAGTTCCGTGATAAATACGTTGTTCCATGGTGATACTCCTGTACCTCATACATGACTATGCTGGTAATGTCGTAGCCTAACGAGGTTACTCACTTCCGCATACCGATAGTAGTTAGATTATAATCGCCAAATAAAAGAATACCTCATATTTCATCAGGAATTTTAATGTTTATTGGAGAAATGATGCGGCGATATAAAGCCAGGCTATTAATCATAATACTTCTTATCGGTGGATTTTCCTGGGTAGGTTTAACCTCCATTGTTCCATTAAATGCTCATGCTCAACAACCTACAGTGTCCATCCCCACTGTGACAAGCAGCCCGTTCGGACCCATGGTGACGGTTAATCAGGATCAAGAGCAGATTAACGTCAGGGCTGGTCCCAGCCAGGATTATCCCATTGTGGGAGTACTGGAGCAAGGTGAAAAAGTGCCAGCACTGGGTCGATCCGTGGGTGGTGATTGGGTGGAAATTGCTTATCCGGTTGTAGATGGGGGAGTGGCGTGGGTTTATGCATATCTGGTGACCATCTCCGGAGGTGAGCTTACCATTATTGTCCCTCCACCAACACCAACACCTCGGGTGACACCCACGATTGATCCTACATTAGCAGCTCAACTTATCGTCGAAATAGGTCCAACACGATTGCCAACCTTCACCCAACCCCCGCCGCTCGAAATCCCGGCTTACACCCAAGCGCCCGAGATAAGCGTCGCAGGTGGGCTTCCGATGGGATTTATCATCATCGGACTGGCTGTGGTTGGGTTATTTGGACTAATTATTTCGGTGTTCCGCGGTAGATAAAAAAAGGTCATGAAGTTTTCGCTGCATGACCTCAAAATTCACTAATTTCTCTTATTATTATCCACAACCAGCGCAGCTACCAGAAGCTTCACCTTCGGATGAATTAAAGCTTTGACCGCAGTTACAAGAGGTTACTGCGTTAGGATTAATGATCTTAAACCCACTGCTGGTAATACCTTCAACATAATCCACAGTAGCACCCTGCAAGTATTTAATGGATACTTCATCGACTATGAGCTTGATCCCATCCGTTTCCGAAACAATATCTTCGGTTCGGATGTTGCTATCCAATGCCAGACCATATTGATAGCCTGAGCAACCACCACCAGATATGTACAAACGTAGCGCATATCCAGGCAAATTTTTCTTGGTCATAACCTCCCGAACCGCATTTGCAGCAGGTTGTGTAAGGTTGACAGGTATTGTAGTAGTGTCATCGGGAAAAGCCATATACATCTCCAAGTTAATTTTTAAATGATTTATAGGGTCTGATTTTACCAGTTAAGAATTTTGCGTCAATGGTTCGTGCATAAGTATTTGATGAATGGATCAATCTTGCCATTCAGATACATCGTCGAGGCTTTTCTTCTCTTCTGTGGTTAGTCTAAACCCTACTACGCCAAGGTTGTCTTCTAGCTGTTCCAGACTACGAGGGCCGATGATTGGACTGGTGATCAGTGGACTGCTTAGCAGCCAGGACAGTGCGACTTGGGAGACCGATTTTCCCTTCTGTGAAGCCAACGATTCAACCGCAGCGTGAATTGCCCAACTTTTCTCATTAAAATAGCGTCTCTTAACACCTCCAATACGGGCAGATTGTGGTTCCTCCTGCCGATGATGATATTTATCCGTTAAGAATCCAGCAGCGAGCGGAGAATAAGGAATGACACCTAGACCATATGTATGACACACATCTGCCAATTCTCGCTCGAATTCTGCACGGTGGACGAGATTGTAATGGGGTTGCAGAGAATCAAAACGAACCTTGAAGTTCAGGCGTGAAGTCCAAATTGCTTCTGTGAGACGCCAGGCAGGATAATTTGAGCAACCAATATAACGAGCCTTTCCCTGATGCACAAGATCGTCCAGTGCTCGTAACGTCTCCTCAATAGGTGTTTTTTCGTCATATGAATGCGTCTGGTACAGATCTATATAATCGACCCCCAAACGCTGGAGTGAGGCATCTACCGCGCGCAGGATATGAACGCGAGAAAGCCCTTCATCATTTGGACCTGTGCCCGTTTTACCACGCACTTTAGTTGCTATCACTAACTGCTCGCGGGGGATGTTTGATTGTTTGATCCATTTACCGATAATCGTTTCAGCCACACCACCTGGGTTTCCTTCGACCCAGCGTGAATATACATCCGCTGTATCGATGAAGTTTATGCCAGCATCAAAGGCAGCGCTCAAGATCTTATGTGAAAGGGTTTCATCCGCGGTCCAACCAAACTGCATTGTCCCCAGGCAAAGCTCGGAGACTTTTAGACCCGTATGACCCAATGATTTATATTCCACGATTTCCTCCTGATAGGATATTTGTTGTGCACTCGAGTATTATTTACTCGCTCGGGTCAACAAACCTTTTTGAAGTGCTAATAATACACCCAACTGGAGCGAACCGTCGATAATATCTCCATTAAGAATCATCTGGACGACTTCATCCACAGGCTTGTGTTCCGTCTCGAGGATCTCACCTGGCTCGAGATGTTGGGTTGTTTGCACAAGGTCTGTGGCAAAGAATAAGTTTGTCGCGGCACGTAATACACCAGGGAATTGATCGTAGTAACCGAGCTTCTCAATATGGCGGGGAAAATAACCAGTCTCCTCTTCAAATTCTCTGCGAGCACCCTGGATTGGTTCTTCGCCTGGCTCCAGGTGCCCAGCTGGCAGATCATAAATTACCTTACCAATAGGGTGACGGTACTGGTGGGTTAGGATAATGCAGTCTTCAGCTGTAAGGCTGACCGTGGCAACTGCATCCACGGGGCTTGTCAGGTAGAAGTATTGGCGTTGAACACCTTGATACTCCAATGTATCAAGGATTACCGAAGCGTATGGGTTATCGAAGAGGATTTTTGAGCTAATAACCTTAAAATCAAACATGGATCTTTATCCTGTCGGATAGATATAGAGGAGTATCGGTGAATTGGTTTTCTTTACTGTAAAAACCAAGATATTATTTCTTAGCCCAAGGGTAATATTTACCCGTAGGCTCTTGAATCCATTTATCAAGTTTTATCAATCAGCGATTGGTAAAAGATTGGATGGCTGAACGCATTTGCTCCAGATGGGATTGAAGGTGATAGCTATTTTGAAGCGCCTGGAAAACTAGTTTCCAAAATCTCCCCTTGTGAGATATAAATTCTGCAGGAATATGCGCTAACATGCTGATTGATTCAGCATCATGAGCTTGAAGCTCATGTAATAACTCAACTTTTGTTGGAAATACTGAGATTGTCCCGTCTATACGGGCTTGATTATTTCCACCAAAACCATCATATGCACCTTCATGCCCTCCAATAATCTCGCTAGCGAAATTTTGCCAGCCGAGCTCGCTGTGAATCAGATGTGCAAGAACCTCTTTCGCACTCCAATCTGATGGACCAGGTTTGTAGGAACACGCTTCTTCGCTAGCGCTATTTACTAATGCCTCGATCTCAGATTCATATTGTTGGTAGGTCGGCTCAACCTGTTTGGATAATTCAACGCCTGAGGTGGGAATCGACGGTATCGGGCGTCCGGAGAGTGTCATCTTGATAACTTTCTTATCCGTACCACGGTAGAAGGAGACATCTACCACATCGTCAGCGTGGTTTGAACTAATTACCGATCCCAACGGAACACCTGCGGAGAGGTCATGACCATTCATAGCGACGATGACGTCATCTTTTTGCAGCCCAGCTTTCTGAGCACCCATCCCATCTACTACTCCTTCAAGACGGATGCCATCTTTAACCGGAACACACAATTTGGCAGCAACACTGGCATCAAATTCACCGACGTATATCCCCAGCATAGGGCGCTGGGTAATTCGCAGGTCAGCACCTGTTTCAAGCACAGATGCCAGATTCTCCAACGCGCTCTGCCATTCCTTTTCGTAGCCTTCCCCGATCGCGTCCCACTTTTGTCCTTTGCCGATTCCACGATGAGCAAGCATCACTAGAGTTCCACCCTTTTTTTTCTTTAGGGATACCTCTACCCGAGTTTGACGAGGCTCCCCCCGACCAAACCATGTAAAGGAAACGAAATTATCATCCTCGAGCTGAAGATACTCGCCAGTTGCGTAATATTCACCGGGCCAGCAGATGTACAAACGACCACCCGGGCGCGGATCAGCTGTAGCCACATCGCACATCCAATCTCTGAGGGCAGTTGAGTTGGTGAAGTACCGATATACCTCTGAAGGAGAGGCTTGGATAAATTTTTCTATTTTTATGGATGTCATATTTTCCTCCTAATGTCTATGTATTTTATATTATCCATCATATTTACATCATATGCACATAAAAGCGCATCATATATGGTTACAAATTTAGCTTGATTTTAGTTCAGTAGTTTAACAATCTTTTAATGCCGTCTTTGATACGTTTAATTCCTGGGATGACAGCTTCCATCAGGCCGATGTTGTACGGAATGGGGATATCGGGTGAGGCGATGCGAGTGACGGGTGCATCTAGTGCATGAAAGGCTTGTTCATTGATCGTGGCGATGATTTCAGCTGCGAAACCATTGGTAAGCGTGTCTTCATGAACAACCAAAACCTTACCCGTTCGAACAACACTGTCAATGACACTATTTTTATCCCAAGGTAAGATGGTCCGTAAATCAATGAGAGTTACACGACCTGAGAAATCATTAACAGCTTCAAAACAGCGATGGACCATCGCTCCCCAGGTGACTAAGGTAAGTTCATCACCCTGGGTAAGCTGGGCAGCTAAACCAAAGGGCAAGCAATAGTCATCGCCAGGGTAGGGACGGCGTGCCTCGGGGCTGTCCAACAAAGCCCGATGTTCAAAGAAGAAAGTTGGATCATCTCCTCTCAGTGCAGATCGCAATAAACCCACTGCATCTTCTGCATTTGATGGATAAGCGATCCGCCATCCGATAAAATGCGCATAGATAGCTTCTCCTGTAACACTATGCCACGGGTCACCAGTCTTTTTTGCATAACCAACCGGCATACGAACGATAACAGGAGCAGCAAAATGATTGGCAGTACGCCAACGCAAGGTACCCAAGTCATTGAGCTGCTCGTGAGCTGGATCTGCATATTTCCGGAATTGAATCTCGGGGACGGGCAGCAGCCCAGCCAATGCCATCCCGGTTGAGCGACCGATGATACCATCCTCGTTAAGTGAAGTGTCGAAGACACGATCTTCCCCAAAATGGGATTGCATTCCCTGGGTGGCTCCATGCACACCGCCTTTTACACCCACATCTTCACCGAAAACCAGGATGCGTGGGTTGAGCTCCATCTCCACTTCCAGGGTGCGACGTACGGCATCGATCAGGTTAATGCGTGCTCCCTGGGGATGGGGGATGGCTGACCCAATGGGCAGCATTGCTCCTAAAGGGCGTAAACCACCCTGGTGTTGGTTTTTGCCGGAATAATATACATGCTCAAGGACGGTTTCTACGGATGGCTCAGGGACAGCTTCAGCGATTTTCAAGGCTTGCTGAAGTTCCTCGTCCACCTTGTTTTCCAAAGACTGCCAACCAGTTTCATCCAGGGATCCTAATTGTTGAAGATACAATCTTAACTTTGGGATTGGATCACGCGAAGCTTCGTCCGCACGTTGCTCATCTGATTTATAAGTCTGAGTATCGACGAAAGTGTGACCCATTAAGCGCGGAACACGCAATCGTAACAGGCACGGTCCACCTTCCGACCGGACAAACCCAACTGCATCCTGTATAGCTTTCCAAGTGATTGAAGGGTCTGTGCCTTCGGCGTCCAGCGTTTTTAAATTTTCATAGACGGATAAATTGGCTGCAATATCACCACCGGGTGTCTGGCATAACGAAGGTACCGATAGACCATATTGATTATCCTCAATTACGAAAAGGAAAGGAAACCACAAGGTCGTGACAATGTTCAAAGCAGCCCAAAATCCATTGGCAGCAACGGAGCCTTCACCACCCATGGCGACAGCGATAGCCCCATTCCACTCGGGTTCCTCAAGCACATGTGTATGATACCGGATTGACTGCGCCCATCCAGCAGCAGGCGAATATTGAGCACCCACATTCCCTGAGGTGGGCAGGATGGTTAACTTCCCATCACCAGGGAGGTTATACATCACACCTGTATCGCGTCCTTCAGATGGCCCAGCGGCACGCGCCATCCCAGCAGCCAACGCATCAGAGGCACTTAATCCGCGGGCAAGCAGGATAGGTCTTGAACGATAATAAACGGTGGCGGCATCATGAGGGTGGGTGAGTATCGCGGCTAGCAACACCTGCCCCAATTCGTGCCCTGCAGCAGAGAATTGGTATTTGATTTTTCCTTGTGGGGTAAGCTGCTGCACCTCCAAAAGATCCATCCTTCTGGATAACAGTACCTTATGTGCCACCTCAAGCCAGTTTGGTGAAATTTCTGCCATAAACACGCCTTATATAATATCGTGAGTACTGATTGTATTATCACCCTTTAGGAGACAATCTCCACCGGTGGAATGGAAATCTCGACCTCGTCCCGCTGATGCACTGCATATATCGCCCCTTGGCTACGATACCATAACCAAACGGTCTGAATGAAAGTACTCAAAACGAATGAAACTAACCCGACATATAGACCAATAGCCTTGCCCCATAGCACTCCAATCAATAATATAAGGATGTTGACGAATAGAAAGACCAAAACAGCCTCGGTTATGCCCTTTGTTTTATGGCTGTGGAGGATTGCTCCCTGGTACCAAGATTGTAGAACCGCGAGGGCAGGCATGGGCAGAGTGATCCAGATTCCAATTTGAGCCAACGTCGCCAGGTCACCCGGCAAAGCAGAGACCGTTTGGAACCAAAACTTTGAGAGGGGAGTAGCCATGATCAACAACCAGAAGCCAGACGTGATCAGAATTAGATTAATAGCGAAAAGCTGCAGCTTTTTTACGGCTTGAAATTCTTCCATGAGTGCCACTACAACCTCATTGTAAGCAATCCCAAAACTGCGAAACATGAAAACCAGTCCGGTGACCACAGACCAGGTGGCTAAAGAATCAATTGGTTGAGGCATGCGGCTCAATGCGGCAGAGCCAATAGGTTGAACGATTAATGAGATGAGCGAGGTTAGAACTAATGGAAGATAGAAAGCAAGAAATGCTCGCAATGTGAGAGGCGTCTGAATGGGTGGGGATGGTTTCAATTCGTACTTTATCACCGGGTGGGCAAAAATCCCTGCATAAATTGCTTCGCTCATCACCCCGGTGGCGACCGCACTTGTTGCCACGATGATTCCTGGAATGGTATGAAGCGCATACCCTATTACTAATACTATCAAATCAGCACTCAAGCGTATCATTGTTCCGGTGCTGACGGCTCTGGAATGGCCGAAGCGAATCAACATACCCTGATGAAACCGCCGGTAGGCGATGGACCATGTCCATGGAGTCATGATCATTAGACCTATCCGAGCTGGCTGGATAATTTCCTTAGGTACTCCCAGAAAATTTCCGACAATAACATAATATAGGGGAGTGAAGGCGACCAGCACATGAAGGAATGTTAGGCTTGCTCCGGCAATCATCATAAAACGACGAATTTTGACGAACGACGCCCAATCTTTGCTAAGGGCAGTGGATGCGGCTAGCAGCATGATGATGGGGGATTCGATAATCAAGGCGAGAGGGAAGATGATGCCACCGTATGCAGCCAGATTGATTTCAGGATTTGCCAAACGTGCAATCACTGCACTAATCGCAGGTAACTCAACACCCATCAATAGCCAACTGGCGGCTAAAGGCCACCAGGTATGAAAAATACGGCGAGTTGATAGATGAGATGATTCCATGAGGTAATTAATTTCCCCCAATCATGTGATCAGGTGGATAGTTAGTATAGCATTGGTTCCAGCTGTTAAGTTAAGCATTTGGTAAATAAGGGAAATCAGGTGAACATTGGAGTACAATCACTGGTATGCAAGACCGTGATAAGGATATGTGGAATTATTTCCGCAGATACGACTCTTTCAGGCAGGCTGATCCGGAAGATATTGAACTGGCTTTCAAGCTGCAAAATTCGCCCCCGAATGACCCTGAGATACTCGAAAGGATGGTTACCCTCCATGCGGGAGATTTATATAAGTGGGTAGGTATACTTTTGTATTATCTGAAAATGGTTCTCCCTTCAAATGAGGAAATATTATCGATTCTAAAACAGGTATTTGGGAGAGCGCTATCGAATGTGGAGCAATTTCATGGTAATGAGAGTGTATCCACCTGGCTATTTGCCATAACTTACCAGGTACTGCGCAGACGTAAGGATAGGATCTGGTGGAAGAGATTTACTAAAGGGCAACATCAAGGAGATGATAAAGGCAGTTTATCCAACCAGACATTATCCGAGTACTGGACCAGCTTTGATCATTTACCAGAGAAATTGCGCTCGCCACTGATCTTAAAGTATCTATATGACCTTGAGGCGCTTGATATAGCCAATATTCTCAACCTCCAGGTGCAAGATATACACTTCCAATTGATTGTTGCACGTAAACGTCTATTAGTGGATCCCATAAAGTCACATTTGGATCCCCAAATCCAGGCTTACGTGGATGGCTTACTGGAAGATAGCCCAACTGATGTGAATCAATTGATGCAGCATCTAGAATCGTGCGATCTGTGTCAGACTTCGCTCATTAAGATTAACTGCCTTGAAAACAATCTGACTGAAAACTTAAAGAAACGCTGGCTATTTTCTCCTCTGACCGATGAAGAGCTAAAAGCACTCGTTCAATCGATATTATTTGAAATTAAGCAACCCAATTCCAGCTTGAAAGTGGGATTTCCCATACGGCAGGTAGGCTGGATCGCGGGGTTAGCTGTGATGTTTGTTGCCCTAGCAATCTTATTCATCCGTCTGACTCCCAACGAACAAGAGTTTCCACAGGTTGATGCGACCGCTACACCTCAACTGCCACCCATTATCGAAATGCAGCCAGAAATTTCGCTACCCCTAAACCATGGGGTAGTGCTTAATCCGCCCCAGTATATCGAGCCAGATTTTTCGAGCGATGGGAAATGGGCGGTCTTCGCCTCAATCCAGCTGGACCCCATCACCCAAATGACCTTGCTACCAACCATCGAGCTTTACAACCGCGAGACAAACTCGATCCAGATGATCAGCGAGAGCACGGCCAGAATAAATCTGCCATGGGTTTGGTGGGATCACGTTCCAAGCATATCAGCGGATGGGCATTGGATTGCTTACACGAGCATGAGTAACGATCCCGATATTGCGGGCAGCTCCTGCACAACCAGTGATCAGCTTACCTGCCTGGATATTTTCCTGTATAACCGTGAGAGTGGTCAGACCAAGCGCATCACTCAAAGTGTGGCTGGAGCTGCTGCAAACGGTGACAGCTTCTCCCCCACCGTCTCTGCGGGTGGACAATGGGTAGCCTTCTGGTCAGCTGCCAGCAATCTGGTGGA
The DNA here is from genome assembly GCA_049281855.1 of Anaerolineales bacterium. Taxonomy (GTDB): domain Bacteria; phylum Chloroflexota; class Anaerolineae; order Anaerolineales; family UBA4823; genus FEB-25. The sequence continues at coordinate 23,508 of JBAPSY010000056.1, forward strand.
TGGCAAGCAAGGAAATTGCGAGGATGGGCAGAACATCTCATGCCTTTTCATTTATCTTTATAACCAAATTAGCGGAAAAATCGAGCAGATTTCCATCGGCACTGCGACCACAGGCTACGTGATCGGTGTCGACCGGATCAGCCTGTCTGCGGATGGTCGCTTGGTAGGTTTTACGGTAACAAAAGATAAGCAGGCTCAGATTCAACTGGGGGGAGACCAGGTCATCATCCCTTCACAAGGTAATTCGCAAAATGTGATCGGCTCCACGCCATCCATCGTGACTTGGAATGACACTGAAGCCATCGTATACGACCGCATGACAGGTAAATATGAGATGGAGAATCAGACCCAGGATGGGATACTCGGAAATGGAGATTCCTCCTCACCTGTGCTCTCGGCGGATGGTCGATATGTGGTGTTTAGCTCAGCTTCGACCAACCTTGTAACCGGAGACCGCAATGGATTCGCAGACGTTTTCATCCGGGACCGAACTAACGGGAAGATCGAGCTTATCAGCCATGTGTCGGATGGCAGTCCGGGTAATGGGGAGAGTGGGCGTTCTGGCTGGAGTGGATTTTTTTACAGTCTGAATATTTCGGGTGACGGCAGGTATATTATCTATAGTTCTCTTGCCACCAATTTAGGTCACGCTGCACCCGTCGAATGCAACCCTGTCGGGTTGGTGTGCAATTTGCTATATTTGCATGACCGACAGACCGGCAGCACTGAATTGATCAATGACCCTCCCACCTACGATTTTTCGTACTTTCCTCAAATTTCCTCTGATGGGCGTTGGGTAAGCTTCATGCAGTCTGAAAATAACTGCTCTAATTACCAGCTCCAATGTTCCGATGTGATGCTTTATGACCGGCAGCAGGCTTGGACAACCAACCTGACTAAATCAAAAGAAGGAATGATCAGGACTCCTTGGTCATACATGGGCAGCCTGGCAATTCCAGCAGAAATATGGGAGCGGAATGCTTTGGCTTTTTCACCCGATGGCAGCCTATTGGCATTGGCGGGCAATGATTCTTTAGTCAGGATATGGCAGATTTCTGCTGGTATTAATCCCTTCAGTAAAAGTGATCCAGATATATCCCTGGGAGTGGGTGAAAAGGAGTATTACACGTCCGTTGCATTTTCTCCTGATGGCAAATGGTTAGCAGCCGGCACGACCACGCGCGCTGTGTTCATTTGGAAAATACCAGAAGGTGTTTTACTTTACACACTGGAAGTAGAGTCGGGTCCGATAAAGGATTTGAAATTCTCTCCAGATAGGGATCAGCTGGTCGTTTCGAGTAACATGGAAGCCGAGATATGGCAGGTTGATAAAGATCAGCTGGTGAGAGTGAACAGTTTCTCCTATGGGTTAACTTCAGTCTACGATGTCGCTATTTCTCCGAGGGCTAATATTGTCGCTTCGGCACGTGGTGACGGGACGGTGTGGCTGCAAACTATTCCCACGGGGCAGGTGGTCAGCCGTCTGGGTGGGAGCCGAGTTGCAGTCAGCGATATGGCTTTTTCTTTGGATGGTTTATTGCTTGCCACGCGTTCAATGGAAGGGATGATAAATATATGGCAAATTAGTGGGATCGATAATGGGGCAATCTCGATTAGCCTTCTCAATACTTTCCGGACGGATAATCTGTATGGGCCGATTTCATTTTCACCAAATAACAGATATCTGGCAACCAGCAGCGTTGTCGGCGGTATATTGTTATGGGGCGTGTTCGATGGAAATATATATACAGTTTCATCATCAACTCCGGATGGACGTCTGGACAGCCTGGCTTTTTCGAACCTCGGAGATACACTGGCAGCGACGATTGTTAATAATGACATAGTCCTATGGGATATTAATCCTGGTTCCTCATCAACCTTCTTTGTCCATGCATTATGGGATAGCTATGGTGATTCTGGACCTATGCCTTTAGCTACTGCGAACGACATTCTTATGTTGAGGGAGCCTGCCGGGCTCTCTGTGGATGATCATTTGAGCCTCGATCAGACTGCAGCGGACTTGGCTTTTCCTCTGCTGGTTCCTGCCGATCTACCAGAGAACATCAGCTTAAGGGAAGCCAGGGTTAATATCGATGGGAGCGCCTGGTTGGAGTATGAGGCCTCCGATCAGGGAGGGGTCCAGGCGGGATTATATATTTACGAACAAGCTATTGGCAATACAGTACCCCCCACTATGACCATTGGTGCCAGTGCCGCAGTCATTCAAATTCCTTTGATTACGGCCTCGGGGATGGAAATTGCAGATTATGTCCAAGGCGATTGGATTTGGTCTCGTTACTATAATTCCCAGGATAGCACCCACTACGATAGTTGGGATTGGTATGTCATGAAGCCTACCCAGCGCCTGCGCTGGCAGCAACAAGGCATTTTCATCGCTTTGTACTACCAGGTGACCAGTCCTTTTGAACGTATGGTAAATCAACCCGTAAGCAATGAATTCGTTCCGCTGGACAATTTGCTGACCCAGCAGGATTTAGTGCAAATTGCTAAAGGAATCCTGCCGTTTTCAGAGGCCAATGGCATGATCCCATACGATATTTTAAATCTGACGGATACAGTAACTCCAGTGAGCATCAAGTCGATTGGCAATGTACATTCATGCTTGTCAAGCTCCCAGGTGCGGCAACAGTTAATTACTAACGTGACCTTAGTGACCAAATGAACTTGGAAATTAATTCAATGCCTATTGACGATTCTTATTGGGTCATACCAGGTCGTTTCAGAGCCGGAGAATATCCGGGATCTATTCAAGAGGATAAAGCCAGGAGTAAGTTGCGATGGCTTTTAAATCAGGATATCAATGTTATCCTTGATCTCACTATGGCAGGTGAAGCTGGCTTGAAGCCTTATGTCCATTTCTTACATGAGGAAGCAACCACAATTTCAATTTTGGTCATACATAAACGCTTATCGATCCAGGATTTAAGCAAACCATCACAAGAAAAGATGGTAGAGATCCTTGATACGATCGATTCAGCGCTATCGGAAGGGAAAAATATCTATTTGCATTGCTTTGGAGGCAAGGGGCGAACTGGAACGGTGGTTGGATGTTATCTCGTCCGGCATGGGACCCCAAGAGACAAAGCTTTGGAAAAGATACAGGAATTACGGAGAGAGATTCCGGGAAAATCCGAACAATCTCCGGAGACTGAGGGGCAGAGAAAGATGGTGATGGAATGGACCAAGGGGCGATAAACGTATCAACTGAATTGGACTCGGAAAGACAAATACAGGCGAAGCAGTATGCGCGCATTAACCGTCGGTTGATGGTTCTAGATTTAATCATCAGCGGTGTGTATATGCTTGCCTGGTTGGTGTTTGGTTGGTCGGAGGCGCTTAAGATATGGTTGCTTCGATTCACGACCAATGATTGGTTACTATTATTGTTATATGTGGTGGTCATTGGGGGGATCATGTTTCTCATCAACTTTCCCCTTTCCTACTACCAGGGGTACACATTACCCCACCGGTTTGACCTTTCAACTGAAAAAATATCTGGCTGGATCACAGATCAGGTCAAAGGGATCCTATTGGGTGGGGCGATCGGGATTTTCGTGCTAGAAATCATCTATGCCATATTGCGGGCATATCCAGCTCTTTGGTGGTTGTGGGCTGCTGGGATCTTGCTTGTCTTCAATGTGATCCTGGCATATTTGGCTCCCATATTGCTTATGCCCATATTCAATAAATTCGTCCCATTGGGAGACGAACATGCTGAGCTGGCGGAAAGGTTGCTGCTGCTCGCAAAGCGTTCTGGCACTTACGTCAGGGGAGTTTTCAAGTTCGATATGAGTAAGCGGACAAAACAAGCCAACGCTGGCTTGACCGGATTGGGGAACACAAAGCGGATCATCATTGGTGACACGCTTTTAAATGAATTTACCCGGGATGAGATTGAAACCGTCATGGCACATGAGCTGGGTCACCAGGTCAATAAGGATATACCCTTAGGGATCATTTTCGGAAGCATTACCACATTGATCGGATTATTTTTAGCTTCTTTGGGATTAAATTGGGGAGTTCGGGTGCTCGGTTTTGATGGAACAGCTGACATAGCAGCTTTCCCATTATTTTTGATCGTGCTCGGATTATATGGCTTGGTCACAATGCCAGTAGAAAATGGTTTTTCACGCTGGCGGGAGCGGCGCGCAGACGAATATGCCTTATCTCTAACCCATAATGGGACTGCCTATGCATCCGCATTAAGAAGATTAGCGAACCAAAACCTTTCAGATGCTGAACCGGATGCATGGGTGGAATGGTTGCTGTACTCGCACCCCGCCCTGGGAAAACGGATAGCGATGGCTGAGCATGAGGCAGAACTTCATCCAACAGGTAAATAAAAACATAGAGACGCTGATTGAGCGTCTCTTTGTTATCTGATTAATCATGGACTCACTCATTGGGAATGATAATCCACAGTAACAGGTAGAGCAGAAATCCCGGTACACCGCCAGGGATTAGGGCGATCAGGAAAGCCAGACGGAACCAAAATGCACTAATACCGAAAAAATCTGCCAAACCCCCGCATACACCAGCGAAAATGCGGTTATGCCGTGACCGGCGTAAGATTTTATGCTCATTTGGGGACATATTTTACCTCCTTCAAAATCATCCAGATAACATCATATTTCATATATCTTTACGCAATTACGCTGGATAAGTTGCGTTCCTAGGTACTACCATTTATTCAAATGGATGATCTCGCTCAGAGGTCGTCGACCACCTTTTTTGGGCTTACTCACCAATAAATCCGCATCCTGCGGATAGCCAAATGAGATGGCGATCCGTAAAAACATATCCTGGGGAAAATCCAACAATTCACGCGCTTTATCTGGTTCGTAAATCGAGGCTATACATGAACCAATCCCAAGCTCCCAGGCTGCCAATTGCATATAAGACGCGGTCTGACCGATATCAAACATCAATTGGAACTTTTCGCCGGGGTCTGGGTGAATTATTGCCACACACAGAGCAGCTCCTGCGATGTGACTGCTATAACGTCCACACTCAGAAAGCCCTTTGAGGCTGGGTTTGTCGGTGATGGCAATGAAATTCCAAGGCTGTGTGTTCTTAGAAGATTGGGCATGTCGACCGGCATCTAAGATGGCACGAATGGATGCATCTGGGAGAGGTTGGTCGGTGAAATTTCGAATGGCTCTTTTCAATCGAATTGCTTCGGATACGTTCATGGATGGATCTCCTTTACCGTATGCATAAGTCTTGTTATACCATAATACCTACAGCAGGCTTTAATATCTATAAGGTGCTAAATATAAGAGTTTTGACACTTATCTGCAACATATAGTTACACTATAATAATATTAAATTTGTCTCGTTCCATGAGCGGAATGAGTAGTTGATAGATAGTGAATCTGATTGCATTGTGCAGCGCGTTTCGATGAATAATAGACTTGTGATGTACCGCAAAGGCTCAGGTTAGAAGAAACTTATCTGATTTCGATCTAATAAATAACGGAGAAGACAATGACACTAAAGCATTTCATCGATACCCAAGATTTTTCTAAAGCTGAATTACTGAATATTATTGAACTAACCCGTCTCATCAAAGCAGCTGATCAACAGAGCTGCACTCCCAAACTGCTGGCAGACGCATCTCTGGCAATGATCTTTGAAGAGCCATCCACCCGAACCCGGGTTTCTTTTGAGGTAGCCATGACGGAGCTGGGAGGGCATGCGTTGTACCTCAAACCCGGTGAGATCCACCTTGGGGTGCGTGAAAGCCTTTATGATACTGCCCAAGTGCTTTCCCGCATGTGTGACGTGATCATGGCACGGACGTTAAAACATGAGACTATCGTGAATCTGGCAAGACATGCTACTGTGCCAGTGATCAATGGATTGACCGATTACAACCACCCAACTCAGGTGGTGTGTGATCTGTTAACCATGATCGAGCATAAACCAGAAGGAAAGAAACTTGAGGAAATCAACATCACTTTCATTGGTGATGCAACGAATGTGCTCAACTCATTGATGCTGATCACAACAAAGATGGGAATGCATTTCACCCAGGCATCGCCGAAGAAATACCAGGCGCCTACCAAATGGGTGGAGTGGGCACTGCAGAATTGTGCTGAATCGGGTGGCAGCCTCAGGATGACAGAAGACCCTATCGAAGCTGTAGAACACGCTGATTATTTATATACAGACTTATGGTGGTGGGTTGGTCAGGAGGATCAAATTCCGGAACGGAGGGCGGCATTTATGCCGACCTATCAGGTAAACCGCCAGCTTTTTGAGTGCGCTCCATCCCATTGCAAGTTCATGCACTGCCTGCCAGCCTCACGTGGTGTGGAAGCCACAGATGAAGTCATGGATCATCCGAGGTCGATTATTTTTGATCAATCGGAAAATCGCCTGCACACAGAGAAAGGTTTACTGGTTTATTTTGTATATCCGAGGTTACAGCGACCATCTGAGGAGTTGAAGACAATCCATCAGGCACAGATATTATCTTTCCTTGAGAAAGTTGAGGAATAATTACACATCCAAGTGAAAAATATGGATAAGATGCTCACTTCAATTCCACGTGAAGATGGATATCGAATGCCGGGGGAGTTTGAACCGCATTCGAAAACATGGATGTTGTGGCCAGAACGGTCCGATACCTGGCGTGAGGGGGCTAGACCTTCACAGAGAGCTTTCGTGGAGGTGGCTAAAGCGATATCCCAATTTGAGCCGGTGATCATCGGGGTGAACCCAGACCAATATCAGAATGCCCTTGATGTGCTTCCTTCACTGGTGCAAGTAGTTGTGATTGAGAACAATGATGCGTGGATGCGCGACTCTGGTCCGACATTTGTTATCGATAATACTGGTATTGTTCGCGGGATTGATTGGATTTTTAACGCCTGGGGAGGCCTGGAAGGGGGATTATATTATCCTTGGGAGCTTGATGATGCAGTTCCACAGAAAGTGCTGGAAATGGAAGGGATGGATCGTTATCCGGCTCCGATTGTCCTAGAGGGTGGTTCGATCCATGTAGATGGTCAGGGTACGCTCATAACCACAGAGGAGTGCCTGCTAAACCCAAACCGCAATCCCACACTATCAAAGGATGAGATCGAGATTGTTTTAAGGAACTACTTAAATGTTTCGAAGATCATCTGGCTTGGCAAAGGTGTATATAACGATGAGACAAGCGGGCACGTAGACAATCTGTGCTGCTTCCTGGAGCCAGGTGTGGTGGCGTTAACCTGGACGGATGATACTAATGACCCACAATATGAAATCTCAATGGATGCTCTCCGTCGATTGGAACACACTTCAGACGCACGTGGGAATAAACTGATCATCAATAAAATTCATCAGCCAGACCCTGTGACGATCACAGATATTGAGGCTCAGGGTGTGCAGACAGTATCAGGAACCAAGCCACGTAAAGCAGGCGATAGAATGGCAGCAACCTACGTCAATTTTTATTTGTGCAACCGAGGAGCAATTGTTCCGACGTTCGAGGATCAGCATGACCAGGTTGCATTGGAAACCTTACAGACGTTATTGCCGCATCGCAAGGTGGTGGGTGTGCTAGCGAGAGAAATCTTATTGGGGGGAGGTAATATTCATTGCATTACTCAGCAGCAACCGAGGGGCAAGTAAGTGATTTGTAATTAGTGATCAGTTAGTAGACAATTAGATAATAGAAACGCAACCATCCAGGTAATTATGAAATAAGGTACTTACTCAAATTAATAATCTCTTATATTGGGACTCTCTACTTGAAACGGGAATAATCAAGAATTACTATTCAAAGAGTGGTTAACTTTTCAGACCAAGGGATTGGTACAATCTGTCTTTATCCAAATGGGTGTCTAAAAGGGATTGGAATTGTTTAAGCTTGGCGGTTTGACCGAGACGGGTTTTTCCAAAGAATTTTTCGATCTGCTCGATCGTTTCCATGGTATTGGTTCGTACCAACAATACCGATATGCCAAATTCCTCGGCTTGCTTGATCACGAGTGGACTGGGGCGTAGATTTCCGGTGAGAATGAGACAGGTTGTGGATGTCTCCAAAGCTGCCAATTGAATATCCGTACGGTCACCACCTGTGATGACTGCCTTGTTTGAAGAGCGCCGGAAGCGGCTCAAGGCTGCCTCAGCAGTCATCGCTCCAACGGTCAGGTTTTCAACCAATGCCTCTAAACGCTGGTACTTCGTCAGGACTTCTGCTTCAAGAAGATTGATCAGCTCACCTACGGTGAGGGCGGATAACCCACGTACTTCTGGCAGAACGCCAAATACCTTGATTTTTTTATTTTCCAGGAAAGGGATAGCAATTTTCTTGACGAAGTCACTGGCATCTTCTGGAACGCGATTAATGAGAATCCCACAGAAAGAATCGCCCAGCCGGGCTTGGGTGGATAAGACATCATCCAACATGCGCACTTCCTCACGATATTTGGCAATTACCAGTGCCTGGCAGCCGAGCTTGCTCACCACACCGACCGTGGGCAAACCCACGACATACCCCTCGCGTAGACTACCACCTCCCTCAAGGATCAGTATATCCTGATCCCGACCTAGCTTTTGATATGCCTCGGTGACTTTGACCATTAAATCCTCAGGATTAGGGTTAACCAGTCGATCACGTAAAAACTCAGGGGTAATAACGACTGGTGATAGCTCCCAAGGCTCAGCAGATAGGTTCAGGATTTGTTTCACAAAAGCAGCATCTTCATCAGCGATTTTGTTTTCGATGCGCCAGGGTTGCAAGCTAAGTGGCTTAAGATAACCGACATGAAAACCGTCCAGCTTCATCCGGATTCCCAAAGACAGGCAGGTTGCCGTTTTACCTGAAAATCTTTCAGCTCCGGTAATATATAGTGATTTCATCGTTTTTCCCTTTCCACATGATTTATTGCGAATGAATGCTTCTTAATATCACTTCAGATAAAAACTATTCATGCGATATTATTTTAAAATCAGACGCATATCCAGTGCTAAAGCACCCTCATCCCGAGGATAAACCATCATTGGGTTGATATCCATCTCAATGATCTCTGGGAAGTCTTGTACCAATTGGGAGATTCGCAATAGTGTATCTACGATGGCTGATTTATCCATGGGCGGCTGACCTCGCACCCCATCCAACAGGGCACGTGCCTTGACCTGCGTCAACATTTCTTCGGCTTCCTGGCGGGAAAGTGGAGCCACCCCGAATGTGACGTCGCGCAAGATTTCCACGTAGATACCTCCCAAGCCAAAGGTAATCAACGGACCAAACTGTGGATCACGGTTCATGCCAACAAGGACTTCCAATCCACCTGAGGGAGCCATCTCTTGAACCAGGCAGCCCCAGATACGAGCATCGGGAATATAGCGTTGGGCACGATAGACCATCAGCTCGAACGCATCACGGACGTCAGATGCATTCTGCAACCCGACTTTTACACCGCCGATATCCGTCTTGTGAAGGATATCTGGGGAGGCAATTTTAAGCACCACAGGATATCCAATTTTCCCTGCCATGGTAGTTGCTATCTCTGGGGTTTCAGCAATCTCGGATTTGGGTATGCGTAAGCCATATGCCTGCAGGATCTGACGAGATTCTGCATCTCCAATGGTCAGGCGATTTTCGGAGCGTACCTGGTCGAAAACCTTTTTAACTGAGAGCTGATCCACATCAAAGTGCAAATACTCAGGCTTTGGGCGGATTTTTATCGAGCGATATCCAGACATGGCACTAAACGCATTGGCAGCCCGCTCGGGGAATGGATAATTGGGAATGCCGTAGCTGGTCAGAATATCGATTCCAGTTTTAATGCGAGCTTCGCCCATAAAGGAACCAAGAATGGGAATATTAATATGTTGAGCAAGTGTGCCCACTACTTTTGCTGTGGCATCAATCTCAGTCATTGCCTGGGGAGTAAGCAAAACCATGATCCCATCGACATTCGGGTCTTTGGCTACGTGTTCCAGCGCAAACTGGTATCGATCTGCGCGTGCATCTCCCAAAACATCCACCGGATTAGCAGCACTGGCAGCATCTGGAAGATATTGCTCAAGGGCATAGATGGTTTCCAATTCAAAGCGGGCCAGTGACAACCCACTTTTCTCCAATGCATCAGTCGCCAAGATTCCGGGTCCACCGGCGTTGGTAATAATTGCGATCCGATCGCCTTTCAAAGGTGGTTGGTAACCCAATGCGAGCGCCATATCGAATAAGGATTCCATCGATTCAGCCCGTAAGATTCCAGCTTGTTGAAAGGCAGCCTGATAGGCTTGCTCTGACCCAGCCAAAGAGCCAGTATGGGATGATACAGCTCGTGAACCAGATTGGGTTACGCCAGATTTGATCGCAACCACAGGTTTCTCGCGGGTCACTTCGCGGGCGACGCGGATGAATTCCTGTCCACTAGGCATCCCTTCACTGTAGATGAGAATCACCTTGCTATGATCGTCCTTCACCCAGGTTTGCAGGAGATCAATCTCAGAGACGTCTGCTTTGTTCCCCAAACTAACAAATTTGGATAATCCCAAGCGACCTGCCAGAGCAATATCCAAAACTGCTGTCCCTAATGCTCCCGATTGTGACATAAATGCCATTGGCCCTGATGGAGGTGTGCCTGCGGCGAAGGAAGCATTCAGGGGCGTGAACGAGTCGATCACACCCAAACAATTCGGACCAATCAAGCGGAGATTATACTCATGACAGATCTGAACCAATTCCAATTCACGCTCCAAACCCTCCTGACCCGCCTCACGGAAACCTGCACTGATCACAATTGCGGATGGAATCCCTTTCTGCCCGCAGGTACGCAAAGCATCGGGTACGTGAGGGTATGGAATGACGATGACCGCCAGGTCGATTGGATTGGGAACATCCAATACAGATGGGTAAGCTTTAAAACCTAATATATCAGGAGCAAAGGGATTGATCGGAAATACTTTACCTATGCTACTGAAACCACCATCCAGCAAATTTTTAACCACTGCATACCCAAGCTTGTCAGGGTTGGTAGACGCTCCGATAACGGCTACAGATGCAGGATTGAAGAATGTATCAATACCAGCCATACCTTAATGGGTGACAATATTAATGACTACAACAGTAGTGTTATTGAGTGGATTAAGTGACAAATTGATAGTTGCTGTCCGGGTATCTTTAAAATAATTCAATTGGGAAGCATTGGCATACTCATGGGAATTATCTTGAAGATACTGCCAACCGTCATTTGGCATTTCAGTTTTGTAAAACTCAATCACATGTGCGTATTGTGTGGGACTGGTATAGAAAATATACTGACTTGAACCAAAATAATTTTGAACCTGATCCCGATTAATGATGGGAATATCTGTTGGTGGTTCTCCAGTTGGAATCTCCTGGTTGATGACCGCCTGGGCAGTTTGGACAAGCCCTGGATTGTAGGTGGCAACTGCCTGGATTGTGCTTATCACAGGTGCACCCTGAGTGGCAATTGCTTTAACAGTCTCAAGAATGCCTGGATGTTCGGTTGCAATGGCTTGAGCCGTCTTTATTAATGAGCTCCCAGCATTGACAATCTCGCCAACATCAGTTCTTAAAGCAATTGCAGTTTGCTCAGCCATTCGAGTTTGTTGTTGGACACCCGTGATGGAGCACGCGAGGGTACTTACCATAATGACAAGGATGACTAGATAGATAGATTTGGTTCGATACATACTTTCCTCCTTATCATATCCATTCAGTTTACTCCGTATTGATTATAACGAAAGCTTGTCAAGAATCCCTGCTGCCATTTTCTCTAACCCCAGTGTATCATCCAAATCCAACCACTGGAGCATAACACGGTGAACACCGACGTTGGAAAGCTGTTGACATTGCTCCACGATCTCTTCCACAGTGCCTACGATTAATCCACGCTGGCGTAATTCGGCAGCAGTCCGTTGACCACGAGTGCGAAGGTTGACCTTTCGCTCAACATCATTTTGATCCGACCCAAAAACGCAACCCGTCATCAATGAGCGGTGGACATCTTGAGACTGCCTACCCTGTTCCATAATATATTCATCCAATTGTGCATTTAGCCGGGCGATTTCTGAAGGAGGAATCAGGATTGCATTCCATTCCTGGGCAAACCTGGCAACCAGTGGTAAAGTCCGCTTGATGCCGTTTCCACCGATCAATATGGGTGGGCCACCAACACGCATTGGGCGAGGTAAGAGGATACCTTCATTGACATGGTAATAATTCCCAGAGAAATTCACTGGATTATCGCTTTTTAGAAGCTGAGTTATGACCTTGAGCCCTTCCTCGAGACGGGTAAAGCGTTCCTTTGGCTCGAGCAGGTCCCAACCATAATTGGTATGCTCACGTTCTTGCCAGCCAGCGCCAATACCCAAAGTCAACCTGCCACCAGAGAGGTCGTCCACTGCAGCAGCCATGCGGGCGGTGTGAGTGGGATGACGGAAAGAGATGGGCGTTACCAGTGGACCGAATTCTATTCGTTTCGTGTGGGTGGCTAACCAGGTGAGAGAAACCCAACATTCAAGCGAATCCATATCGGGCGGATTGGCATTGGTGTAATGGTCCGAACGATATAAACCCTTGTACCCACTTGCCTCGACAACAGAAGTGATGCGTTGCCAGCGCTTCCAATTCAAGCCATTTTGTCCTTCGATCATGATGGCGACTTCGATCATATACACCTTTTTACAGTCTACCAGGTATCGGATAAAACTAAGGTTGACCTCACGGCACATCCTGACTTAGGTGACCAGGGCTAAGAAGGATAAATCCTTGGAGCACCATGCCGATTTGAATAATCACCAGCCAAAGGATGATGATGGTGAGTATCCATGTCGTTGTGGTGATCCAGGTAGGGAGATTGGTTTTCGCACCTTCACTCCAGGATAGTAACGAGCTTAATTGAGAGCGATAATTATCGATGGTTGCCTGCGCCTGTCTCAGGTTTTTGTTGATCTGCATAATATTTTTATCCAATACTGAGATCTGACGATTAAGTAATTGCATATTGGTTCGTGTAGTTGTCAGATTGGATTGGAAATTTTTAAGCGTCCCTTGCAATGGATCCAAACTTGTAGATACTGCCCCGAGAGCAGTATTCAACGGGAGAGTAGGATTGTAGTTTATCCCAATCAATGGTATGCGGGACATCGTCGTAAGGATATTATCGATTATCTTCGCACTCGCCTGAGCAGAATCCAACGCGGTTTGAGTGTTTGTGATTGTAGTTATTAAATCTTCACCCACGAATGTACCGGCTGAATCGATGAATTGATTCGTGCTTTGAATGGTTAGAGTGATAGCATTGGTTGCTTCATCGAGGTAGAGGGTGCTTGTATATACGTTCTTAACTACTTGATCAATGACAGCTAACCCTTCATCAGTAGTTTGCAGGATGTTTGTGAGTTGGTTTAAGTTGGATTGGAGTTTAACTATGACAGGTTGACGGAAACGCCAAACTTGAAAAAGAATAAATAAACTCAGGAGGATACCGAGCGCTGACATAAAAATCATCAGCACAGCAAGTGTTTTCTTTGATACTCCACTCATTGGAACCTCTCCTCCTAAAAATTGATCCAGATATTATGAAGTCATTTTACCACTAAGACAAAATCGATTAATTGGGCACAAAATTCAATTCTTTTTGAATAATGCGGGCCACCTTGAGACATATTTATTGTTATAATTTCTGCATGCATATCCTTGTGACCAATGATGATGGAATTTCTGCTCCTGGTTTAATGGCGTTAGCAAAGGAAATGAGGACGTTCGGGCAGGTAAGTGTGCTTGCTCCTGAGCACAATTGGTCGGCTTCCGGGCATGTTAAAACGATGCACCGACCATTACGGGTTAAGGAAACCACTTTATTGGATGGCTCAGCTGCCTGGGTATCGGATGGGGCACCTTCGGATTGTGTGGCTTTAGGATTATTGGGATTCATCGCTGAGAAGATTGATCTGGTTGTTTCGGGGATCAATCCGAATGCGAATATCGGTCATGATGTAACCTATTCGGGCACGGTGACTGCAGCCATGGAGGCAGCTATTGGTGGAGTGCCTGGACTCGCGTTCTCCTTGCATGCGCCAGAGGAATTTCACAGAACGCTTGATTATGGTCCAGCAGCAAGGATAGCCCATCGAATAGTTACTCAGATAATAAAAACTGGTTTATTGCCTACTCTCCTGCTAAATGTAAATATTCCATATCTTGCCGATGATCAATTTAAAGGTATTCTGGTTACACGCCAAGGACTGCGGGTTTATCGGGACCGCCTGGATCGAAGGGTCGATCCACGGGGTCGACCCTACTATTGGATTGGAGGAGACTCTCCCACAGCGATTCCAGATGAAGGTACGGATTTTGGAGCTTTGGAAAAAGGATTTGTCTCCATCACACCGTTGCACCTTGATTTAACCGATTTTCAAGCACTAAAATCTCTTGGTGAAATTAACTGGTAATCTCAAGAACCTCTCATTCAGCCCTTGACATATGGAAGATTCGCTGTAAAATCGGGCGGAATGGAACATAAAAAACTACTTATCCTTTCTGATAGATATCGCCCCAGTGCACTCGCTCTTGTGGGCGATTTTTTTATCAACCTGGAGAGCCCGTGTGGCTCATTTTTTTTGCCAGTTGGTGGCGAATGATTATCAAGCTACCTGGATTAATCGATCCTCATGTCCATGTACGTGAGCCGGGTGGAACCCATAAGGAAGATTGGAAGACAGCTACTTCTGCAGCGCTAGCTGGCGGTTTTACCACAATCCTGGCAATGCCGAATACACAGCCTCCCGTGACCGACGATGAAACCCTGAATATGGCTTTGAGTGCAGCCCATTCCAAAGCACGCTGCGACTATGCTCAATTCCTTGGGGCTGGGCCAGATAACCTGGAGTCACTAACTGATTTAGGACCACAAACTGCAGGGTTAAAAATGTACCTCGACCAGACGTATGGTCCTTTGCGCTTAGATGATATGTCCGTATGGATGGAACACTTCAAGCGCTGGCCGCGAGAATTCCCGATTGTTTCCCATGCAGAAGGTCGGACACTGGCGGCTGTGATCCTGCTGGCAGCAATTAATGATCGCACAATCCATCTGGCACATGTCTCATTACGGGAAGAGATACTATTGATCCGGGCAGCCAAGGAGAAAGGGATCAAAGTCACCTGTGAAGTCGCGCCTCATCACCTCTTCCTGACCAAAGCGGATATAGCATCGATCGGAATCGGTCTCAGTGAAGTCAGACCCCGTCTCGCTTCTTCTGCCGACCAGGAAGCATTGTGGAAAAACCTGGATGTGATTGATTGTTTCGCGACCGACCATGCACCACATACCCTGGAAGAAAAGAATGGAGAGAACCCTCCTCCAGGCTTCCCTGGCTTAGAGACAGCCCTGACCCTGTTATTAACTGCAGTGAAAGAGGGCAGATTGACCATGCAAGACCTCATCGTGCATATGTATTCCAAACCCCAGCAGATTTTTAACATCCCAGAACAACCCGAAACCTGGGTGGAAGTCGATACCGATGAAGATTGGGAAATCCAAGCCGAGGTTTTCTTTACTCGATGCGGTTGGACACCTTTTGAAGGGCGGAAAGTCCATGGGCGTGTACGTCGTGTGGTTCTGCGTGGAAGAGAGGTATTTCGGGATGGACAGGTCATCGCACATCCCGGGTTTGGTCAAAATATCAGGCAATCAGCCTCGACACTTTGAATTTAGTGAAAAAGGAGATAAAAAATGATAACCAATTCGCACTCAGTAATCCAACCAAACCCTCACCTGCCATTTGGTGACCAACGGACTGCACCATGGTATGGCAAGGATATCCTTTCAGTGAAGCAATTCTCCCGCTCAGACCTGGAGTACATCTTTGATGTAGCCCATGAGATGCACTTGATGGTGGATCATGTAGGGACATTTGATCTGCTGAAAGGGAAAATCCTGGCTAACTTGTTCTACGAGCCCTCGACACGCACATCTTCATCTTTTACATCGGCCATGGAACGGCTTGGTGGTAGCGTGATACCTATTAACGAAGTCAGGTATTCGTCTGTGGCCAAAGGTGAATCTCTCCCGGATACTGTCCGAACTTTGGAATGCTATGCTGATGTGATCGTTCTCCGCCATCCTGAAACCGGGTCTGCAGCACTGGCTGCCCAGTATGCGAGCAAACCGATTATCAATGCAGGGGATGGCATTGGTGAACACCCAACTCAGGCATTGTTGGATGCATTCACCATCCATGAAGAAATGGGGTTGATCGATGGCTTGACGGTGACCATGCTTGGAGACCTGAAATATGGGCGAACGGTTCACTCCTTGGCGCGCTTGCTTTCACTCTATAATGTGCGTTTGAATTATTTAGCGCCAGAGATCCTGCGGATGCCAACTGAGATCATCAATGAATTGCCCCGCACCATGGCGCAGAAGGAATTCAGCAATATAGAGGATGTTTTACCGGTAACGGATGTGTTATATGTGACACGAGTTCAAAAAGAACGTTTTGCCAGCGAAGAAGAATACGAAAGTGTGAAGGGTTCGTATGTTATATCACCCGAGGTAATGAAGAATGCAAAGCAAAATATGATTGTCATGCATCCACTACCAAGGGTTGGTGAGATCAGTATGGAATTTGATAGTGATCCTCGGGCAGCCTACTTCCGTCAAATGGAATATGGGCTGTATGTCAGAATGGCGTTATTGGCGATGGTCCTCGGAAAGGCATAGGAATGTCATTTTTTGCCAGATTAAGCAAGAGAGTGCAAGAGGCTGATTCACTGCTGTGTGTGGGTCTCGATCCACACCCCGCTGACCTGACTGCGCCTACAGTAGAGTCTGCGCAGGATTTTTGTCTCAGGCTGATTGAATTAACTGCTGACTTAGTTGCAGCATTTAAACCCAACATTGCATTTTTCGAAGCGTTTGGACCGGCAGGAATTTTGGCTTTACAGCGGATTATCTCCAATATTCCAAACAACATCCCAGTAATACTGGACGCCAAGCGCGGAGACATTGGGTCAACTGCAGAGGCATATGCGAAAGCAGCGTTTCAGGTATTAGGTGCTCATGCTGTGACTATTAACCCATATCTTGGTCATGATACGATCGAACCATTCCTGGCAGATCCAGAACGTGGTGTGTTCTTGTTGTGTAAAACTTCAAACCCGGGAGCAGGTGATTTGCAAGATTTGCTGCTGACTGAACAGCCTGCTTCTTTAGAGAAGCGTGCTGGATATCATTTATATGAAAAAGTAGCCATTTTGGCGCAGGAATGGAATATCCATGACAACCTGGGATTGGTCGTAGGCGCGACCCAACCAGATGCCCTGGCAAGTGTACGGCGACTAACGCCGGATCTGTGGTTCCTAGCACCGGGGGTTGGCGTGCAAGGTGGTGATCTAAGCACTGCATTGTCTGCTGGATTAAGGATAGATGGGATGGGCATGCTCATCCCTGTGTCGCGGGGTATATCACGATCACCTGATCCCAAAAAGACTGCGGAAGATATTTGCGAGAAAATTAACGAGCAGAGAAGAGAAATCCATGCATTGTCTAAAAGAACGGTTCAGAAGAAAGAAAGTTCAAAATCATCCAGTGAATTCACGCAACTTGCTGATGGTCTACTCTCAGCAGGTTGTATCAAATTCGGGCAGTTCACTCTGAAATCAGGAATGACTTCTCCCATCTATATCGATCTTAGACAGCTCGTTTCATTCCCAAAATTGCTTGAACAGGTGGCTCAAGCATACCTCCCAATATTAAATAAACTATCGTTTGATCGCATGGCAGGCCTGCCTTATGCAGCGCTTCCGATCGCCACATCCATCAGCATACTGGGAGGATGGCCTTTTATCTACCCTCGGAAAGAAGTAAAAACATACGGCACCAGAGCGGAGATTGAGGGAAATTATAATGAAGGCGAGAGGGTAGTGGTTATTGATGACCTGACGACCACCGGAGGTAGCAAGTTTGAGTCGATTGAAAAACTGACCTCTGTAGGATTGAAGGTGGAAGATATTGTGGTGTTGATCGACCGGCAATCCGGCGCGGCAGAGGCACTCTCGAGCGCGGGGTACAAGTTACACTCTGTAACTACCTTGACCAATCTGTTGGATTATTATAAAAAAAATGGCAAGGTGTCCGCTGATCAAATTGAGATTGCACGTAAATTTATAAAAAGCAGCATGTGAATATCTACCCAATATTCCGAGCTTTACTCTTCCAATTAAACCCGGAGTATGCTCACAAATTGACTTTGAATGTGATGCGACTGGCAGGGAATATCCAGATAGTGAATTCTGTTATTCGCTCGATTTATTCCGCACCTGCTCACCCCGTTCAGGTTTTCGGGTTGTATTTTCGCAACCCCATTGGCTTGGCTGCAGGCTACGATAAGGATGGGCTTGGATGGCAAGGATTAGCTGGTCTTGGATTCGGGCACATCGAGATTGGAACAGTTACCCCCGAGCCACAGCCAGGGAATCCCCAACCCCGGCTATTCCGCCTTCCTGAAGAAAAAGCTCTGATCAACCGGATGGGATTTCCAGGAATGGGGGCAGATTTTGTATTAAAACAAATATCGAGACCGCACCCCAAAAACCTGGTATTGGGTATAAATATTGGGAAAAATAAAGACACACCATTGGAAGCAGCTGTTCAGGATTATTTATCCCTGTTACGATTATTCGCCAATCATGCTGATTACCTGACTATAAACGTAAGCTCTCCCAATACCGTTGGATTAAGACAATTGCAAGAACGACAGGCATTGGACCACTTGTTGAGGCAACTTTATGCAGAAAGAGAACGACTCACTCAATCAACCTCACGAAAAGTTCCCATTCTTGTCAAGCTCTCCCCAGATTTAACCGACCCGCAGCTTGATGATGCATTGGATGTTATTATTGAAAACCAAATGGATGGAGTGATTGCAACGAATACCACAATTTCACGGGATGGAGTGAATTCATCGTTAGCCCGTGAAGAGGGTGGCATGAGCGGGAGGCCATTGCAGAGGCGCAGTCTGGCGATTGTGACGATGATACATGAGCGCACAAATGGAAAACTTCCGGTGATTGGAGTGGGGGGAATATCCGACGCAACCGGCGTCCAAAGGATGATGGACGCCGGAGCAGTACTCGTACAGATATATACAGGATTAATTTATGAAGGACCAGGATTGATTAAAAGAATGCTGCGGGAGCTTCGAGGATAACTAATCACTGGTTTTTTGCATATCAAATTTTCTTTGCCTTAATCCTTATCAGGGCAACAAAAAGTTGAATTGCCATGCACCATTGGTTTCTTGATTGGCTTGGGTGGATACACCCACCACCTGGAACCAGGTAGATCCCGGTTTAAATGGGAATGGAGTTCCATCGGAATAAGAGAGCGACAGAACCGAATTGATTGTCGGGCGGTTCCATTGAACCTGATACTTCTGACCATCTCGAAAAGCGTATGCTGTACCACTGCCACTCAGTAAAATATCTATGATCTCATTAGGGGGTTGTTGAAAATACTCGTGGCGAGCAAGAATTACCACTACGTTTGCAGCACTGATCTGTTGATTATTTACACGATCTGACAGTGGAGCGTAATCTTCACCCTGACCCGTATCATAAACATTATCCTGGAAGCGTAAATACCGTCCTGTGGTTGGGTCATAATCCCATCGGGTGTAATTGTCACCTGAGTAGCGAACATATACCTGTTCACCCTGGACACCACCTGTTGGTACGTCGGGGTTAAAGGTCATACCATCAAGATTTTGACGCCCATTACTGACACCAAGATTTGTGATGTGAGTGCTCAGGGAAGAGGTATCTCCTAAAAGGAAATCGTAAGTGCTAGGTTCATACCTGCACAACGGGCTAGCCGGTGTTGGAGGGCAAGCGGAAGCATTTCCTTCAAGGATCAATCTATTTGAGAAATCAGAATTTAATAAACGTTGATTGACCAAGGCATCCGCGCTACCATAGGCGAATATGCTTTGGTACATGTGCACCAGCTCATAATCAAGCAACCGACCGGAACGAATTGGCCCAACCAGTTTTGCATCACTTCCATAAAAAATCGCATGAAAACGAGAGTAACCATCATTGTGATAATAATCGTAGACAATATCAGCGTAAGAAAGTCCCCATGGAGGGCGATTTGAGGAACGTGGGACGATATTAACTTTAATTGCGATGGGACGGCGGTCAAGTAAGCTGGGGTCACTAACAAGCAGACCAGTTAATGGATCGACATTCGCTGGAAAATTCGACGGTCCATAGACTACGGGTGTGGTAGTTTTGGTAGGAAGTGGAGTTTCCGTAGCTGTAGGAGTGAAAGTTGGCGTGGAGGTATCCGTTGGCTTGGGACTTGGGGTAATGGTGTTGACAACGGGTAGTCCGGAAATGTTGGCTGTTGCAGATGGTTTTAGTTTAACCTGTCCACATCCCACCAATAAGAATGTGAGCACCAGCCCGGTAAGTAAGTGTTTAATCATTATGCCCTCCGTGTTGTAAATCAAACGGCAATCATACCGCGTTCGTGCTGAATTGCCTATTCCTTGCTTTTTTCTCATTACCTTCTATAATCAAAGTCTATGGCTGAGGAGAAATCATTAATAAATAAGTTAATTTATCCGGGAAAGTATTCGATATTTGTTGTAACGGGATTAATCCTATTTATCTGGTTGTTGGAAACTCCAACCGGTATTATGGGAAAAGCAGATGCAGTGGGATACGCGGTTTGCCACAGGATTGATGTCCGGTCATTTCATCTCGGCATCAGGCAGCTTCCATTATGCGCTCGATGCACAGGTCAGTATATGGGGGCGATCCTTGGGCTTGGATTCCAAGGATTGTTAGCCAAGAAGCGTTCAGGTTTCCCACCAAAACGGGTGATTGCGTTGTTGGGCTTCCTATTTCTTGCCTATGCCGTGGATGGGTTGAATTCATATCTGTACCTGCCCCCTTTTCTTAAAGTTTTTCCTGGTATGCCGCATCTATATGAACCTTCAAATGCACTGCGATTGTACACCGGAACGGGAATGGGGTTGATTATCGCGTTGGTGTTATATCCAGCTTTTGTCGGATCCATATATTCCAATCTAAATACGAAGCCTGCGCTTGCGAATATAAAATCGTTGCTCATTGTTGTTGGTTTAGGCGCTTTGGTCGACTTGCTTATCCTGACTGGATCGAAATACATTTTATATCCTGCTGCAATCCTCAGTGCTGGCGGAGTAATTCTCTTACTTACCATGGCATATACAGTCGTTGTATTAAAGGTTCTCCATAAAGAAAATCAATATACAAGATTGTCACAGATCTTCCTGCCAGTAACGATTGGGTTTACGATCGTTATGACGCAAATCGCGATGTCCGATCTGTTTCGCTTTATAATTACTGGCACCTGGAGTGGATTGGTATTCGGATAAAAAGCTAATTTCGTTCATAGTATTAGTGAAATGAGCTAAGGAGGTTAAAGGATGGATATATTTTCTGCTTTTGGTCTTTCAGCAAGTGCGGGATTAAACGCATATATTCCTCTTATGGTTGTAGCGTTATTGAGCAAATTTACGAATTTAGTTACCCTGAGCTCACCCTGGAATACTTTAGAAAGCTGGTGGGTGATTGCCGTGTTGGTTGTGCTTTCATTGGTTGAATTCTTCGCAGACAAAATCCCAGCCATCAACCATGTAAACGATATCATCCAAACAGCAATTCGTCCGATTGCAGGGGCAATTGTATTTGCTGCGAGTGCGCAGATTATCACAGATGTTCACCCAGTGTTGGCAATGATCATGGGGCTGCTGGTTGCAGGAACGGTGCATGCTGTTAAGTCATTAGCTGTCAGACCAGCTATCACCGCCACCACAGGTGGTGTTGCCAATATACCCGTGAGTATTGCGGAGGATCTAATATCCACAATTTTGTCGATTATTGCTGCAGTCACCCCGGTATTGATCGCAGTCCTCCTTGTGTTAGGGGGTGCCCTCATAGTGTGGTGGATCTGGCGCAGGATCAACCGCGAACGCGGCCGGATATAAAAACCACGCATGGAGTTTTTTACTGGCTAACATTTGACGGTCCAACCACCGGATGTACTTCATCTCATTCCGGTATCGTACATAATCGTCACAAGTGTATATTGCCCATCAGAAACTTCCACGGACTGGTCAGAGGCACGTGGAAGGGGTTTACTCGATATAGGGTGGAGAATATAAACACCGGGGGAAAGGGGGATTTTAAAATATCCGTTACCATCAGTCTGGATCTGTGTGATTTGAGTATTGTTCGAATCCAAAACCATAATTGTGGCTTGATAGGGTTGATCCTGACACTTGGTGTCGCCAATTCGTACAGGACCTGGACACATTGGGCCTACCGTCACATAAACTTCGATACCGTTTGAAGTGATTGGTATAGATGTAACCGGAATTGCTTGATTACATGCACTCAGCACCAATGTCATAATAAATACGGGAATATAAATCGTTTTTAATATGGTCTTTTTCCTCTAATTATAAGCATTTCAATATAGACGGAAAATATTTATTGAATGTTCCGTCATTTGTAATCGAGAAAACAGTGGTAATACTGTTCCAAATGTGGGTTATTTTTACTCAAGGAAGATCTTTATCGCAGATTTCGGATCAATACTCAGGGTGATAACTGCACCCACATTTGGAAGAGCAACCAAAGAAGGAAAATCGAAGCTCATTGGGATACGATTTACCAGCAGGGAGATTCTCTGCCGGCTACCCCGAAATGACACTCCTGTAAATAATCCTCGTAACACCATTGGACCTGTATCATCCAAACGAGCCATGTCTGAGCGGATCAATATTTCTACCTTCCCTTCCAATGATGAAGCGATCAGAAAATTACCAACGGATGAAATCGCTAGCCGTTTTCCATCCTGGTTTTGAATAATGGCGGGAATGAAATTAGTCATCTCAAGGAAGCGGGCAACGAATATCGTGGCCGGGTCATTATATATCTCCTGAGGAGTACCGATTTGTTCAATCCGCCCGGAATTCATCAGGATTATACGGTCTGCAATGGTAAATGCTTCCTCCTGATCATGAGTGACATAGACTGCAGTTTGGTTCATTTTGTGGAGGATGGATTTCAAGTCGACCACAAGGCGTTCACGCAGATTGCGATCCAGTGATCCAAGCGGTTCGTCCAACATCAACAGACGTGGGTGGGGGGCTAGAGCACGAGCCAAAGCAATTCGTTGCTGTTCTCCGCCAGAAAGTGTATTAACATCACGCAATGAAAAATCCGGGAGTCCGACCAACCCAAGCATTTCATGGACACGTTGTTCGATCTGTTTTGGATTTATATGAGCCATTTTCAAACCGAAAGCCACATTCGCATAGGCATTCATATGCGGAAATAACGCGAAATCTTGAAACATCAGTCCAAACTCTCGCAGGTGGGATGGTGTACTCGCTAGGGAAATATTATTCCAGCGAACATCTCCATAATCAGGAAGTTCTATACCAGCGATGACCGCCAGCAAGGTGGATTTGCCACATCCGCTTGGTCCAAGCAAGGCAACGATTTCACCTCCGTCCATATCGAATGATATTTCATCCAATGCTTTAGTATTCCCGAATGATTTTGAGATTTCCCGAATCGATAGTATTGTCATAGAAACCAGTTCTGTTTAAAGTATTTTCTCGATTAAAACTCGCCAATATCCCCGATACGCATTCGATCAATGAGCAGCATTCCAGCCCCAGCGATCAACATCAGGATCGTGCTCAATGCCAACGCTTGTCCATAATTTAGTTCACCTGGCCGCGAAATCAACCTATAGATCGCGATTGGAACTGTAGTATATTCAGGCCGCGCAATCAATGAAGTTGCCCCAAATTCCCCAAGGGATATGGTAAAAGCAAAGGTAGCAGCCACCAACAATGAGCGACCGATTAATGGTACATCGATAAACCTAAGTACATTTCCTGGGGAGGCACCCAAGACTGCTGCGGCTTGTCGAATGCGTGGACGGATGCTGCGAAGAGCAGGTGTGAGATTACGAACCACAAAGGGAAATGCTACCAGTGTATGCGCCAATGGGACCAACATCCATGAGGAGCGCAAATCTAGCGGAGGTTTATCCAACGCAACGATGAAACCTAATCCGAGTGTTACCGCGCTCGTACCCAAAGGTAACATCAGGATTGCATCGAAGCCATGACTAATTGCGGAGGCACGATCACGCGAGAGTGCAAGCGCAGCTGGTAAACCCAGGGCTAAAGCCAGAACCGTGGTTGCTAATGCATAACCCAAGGAAACAGCAATCGCCGTGGAGGGCGGGGCGAAGAAGATCGAGTCGTTACTATTAATATTGAGGGCACGATAAAAATCCAGGGTAAAACCAGGCGAAGTGACGGTCTGCTCACCACGGTTCGGTTCAAGCCGGGTTACCGATCGAACAGCGAGCGCGGCAAGGGGTAGGATTAGCAGCGTCAGTAGTGTAAAGATGATCACCCCTGCCATTAGCTTGCTGCGATGAGAGGTTAATCGACGTTGAGTAACCGCGTGGGATTTGAGCGCAAGCGGGATCGATAGTCGTCTTATTTGCCGTGTGTAAATTAAGGTTAATCCGAGCGTGCATGCTAATTGGAGAATGGATAATACGGCAGCCATCGGAAGATTAAATAGGCTGATGGTTTGGTAATAAATTTCAACTTCAAGTGTGGCGAACCGCGGCCCACCCAATAAGAGGATGACGCCGAAGGAGGTGAAATCGAAAATGAATACTAATAATACTGCAGCTGCAATGGCAGGAGCAAGTATGGGAAGAGTTACCCAACGAATGGCTTGCCAACGATTGGCACCCAACATTCGAGCAGCCTGACCCAAGCGCGGGTCGAGGTGAGACCAGAAATCTCCAACCATGCGTAAAATGATCGTCGTATTATAAAAGACATGCGCAACAAGGATGGCTGTAAGCGTATTGGTAAATTGGACTGGCGGACTCGGTAATTTGAATACTTGCATCAATCCAATATTCAGCCAACCATTCGGACCCAGCAAAGCATTGAACGCAGCTGCAACCACCAAGGTGGGCATTAAAAAAGGTATCCCGGTTAATGCTTGTAGGAGTGATTTGCCTCGAAATTTGTAATGTGCAAACAGGTAAGCACCCGGGAGACCGAGGGCAAGAGTAAGTAAGGTCGATAGAATAGCCTGCCACAGAGTAAAACCCAAGACTCGCCAAAGGGTGGGTGAGTTGATTGCTTCTAGAAAAGGTGAAAGTAAACCATGTTGGGAACGTGCTAGACTAAGTTTCAAGACGCTGCCCAAAGGGTAGAAATAAAACAGCAACAAGAAGCAAACCGGGGCTAGCCACAGAAGAATTGTTGTGATGGACCGGTGTTGCTTGAATATCATCGTAAGACAGTCCCCGTCCAGGCATTAATCCATGCTTCACGATTGACAGCGATATCCTGCGGGCTGACATAGGCAGGATTTTCTGGTATCGTAAGGAACTTTTGGAAAGTCTCGTTCAATTTGGCGTTTGGGTTTACCGGGAAGACGTACATTTGGAGCGGCATATCCTCCTGGAAGGTGGTTGACAGCATGAAATCTACCCATTTTTCAGCCAGGTCCTGGTTTTTTATACCACGCAGAATACCCACAAACTCGATTTGTCTGAAACATGAACCATCACTTGTGATCGCTTCCGTTTGAGGAGCAGCCAAGGGTGGCTGAGCTCCGAGCACTTCAAAGGGAGGACTTGAGTTGTAAGAAACGACAATTGGACGATCTCCTCCATAACGGCTAAAAAATGTGTAATATGCTGTATCCCAATCATTGACAACTCGAGCATTATTCGCCACCAATCCTTGCCAGTAATCCAGGTATTTGTCGGTTCCGAAGTGACCGATCGTAGTGAGGAGGAACGCCAGACCCGGAGACGAAGTGGCAGGATTTTCCACAACTAACATGTTTTTATATTCCGGTTTAAGCAGGTCTTCAAGGTTTTGAGGTGGTTGAAGATTTTGCTCAGAAAAGTAAAGCTTATCGAAGTTTAAACATACATCACCCCAATCCACTGGCAGAGCTCTATTCTGTTGATCCAACTTATATTGGTCCGGAATATCCACCAACACCGGTGAGTTATAGGGTTGGAAGATGTCTTCAGCGAGTGATCGGCTAAGAAAAGTGTTATCCACCCCGTAGAATACATCGGCGAATGGATTATTCTTTGATAGGATAGCTTTATTAAGGGCAGTTCCCGCATCACCGGATGAAATGAACTGTACTTTGACATTATTGGCTGATTCAAAGGCAGAAATGACAGATTTTGAAGCAGCAAACGAATCATGAGTCATTACAGTTAATGTCCGTGGAGCAGCACTGGTATTGGTTGGTGATCCGGCAGCTTGCCCACAGGCTGCGACGATTAGGGGTATCACAATCAGTAAATAGAGGAACTTATTTTTCATGGAACACCTCTTTCTTCTTTAGCACTCAAAACAAATGGACCTCCATGTTTAAGATGCATAATAAAATGCCTTCTCTTATAACTATCCTGGCGTGATCTTGTAAAAAAACATTACTTACCCCTCTGGAGGAACCAAAATAAAGGGTTTCATCGATCAAGGGATACTCCAACCCATGAGTTGTGATCCCGTGGGCATCTCCAGCTAGAGGAATGAGAGATAGCAGATATCCTGGTCGACCTTGAATGTCAATCTGTTCTCTCCCACGGAGGAGAACAAGCTCTTGTGATCCATCCAGCAAGCGAATTTTTGAACTGGAAAACTTAGGATGGGCAGTCAGCAATATATTAGCTAGAGTCATATCCCAGCGCGCACCTAGAGCACCAATGATGAAGATTTCTGTAACACCTTGCTTTAAAGTGTATTCGAGTACCAACTCCAGATCAGTTTCATCTTTCTGAATTGGGTATTGTATGATCTCTACACCGGCTTGTCGATAATCTATGATTTTAGAAGAATCAAGCGAATCAAAATCCCCGATAATCACATTTGGTGTGATCCCAAGCGATTCGCAGTGATGGGTTCCGCCGTCTGCAGCAATGATCAAATCGGAGGACTGTAGACTTTTGATAATTTCTGGGGGTATATCCATCCTCCCATTCGCAAATATAATAGCTCGCTTCATAAAAGAACAACTCCTTGCCCCATAGCCGGTGGAAGGAGTTGGTTATATGCAGCGATTCCTCCGCCGGTATTATCCGGATCAGGTTCGCGGGTCGAGATCTTGCGGATCTCCTCTCAGCCTGGGAACACCAGGCTCCCCGTGCGAGTACTTTAATAAGTGTCAACAGTATATGCCTCTTTACGAAAATGTCAAGCTTCGTAAACTAAACTGCATTATTGTTTGACGCATTATCGGCTTAAATGTATAATCTTTTCACCTCTTCAATTTAAGGGGCTGTAGGAGGCCATAAAATGGCATTAAAGGGCAATTTACGCGATTTTTCGATTACCCAATTGCTCAATTTGGTTAATGTAGCTCGAAAGACCGGTACGCTTATTGTAGAGCGTTCACAGGAACAGGTTTTTGTCTCATTCCGAGAGGGGAAATTATCATACGCACATGACGGTGCGAATGCTGCCAGCCTGGCCATGGTGCTCTACCATGCAAAGAAATTAAACGCCGCTCAGGTTCGAGCAATTAATGAGCGCTCTGGTGGAATGAGCGACAAAGAGCTAGGATTGCTTTTGATCAACTCCAACTATATCAGTCAACAAGAGATACTGATCAGTTTACAGGCATATTATCTGAATATGGTCAACCGTCTTTTCACCTGGGGGGAGGGGTTATTCCATTTTGATAATGATTTGTTGCCTCCCAAGGATAAAATCACCGTCCGCATCAGTTTAGAGAACCTCATTATAGAAGGAATTCGAAAGATGCGGGAATGGGAGCAATTACAGGGCGAAATCCCCAGCCTGGAAATGGCGTTAAAATTTAGCCAGCGCCCGGGGATAAATATGCGTAACTTGAAACTGAGTGTCGATGAGTGGAAAGTCATCTCGTTTATCAATCCCAAAAATACGATCCGTCAAATTGCAAAAGCAACCAACAAAAACGAACTTGAAATACGCAGGATCGTATATAGCTTCATCCAAGCAGGTCTGGTTGATATGGTCAGACCTGAAGGAATGCCTGTATTACAACCCGTTCAACCTGTTCAACCCCGGATTTCGCCTCCACAAGAGAGTAAAACTGAGCAAAAATCTTTAATCTACCGCATCATCGACCGGATCCGGTCCATTTAATGGCAAGTATTCATCACGAAAAAGGGATGCTTTTATGCAAACAGTAAAAATGGTAGTAACAGGTCCATTCAATGCGGGTAAAACTGAGTTCATTCGATCTGTCAGCGAGATTGAAGTGGTTTCGACTGAACGGAAAATATCATCTGAGTCAGAACGAGTTAAGGATCAGACGACTGTAGCCATGGATTTCGGGCGTATTTCTATTGATGAGAATCTCGTTTTGTATCTGTTTGGCACACCGGGGCAGCGCAGATTTGATTTTATGTGGGAGATTTTATCGGAGGGAATGCTAGGTTTCGTTGTCATGGTTGATAGCTCCCGACCAGAAACATTCAGGGAGGCGCGTAACATATTAGAAACTTTTCGGGCTTATGCTCCCACACCTTATGTGGTGGCAGCAAACAAGCAAGATGACAAGAATGCATGGGAAATTGATGATATGCGAATTGCCTTACGCTTAAGCCCACAAGTGAAGTTACTCCCATGTGTGGCAAAGGATAAGGAAGCTGTTAAGAAGGTATTATTGGAGTTGTTGTACAGTATTTTAGAGGAAATGGAAATCGCACCTCCTGAAGAGAAGCAAGCAGACATATAAAGATACTTATGGCGTGGATACTCGTCGTTGACGATGACCGTGAAATCCGTGAACTCATCGTCTTCACTTTACGATTTGCCGGGCATGCAGTGGTAAGCGCTACGAATGGGGAAGAAGGATGTATCCTGGCAAAACAGAACAAACCCGACTTAATCCTAATGGATGTTAGCATGCCCAAAATGAACGGGTATGAAGCATGCAAAGCACTAAAAGCAGACAAAGAGACAGCCTCCATCCCGGTGATCTTTCTGTTGGTAAGAGGGCAAGAAGCAGAGGATTTGGCTGGTCTTAATACCGGCGGGGAGGATTATTTCCTCATGCCGATATCACCTGATCGATTGACCGAGAAAATTAACTTATTCTTAAAAAAAGCGGGAAAATAACAAAATTTGACACATTTAATAGTTACAAATCGCAAATGGAGGTGGGTAGATTACATTTTGCTAGTATCTGAATTCTAGAAGGATGATGTGATATGGGTAAAAAGCCAAATCCTTGACACTGAGTATCCTTGAGCTTATAATCACGTCGCTTTCTTCCTCGATAGCTCAATTCGGCAGAGCGGGCGGCTGTTAACCGCTAGGTTCCAGGTTCGAGTCCTGGTCGAGGAGCTTGCGGCACCCCCATGAAATCGGGGGTGCTTCGCTGGTAACCGCTTCGCTGTTAACCGCCAGGTTCCAGGTTCGAGTTCTGGTCGAGGAGCTACCAGCACCCCAGAATAACGGTTTGTATTAATTCAATTCAACCAGTCCGTAAAATAAAAATAGACGCTTATTCAGCGTCTATGAATGGCAAAAAGATCCCACTAAGAGTCAGTTGTTTTATCAGGGTTAGGCTTTATAGGCTCAGACTTTTTTTCAGTTTCGCTGGTTTTAGATGAGCGGTCAGGTAAACCGGAGGGGGAACGATGGTCAGTGGCATAAAATCCAGAACCTTTAAAAACAATCCCCACGGGAGTATAAACTTTGCGCAATGATTTTTTGTTGCATTCAGGACAACGCGTGAGAACCGGATCATTAAATCCTTGAAGACGCTCGAACCTAACGCCGCAATTCTCACAATGATAGGTGTAAACTGGCATATTTTCCTCTAAAAATCACTTACCTCACTATACTCAAAGCATTATAGCGCGTCCTTGCTTCGATGACAAGATATAGGAAAGAGGGTTCTAACACAACTCTAACATATCCTGACACTTGTCACCTGAACAGACGCTAATCGATAGGAGTACGCGTTGGAGTCCGAGTGCGAGTAGAGGTAGGTGTAGGTGTAATCGTAGGGGTTGGCGTGACGGTGGGTGTGGGTGTAATGGTGGGGCGTGGTGTGCGGGTAGGTGTGCTCGTCCGGGTTGGTATACGGGTTCTTGTGGGTGTTTCGGTGGGGGTGGGAGGGTTGAAGAACTCCCAGCGATCCTGTGCCAAAGTTCGCCATTCTTCAGGGACTGATTCCGGTGGCAAAGCAAGGATAAGTCCCCAATCCTGCCTGGCTTCGGTCAGATTTAACGCCTGTTCATAGATTTGAGCCCGAAAGTAGTAAACCACTGCACGCTGACTGTCGGTAACGGCAAGGGTTTCAGCACTCTTGAATTGGCGGATTGCCATGTTCAATCGCTCATCCGCCCATAAGGCTTTTCCCAAGCCTATGCTGTAATCAAAGTTTAACAAGTCAAGGTTTACTGCTGTGACCATGTCGTTTACAGCTGTCCTTTGATCACCCTGCTCAAGATGGATGAGGCCACGGTAATACCAAGAGGGGGCATTCTCAGCATCAGCTGCAATCCCTTGATCACAGGCAACCAAAGCCTGCTCCAAATTACCCAGCAGGTACTCAGCCTGTGCCTTGATTGCCCACCCATCTGCATCATCACTTATATAGACCAGGTAGATATCGATATAATGAATAGCTTGCTGAGTCTCCTGATTTGCCAGATACACCATGGCAAGGGTGAGATAGGCAGGCAAGGAGGTTTGGTCAAGCTCGTGCCCTAATAAGGCATTCTCCATGGCAGTTGAAAGATCATTTAATTTAAGATATGCCTGGGCGCGTAATATATAGACCATAGGGTGATTTGGAAATAAACTTTCCACTTCTAGGAGGTCATCCAGTGCGCCGAGAGGATTATTATGCTCAATCCTTATCCTTGCACGGGTGAGGTATGCGTCCACATAATAAGGATCGTTATCGATGGCATAATTCAGCTCACCTTCGATATCAGCCTTTGGATTGATCTTTTCATAAGCAAGAGCACGTCCAAGATAGGCGGGAGAGAATTTTGGATTTAATTTTAGAGCTTGACCATAAGCAATAACTGCATCCTGGTAATTACCCATTAATCGATAGGCTTCACCCGTGTAATAAAACAA
The DNA here is from genome assembly GCA_049281855.1 of Anaerolineales bacterium. Classification (GTDB taxonomy): domain Bacteria; phylum Chloroflexota; class Anaerolineae; order Anaerolineales; family UBA4823; genus FEB-25. The sequence goes on from JBAPSY010000056.1 coordinate 54,726, forward strand.
ATCGGATGAATCTGGCTCAGCTGTGACGGCTTGTTCCATGAACCCCAACAAAGAAGTCCAATCAGAGTGCTCATAAGCACGGATACCAGCTCTGTAAGCCTCAATCACCGGGTGAGGTGTGTTGACATACAAAGGAACAGGTGTATAGGTCTCGGTGAGGAACATCCACAGGGGTGTGGGGCCGAGGAAAGTTGGGGTCGGAGATCTCACGACTAAAGTGCGGGTAGCTGTGGGTGAGAGGGTAGGTTCAGGCGTGCGAGTAGGGAAAGGGGAGACTTGATAAATGACAACCTGTTCAGGTTGATTCCGAAGTCCGTAGATGCTGCCGAAGATGAGCCCAACAACCACCACGGATGCTACGAGAATAGATACCAGCCGCAAAATGGGATTGCCCCAGATGCGGCGGAAAAGGGATTGAGAAGGCTCGACTACATTCTCCATCTCCTTTTCCCAGTGCCGTCGAATTAGTGGAGCAGGAGTGACATCTTTACCAGCTTGCCTGGCACCCAGGATGATCAAACCACGTTTGGCAGCTTCGTTGTCAGGATCGGCTCGAAGGGCGGATTCAAGACAATAAATGCGCTCTTGATTGGTGTCGACCAATGTGCTCATCCAAAGCCAATATTCAGCTTTGGAGGAATCAGAACGCAACAAGCGAGTAAACAGGTCGCGTGCTCTGACGGTTTGTCCCTGGTCGATGGCTTCCAGGGCGGCTTTATACATCTTCTCTTGAGCCATTGGATTATAGGACTGAGTTTAGCACAGCCTGACGATGATAGCAAGTTAGGAAGGGATTGATCCGCGAAAAACAATTGGAAATAATTATGATTTAGATCGAAGTAAGATTGGTAATTAGGAGGGTTGCATGATCATTCATATGGTTACACTATGTAACTACTCACCACCTTAAAATTTCTACCGATGATCAATCGAGAATCTAATTCGTATATACTTTTTATTGTCATTGCGAGGAGAGCGCTATCCGAATCTAGATTACTTGCAATACTCTGAAGCTCGACGAAGCAATCTTCCACATACATAAAAGGTCAATCACGAATAAAAAGTTAATTGATCAGACTTGGGAAAGGAAGATTGCTTCGCCAAAAACCGTCTCGCAATGACAACGATGTGCATCGATAATGAGCATGTTGGTTTATTATTTAAGCAAATTTGAAACGGTGAGTAATTACCTACAAGAGGTTTATGAAAACCTCCTGGTCTTTGACCAAAATTTTAAGATTTCTCATAAAAGAATCGCAGTAAATAATTAGCTATTAGCTATTCATACCAAGTGTCAAGTCCTGAGAAATAAATATT
>JBAPSY010000057.1:0-10133 GCA_049281855.1 Anaerolineales bacterium
TTGAGGGCGTAACGGGCCATATCATGACCAGCCATGCCGTACAACACACTTTTGAAGTTATCAAAAAACCCAGGTTTCTTCTCTTGTTCTGTCATGTGATGCTCCTTAAAATTTGATAAACCCAAGGTATCAGCCTTGATGATGATCACAGAAATTATCCTGTCACGTTATCTCCTGATCACACAGGTCTGTCAGGTCACGCTCACGCAACATAGTGCGCTTCCAGCCAGTTATATTGGGTACCACATAGGGAAGGAGGCGCAAGGTGTAATAGGGTGGCAGGATCGGAATCCCCAAAAATTCTCCAAATACGATCAGGATAAATAAGTGCTCAATATAAGATCTCTGTTTATTCAAGTCTCGCACCATCTCATAGATGGTGGCGCCATAAATCATATCACCGAGCGTTTTTAAAGCCGTTTTGATGATATTAACCGAGCGATCACGCACGAATTGGATTGTCAACATGTGCTTTTTTGTATAAACTAATTATAGTGCAGAAATCCTAATTTCCAGAGCTGTCTGGATTTGTTGCTCTAGTTTACCCGCATCCCAGCCCGATATTTTGTCATGCCCATTCACAATAAAGGTTGGGTAGCGCCGCACACCATAACGGATGGATTTCCACATTCCCTGGAGAGAACGGGGGTCCCAAATACGTATCTGCACTTGCTCTTGGTAATGGTCAGCAAGGGTGAATATGGTGGTGGAGAGCCGTTGGAACTCATCCTTCCATTCAGGTGGGTATTCATCTAAACCACGTTCCTGGGGTGCCTGACCCAGATTCGCCTGAGCCATCATCATCTCACAGGTAGTACACATGCCCCATCCCTCCGGGACGGGGTAGAAGACATCGATTTGAACAGGCTTCATTATCAACCAATAAGAAATATGCGACGTGCCCAAAGGCACGTCGCATTTTTCATATAGATAACCTTATACCTTAACCTTGACCGGTTCGGCTCTGGGCTGGCGGAATGCCTTAAGGGCATCCCAAGCCAGGATCAGTGCCGTTACAATCAGCACTAATGCTACCACGCCGATGATCACCTGAGCAATCGTATATTGGCTTACACTGGCAATCTTATTGGCGACGGGATCTGCAGTCTTGGGCAGATTGATGAAGAATGCTTCATATGCCTTGTACAGCAGCGCGCCGATGGTGGTGATAAACATAAAAGCGAAAGGCCAGAATGTCCACTGGTAATTCTTGCCTTTATTCTTCAGCCATAGAGTTACCAGCAACAAGGCAAGGGAGGCCATTAATTGATTGGCTGCACCGAACATCACCCAGATCTGCAGGAAAGGCACGAACCAGATCAATGCCAGAGTGAAGACCAGCGCGATAACCGTCCCAACGTGGACGTTCTTCATAACGGGTATCTTATCTCCCAATGCTTCGGAAGAAGCCGCACGCATGAAGCGCACCACCAGGTACATGATAGTCAGAGCCATCAAGGTCAGGAACACTCCTCCGTAAGCTTGTCCCAGATTCACAGGAAGCCCAACCTTGTTCATGAATGCAGCCAGACCATTGGAGAAAACATTGGCTGGTGCAGCACCACCGCCTGCATCCTTGTATCCCTGGAAGCTACCCCAGGCGACCGTGGCGGTTAGGAACGCAATCACGGCGAAGAACATCTCGAGGAACATGGAACCACCGCCCACATACAAGGCGTCGGTTTCCTTCTCAAGCTGGCGAGCTGTCCCTGAGGAAGAGACCAGGCTATGCCAGCCGGAGATAGCCCCACAGGCAATGGTCACGAATAAGATTGGCCAGAGTGGGCCTAGGCCTGCCACGTTGAAGGTGGTGAATGCCGGGAAGTCACCCATGCCAGGATGCCAGATTAACAGACCGATCACGCCAACCAAGATACCCAAGGTGACGATCCAGAAAGCTACGTAGTTGATCGGCTGCGCCCAGCGCCAAATGGGGAGCACTGCGCCGAAGTAGCAAATGACTACCATCAGCAAGCTCCCTATCAATTTGGCTTGTGTCACAGTCAGGAAAAGGGTGGGGCTGGCCAGTGTCTTCCCGTCCGCGCCGAGGGTGTAAGCGTAGATGGATGTGAAGAAATTCCTCACTGGTTCGAGAGTGCTTAGATAGATGCCAATGAAGGAAAGCACAACCGTAATGACGGAGGTGAGGATAATATCCTGCTTCCACTTGTAAGTCATCTGCCCTGCCAGGATACCGACCAGGATCACAATAATCACGCCCAACGGAACGGTCACTTTTGTGAGCAGGTTATACCCAACCTGAACACCAAAAGAACCCATGATCAGCCACAAGTAGAAGTAAATGAAGATGAGCAAAATCATGCGCGAGCGGGGTGAAATGAGGCGGTAGCTGAGGGCACCAAAGGACTGTCCTTCCTCACGCACACCGATCATGATGCTGGTGTAATCCTGCACCCAACCGATGAAGAAGGTCCCTATCACAATCCATAATAGAGCAGGCAGCCAACCCCATTGCACCGCGATAATCGGGCCGAGGATGGGTCCTAAGGCCGCGATGGATTTGAACTGATAACCAAATAAGACGTTACGATTGGCGGGGGTAAAATCGACGCCATCCATGAACATCTTTGCCGGTGTAGTTTTTTTGTCATCAGGCTTGATAATATTCGTATTGATCGACTTGGCATAAACGAAATAGCCTAGGCCGATGGCAACTACCCCAATTAAGAGAGCAACAATCGAATTCATCTATTCCTCCATATATTGAGTTTTCGAAGCATTTTGACATTTATACAAACGCAAGATGGCTCACCATTTATTTGTTCGATAGACACCTCCTTGGTCAACAAATAAGTTGATATCATTAACAGGCTCTTAAAGCTGATATACTATCCAACCTGACTTTACAGAATTTATAAGAGGATAATATGAGCCTGCATTTGATGATTGGGTTGATTGGTTTGTTATACATCTTAGTATTTGGAATGATGGCAGTCTTTAGGCGCGAGGGGCTTTCCATTCGGTTTGCAGTTGAATCTGTTTGTATAACTGCTATTGCCGTCATTCTGGTCGTGTTAACTCCCATCCAAATCCATCCGGTGTGGTTCCTTTTGTTGTTGTACTTGATCACGTTGCGCGTGCGGATTTTGGTGGATCTGGCAAATGTGTTTGCCAGACGGGGAAATTACCTTCAAGCTGAAAAGATTTATAGTTTCGCTTCTCATTTATGGCCTGATCAATCCAGCGACTTGATCATCAAAGTTAATCATGCGATTTTGTTATTGCAGAAAAACCAGCTCGATAAATCGATATCCATGTTCACAGATGTGCTCGCTGATACAAACAAGGGATATTTGGGGGTCAAGTATGAATCGGCAGCACATTTTAATCTAGCGGTAGCTTACCTGCGGAATAATAACAACTCTATGGCAACGGTCGAATTTAATGCTGTCCTCGATACCTGGCCAGCCTCTCTATATGCCCGTCGTGCTCAAGAAGCCCTGGAGCGTCTGCGAGGTAAATCTGGCACGCATATAGAAGGTGAACCGCATGATCCATGAAATCCTCGCATTAAGTATATAAAATAAAAATGCCAATGAGTCTTCACCCAACTCAAAGGCATTCATAATGATACCCGATCGATTGCCAATAATTCGTATCAATCGAAGTTCCGCGAGAGCAATAGGATCGAAATATAGTATCGTCTATCATCGCAGCGAGGGTAATGCTGATTATATGGAGGTACAACACCTCAATAAATCAAGAGTTACTATTAGATTAAAATACAATTAATAAGGTTCGGGACATTATATCACTCAGAATCTGATTTTATGAAATTATCCGTTTGAATTCTATTAGCGGGGTAATCTTCTCAACTAATTTATGTCTGTCTGCTACAAACCAACTGCAGGGCAAATGAAAGAACTAATTTTTTATTTGACCGTTTATCCTGTCTATATCATTGGCTGCGGTGTTATTTTAAAGTTTTAGTTGGAGACAAAGCGTTGAGATGGAGTATGAACTACCCACTGCCATTCGGGGTATATGAATTATGGCTGAAGCTCTGCGGGTGGCAAATGGGTGGAGCGGTTAAATAAAACTCTGAGTGACGATTCGGATTCCATCTGGATGCCAGGGCTCCAGTTGGTCTTATTTTACTGAGTAGAAGGAGTCTGTATATCGTATACAATTAAGGGTGAGGGCAATAGATATACCTTTCTCCCAATGCACTCCGTAGGAAATGCCAATGACTGAAATCTTGGTGGGAGGGGCAATGCAGCACGAAGAAGTCATTGCTTGGAAATCCAGAACGGTCGGGTTGCAGGCCATGTGATTGTAGAATTTGTCTGACTAGATGATTGGAGGGATTAAACGCATGAAACGAAAAAGTCTCAAGATTGTTGGAATCGTGTTTGGAGTGTTGGTTCTTCTTTTCATACTTGTTGGACCTGCCGCTCCATTATGGGCACGATTGGGTGTGAAGTCCGTTTGCATCCAGGGGGAATGGCCTCACCTCCGGATCGTTTCCTGCAAAGAGACGACAGACGCTTCCCCGACCGTCACGCCGCTGCCGTTACCAAGTTTAAACGGGCAAGCACCGATCCCCCTCATCGTGGACGATGATGGTAGCCCGGATGGGACCATTGCCCTTCTTTACTTTCTGAGCAATCCACTCTTCGATGTTCGGGCGGTGACGATTTCGAATGGGGAAGCCCATCCCGACCTGTTTGCAGTTCATATCCTGCAGTTCATGGCAGGACTGGGCAGGGCGGAAATCCCCGTCGGTGCTGGTAGAGCTACTCCGCTGGAAGGAAATAACGTCTTTCCCGACCCCTGGAGGCAAGCCAGTGATAATTTCTGGGATATCGTACTTCCGAAAGCGTCTATAACGTTAAAACCCGTCCCGGCTGACGAGCTCATTGTGGAAACCATCAACAACTCGCCACAGCCTGTACTGCTTTTTATCAGTGGCACTCACACCAATCTAGCCGAGGCTCTCCGTCTCGACCCCGGTATTGCGGAAAACATCCGAGAAGTTTATATCATGGGTGGGAGCGTTGATGTGCCAGGCAATATCAAAAGCGATTGGCCATCTATCGACAATAGCGTTGCCGAATGGAACATCTGGGTGGACCCAGTGGCTGCCAGGGATGTTTTTGAATCCGGGCTTCCACTCCACCTTGTACCCCTTGATGCCACCAGCCAGGTGATTTGGACTCTATCTGATTTGCCCGGTTGGATTTCATCGAACTCGCCAGAAGGAGCTTTGGCGGGTGAACTGCTGCAATGGATGCTGAATTCGTGGTCTAAAGAGGGTGTTTACATCTGGGATCTGACGGCTGCTGTCCAGGCAACAAAACCAGCAGTGTGCCCCGAGTTCCCCCTGGCAATAAAAATTGTTACTACATCCGGACCTGAGCAGGGACGTACGGTGGTTACGCAGGGGGCTCCCAATGCGGATGTTTGCCTCGACCCGGATAGAGGACAAGTTAAAGCCCTCGCCGCTTCCGTCCTGGGGCGATAGTGAAAGTAACATAATGAAGCTGATCGTGCGCTCTTATCAAACGGAAGAAGATTACTGGCGTATTCGCAATTTTCTTCGTGAAGTATTTATGGATAATGATCGCCGTATGTTGAGCTGGCCTGTCGCCCGGCTGGATTACTGGCGCTGGCATGGCATCCTGAATCTTGGCGATGGTACACTGGAAGAGGATGTGTATCTGTGGGAAACGGCCGAAGGGCACTTTGCGGCTGTGTTGAACCGCGAAGGGGCAGGGCAGGCCTTCCTGCAAATCCATCCCACTTTTAAAACTACAGAATTAGAAGATCAAATGATTGCCCAGGCGGAAGAACACCTGCGCGCACCGAACCAGCGAGGTGGTTTGGTGTTGTGGGTTTGGACTGATTCAGGGGATATCCAACGACAAGGTATCCTGGAAAGGCGTGGCTATACCCATATCGCTGAAGCCAATGAACACCAATGGCGGCGCAACCTGGAGCTGCCCATCCCCGAAAATCTGGTGAGAGAAGGTTATTGGGTTCGCCCTCTGGGAGATGTCTCTGATATCCCCTCCCGAAGCTGGGCGTCGTGGAGGGCTTTCCACTCGGATCAACCAGACGAAAAATACGACAGGGATTTATCATGGTACCAGAACATCCAAACGGCTCCGCTCTATCGCCGTGACTTAGACCTGGTGGCCATTGCTCCCTCGGGGGAGGTTGCAGCTTTTACAACCATCTGGTACGACGACGTAACCCGCTGCGGGTATTTTGAGCCTGTGGGAACCATGCCAGAGCACCAACGCCATGGACTGGCTCGCTCGCTGTTATGTGAGGGCATGCGACGCTTGAAGGAAGTGGGTGCTACCCAAGTGATGACCACTGGCGGTGAACCTCCGGCAAATGCCTTGTACCAATCCGTATTGGGTCCAGTTTATGATTTACATCAGCCATGGGAAAAAAGATGGCCAGGATAAAGGGAGGCACTGAAAATAGCTCTTGCCGGTGATTCAATGCAGAGCCGATGGAATAAATCGCAATTAGGAAACGTCGCCTGGTATTCGTGTTATCTAGACGACCATGCTGAATGGAATGGTCAACCCACCGGATGGGATAATTGCCGCTGGACGGGAACATTGGAAAAGCGCGGCGGTAAATGGGTGACAGTCCAGATGCATTTCTCGTTTCCCAAGGATGCATGAAGACTGACATGACTTACACTAAACCACCCACCGGATGGAGTTGCGCCGATTGGCGTCGTTGTTGACTCGCTGCGATTGAGACAATATCGATTGATCGATACTCCGTACGATGTGTACATACTGGTGCGAGCGCCTGGCACGGATTTATTTGCACGGAAGACTGATATATGATCCTGTAAAACAACCGGGCTAGGCTACCTCGGTGAACTTCATCACCTGCACCGAAGTATAAAAATTGTAATAGGTAATTAGTCAATAAAATAAGGAGGACACATGGACAGAGAGGGATTTCGTGAGCTGCTTAAGACGCGTAAGCTTAGCGATGACAAGATCGAGGCTTCGATTGCCATCGCTGAACAGTTCGAGGATTATCTTAGTGCTTTAGGTGGAACACCAGATGCAGCATCCACCTGGAAGTACAGTACATTCCTCATTCGAGAGGGACGAAACACCTATGATAATCTCCTTGCCATAGGTCGATATGGTCTTTTTGTAAAAAATAACGCTATTTATGTTGCCATCCTGGAATTATTGGATGGTGCTGAAGTCCAGCCCAATTTATATCAAAAAGTGGGGATGATATTTGGCGATGACATACGCGATGAAGTCTTCGCCGGTATAGGTATTTCGCACCTAGGAGTACCGTCGACCGAAAAACCCTATGATATGTTCCCTGTCATCGACCGGTTGGTTGAAAAGGTGGGATACGAGCAGACCGAGCGGTTGCTTTCCACATGTCTGAGGGATTTACCAGACGAGTACTTCCTGGATGAACGTGAGAAATATATTAAATCGCCTGACATTGATGATTTTCTGATGAAAAAGCATCAGTCGCTGGTGAGATTGCTTCAGGAATGCCAGGCGGATGGTAAGCTGTTCTTCTCCCAGGAAATCACAGGCGAGGTCGTGCAATACGTTGAGGATCATCCAGAGACTGAGTGCGGTGTGCGGGAAGGCAAAATCTTATATATAACCAAAATCCCATACAACGCCAAACAATATCTGACTGAAACAGACCCAACCCTGAAGCGATACTATGCCTGTCATTGTCCTTGGGCGCGCGAAGCGATCAAGAAAGAAAATATCCGTCTAAATCCAATATTTTGCAATTGCAGTGGTGGTTACAGTAAGAAGCCATGGGAGGTCATTTTTGGGCAAACACTTCAGGTTGAGGTACTTGAATCGGCGCTGAAGGGAGATTTTCGCTGCCGGTTTGCTGTCCATCTTCCCGAGAAATTGGAGATTGCATAAATTTCCCTGGAGGAGTTGATAAAAAAACCGCTCAGATTTGCGAGCAGGATGCGCCCGATGCCACCTTCTTTGCACACAGGAAATCCTACACTGCCTCTAATAGTTGAGCGTGTCAAATGATCAAATGCAACCCAGTGTGCATTCCAAAGTCTGCTGAACAGGGAAGGATAGCCCATATATGAGCTTTTTGATCAACTCTACTCTACAGAAACTCTATTCTCGTTGCTATCATACATATAGAATGGAATCGGTGAGATGAGGCCATTTCGAGAGCTTACCCGGCGAGGTCGTTTATATAGGCTGAGGGAACTGGCCAAAACAGCCCTCCATACATATGGTCTAGATGGTGCGTGCCTGGTCTTTATCCAATATGGTGAAAATATCATCTACCGCGTGGATACATCTGCCTCAGTCATCCCCGCAGGATATACTCCCCCATTTGTCCCGGATCGCTACGTCCTTCGTATCCACGCAATGGGCGACGCTGAGGTTATTGCCTCCGAATTGACTTGGTTGGCTGCGTTGAACCAAGAGGCAGGATTGCCAGTACCCGCACCAGTCTCAACATCGGATGGAAAATTGCTAACCACCATCATAACCCCTGGCATACCGAATGGGCGGGTGGTCTCACTCATGCGCTGGCTGGATGGGCGAAGATTCCGTCATGGGTTGCGACCAAAACACCTCGCTGCGCTGGGGCAGGTGGTAGCTCAAATGCACACCTTTTCCGCCGGCTGGCAGCCCCCAGTTGGGTTCACCCGTCCCCATTGGGATTGGGACTCGCGGCTTGGTGGAAGCATGTTCAGACATACCCTTGAGGAGGTGGTCGATTCTATTCCTTCGAAATTCCAGCAGCCTTTCAAGGTTATATCCCAGGAAGCCAAATGGGTCATGGAATCTCTTGGTAAAGGTCCTGATCATTATGGGTTGATCCACGCTGACTTGTACCCGGAGAACGTGCTATTCAAAGCCGGAAAAGCCTTGCCCATAGACTTCGAAGACTGTGGCTACGGGTATTGGATGTGGGATATCAGCATCGCATTATGTCAGTGGGCGTGGGGAAATGAGTGGGAACATATGCGTGATGCCTTTCAGGAGGGTTATGCTCAAATTCGCACGCTGCCCGAAACGCAGTGGGCACAGCTTGACCTTTTTGTCGCCTTGCAATTTGCCACCATGCTACTTTGGTCGTCAGCTCTCCTCATGAATGACCCAAAGCGGTTGGCGGAATATGAACCCTGGCGAAACGATAATGGCAATAAACTTTTGGGCTACTTCAAACGATGATTACACAATTTCCTTCCCTCCAAACCTCTCACCTGGTTTTACGCCCGTTTCAACCTGGAGATGCCGAAGTGTTGTACCGCATCTACCACTCGGAGAGCATTCTGCGTTACTTTCCCAACCCTGTTACACCTCCGCTGGAATCGGTCCAGCGATTTATTACCGGGCAGCAGACACATTGGGAGAAGCATGGCTACGGAAATTGGGGCGTCTTGTCGGATGGCGGGCGAGAGATCATCGGCTGGGCAGGCTTGCAATATCTTCCTGAGCTTGACGAAACTGAAGTTGGTTTCTTACTGGACCACCCTTTTTGGGGTAAGGGCTATGCCACTGAAGCCGCACAGGCTTCTCTGCAGTTCGGTTTCGAGCATTTTAACCTGGATCACATCATCGCTCTGGTTCACCCTGATAATCATGCCTCACAGAGGGTCATCGAAAAGTGCGGGATGACCTACGTAGAGACCCTGTCGCTGTGGGGTATTGAACTGATGCGCTATCGAATTGAATGTCCCCGTTTGCTGGAGGATTATTAAATGTGACATCGATTGTAGGATGAAGAGAATAATATGTTCGCAATTAACTTTAAAAGAGCGATGATTGTCATCGCGATGATCTTGTTGGTTGGCTGCCAGCCAACTGCGACAGCCAAACCCATTCCTGCAACAGCGACGCAAATTCAATCAACAGCAACAAATGTGCTGCTCAGCCCTACTCTTAGCCGATTTTGCCAACGTAATACCAGACTCACCGACTAAAACACCACTACCTGCATCAACTCCGATCTCACCTGAGAGTGCTGGGGTGGATGTATCAACCCCGCAGGTGCTGGTTGGACCCAGCGGCATCGTGAGTATTCTCGCTTTTTCACCGGATGGGAATCTCCTGGCATCTACCGGGGATGATAGAACAGTGCGGTTATGGGACGTTGCCACCGGT
>JBAPSY010000058.1:0-4177 GCA_049281855.1 Anaerolineales bacterium
GTGAATAAGATTAATAAATATATTCGGGCGTTTCTTAAAAATACGGTTCATGAGCAATATTCCTTTAGGCGACGGTTTTTCCATGTGAAATGTGGGCAGCCATCTAGGATTGACAAATTTCACCCGAATATATCATAGTGGGAAATTTCGATTGAGTTGTTGCGCTGGTTTCAGCTGCGCGTCTATAGTGTCAAAGAGACCTTTATAGATGGGGGCAGCCAAATAGACCCACCGCGGGTGAATTACTTGTCTAAATTGTCCCAATCTTGAAATCCCATATCCCCCTTCCTTTACGTTAGTTTTCGATGAGGGAAGGGGAATTGAGAGCTTGACTATTATTGCCAGTTATAACAATTCTAATTATGAACTATCGGCTTAAATTTTACACTTCTTCATAGGTAGCTTCGATGAAGTCCAGCATACCTTGCTTGAGGAACGCCTGCCCGTCAACACTACCCGCCAGCCCATATAATGCTCCACTTTTGGGGAAGGGTTGGGGTGGGTTTTTGGCATAAGCGACGGCATCGGTTAAGTCTTTAATAAAGGCTTCGGCTACGCCGGGCAAGGTGTTGCGCAGGGTGACGCAGAAATGAAAACCCGGGGGGTTCTGACAACCGTTCATCCGCCAGCCTTTGCTGATCAGGTAATCGTTGACATGGTACATGTCAACTTCGTCGGATAGCATGCCGATCAGGAAGGTCGATTTACCGGCAATTTTAATCTCTGGGATAGCGGCAATGCCAAGGCGGATCTTGTCGGCGGTATCCATGATCAGACGCGCTGCCTTCAGGTAACCCTCTTCACCCAACAATACCATGGCGGCCCAGGTGGCCGCGCTCAAGCCCCCAGAACGACTTCCCTGAACAGTAGGTGAACAGTAAAGACCTCCAGGCCAGTCTCCCACGGAAAAGAATTGGTACCGCAGGAGCTTATGGTTGCGTACCAGCAAGGTGGAGGTACCCTTCAATCCATAGCCGTATTTGTGGGTATCACACGACATCGATGTAACTCCAGGAAGGCGGAAGTCGAAGAGTGGGATGTCATATCCAAGCTTTTCGATCCATGGCAGGATGAAACCGCCTAGGCAGCCATCCACGTGCAAGCCGATCTTATACTCGAGAGCTAAATCTGAGAGCTTCTCCAGGGGATCGATCACGCCATAAGGATAATTACCAGCTGATCCCGCCAGGGCGATGGTATTGGGTGTGATCTTCGCCCGCATGGCCTCAACGTTGGCTTCAAAATTTCCATCCACGGGAACAGAGATCATCTTGACGCTTAGGTAATGGGCTGCCTTATAGAACGCCGGATGGATGGTGACTGGTACCACCATCTCAGGTTCCTGGATGCCCTTTTCTTCTCGTGCCCATTCGCGGTGAATATATACACCGTTATAGATACTCTCAGTGCCCCCCGAAGTCACCGTCCCGCAGACTTCATCCTGTGGGTTGTAATTTTTCACCGCCTCGCCATGCAACAACTTGGCAACCATAGCAATGATCTCTGATTCGAATTTCGTGCCACTGGGGCAGATATCGCGTTGTAGCAAGTTGACGTAAGAAAACAAACTGAAGACACGGTTCAGGAAAGCGTAGTGCTCCTTGCCGCCATGGTACATCGTGCCAGAGATCAAGCCAGTTTCCCAAAATTTATCTTCTTCTTCGGCGATAGTTTGCAACTCGTTGTAGATTTGTTCCGGGTTACGACCTTTTTCGGGGATGCGTGAGTAAGCTTCAAATCGATCTTTGTATGGGTACAAATCCCCAAAAACACTGGCAAGTGGAGATGTTTCAGTCATTTTTGATCCTTTCTATTGCACTTGGTGGGTGGTTCAGGCGGGTTTGTTCAGAGCGTGAAAGATAGGCTTTAGCTGCTTGGTACACTGGCGGAATTGCGCATACATCCGGTCATAGACTTCACGGTTTACCGAGTTAGGCTCATAGATATGGGAATATCTGATTTTTTTGGGAATATCGTCAAGCGACATCAACCCCAGGCGATTGAATGCCAGGAAAGCCACACCCAGCAATGTATTATTGCTCGGGTTTTCTTGTTGGTGCATGGGAATACCGAGGACATCCGCCATGATCTGAGCCCACATATCAGAGCGTGCACCGCCTCCGGTCAGGCGCCAGTATGGGAATTTGTGCTTTGTGAAAGCCTCAGATGCTTCTTTTAACCAACACCAGTTATAGGTGATGCCTTCCAGCACAGCTCTAGCAAGATGATTACGGGTGGTACGGGTAGTTAGGTTGATAAAACCACCTCGTAGGAATTGATCGGCAGTAGGAGCCAAAGTACCGCCAGTGAACCATGGCATGAACAAGACGCCATCACTTCCAGCAGGGACTTGAGCAACTGCCTGGTTAAATTTTGCATAGATATCCTCTGGCATATCACCGTCACAAAAGGCATCTTGACCGTATACCAGGTTATTAATAAAGGAGTCGACCACCTTCCCAGTATTTCCGGTGTCGGCAAAAAAAACATACTTGTTGCTCAGAGCGCCGGGATATGTAGCCAGCGAGTGTAATACATCCGTCTTTTTATTGGGAAAGTGCAAAACCAGCATACCAGAGGTGCCCAGCACAGCAACCGCTTCGTAATCAGCGATAGCACCGGAACCGATGGGTGCTACGCTATTATCATTAGCGGAAGTGATCACCACAGTATCTGGGGAAAGACCCCACTCGCTAGCGATACTACTTTGCAAGTTGCCGACAATCCCTTCGACTGGTAACAGATCGGGCAGCTTGGCGCGATCTATACCTGATAACTTCAGCGCCCATGAGTCGTAATCCTTGGTGCCGCCCTTACGGTTGTCAATCAAAAAGATAGCGATGTTGCTGTTTTGCGTAGCGTTGGCTTTGCCTGTCAGACGCATATTAATAAAGTCCATAGGCTCCAGGAACTTGTAAGTCCGGCGATAAATATCTGGAAACTCATTCTTGATGAATAGAATATGTGCAATATCATCAATGCCTTCCAAAGAAGGAGGAATGCCAACGATTTTGATCCACCTGAATAATTTACTTGCTGCATAACCTTGCAGATTGGGGAACCCCTTTACCAGCTTAGCGCTATACTTACCACCGCGTGAGTCCATCCAGCTGATGGCATTCATTAAAGGCTCGCCATGCTCATCCGCAGCTACGGTGACTCCCCACTGACTGGTGGTCCCGATGGCAGCAATTTTATCTGGCGCGACACCCGATTCTTTTACCACTTGTTTAACCCCACTTGAAATCACCTGCCACCAGTCCGCTGGAACCTGCTCCGCACCGCCATTGGGTAAGAAATGGGTCTCGTAGCGCCCACCGGCGTATGCCACCACTTTGCCGTCCTGGTTCACCAGACCAACTTTAGTTCCGCTGGTGCCAACATCGATGGCGATGACGTATTTCTTTGTTGGCTGGTCTTCTTGATCCTTCATGGTGTAATATCCTTTGTGATCAATGGACCTCAATGTTGTCCTTTACGAAAACGGAGAGGATTTTCATGATCATGAGAATAAGCGTAATGGCATTCGGGCCGACCCTATGAATAACAAGAAATATACGCATGAATTCGCAGTCCATGCCGTTCTTTTACATTAAAAATATTATACTGCTCAAGTAAAGACTCCTGGCGCTCCAATTCTAGATGGTTAATAACCTGGGCGTCAAGGATGTGAAACTCATCTGAAGAGCCAGTGTGAATTCTTTGATCTGGAATAATCCTCGTGTAGATACTTAACAAGGATATTGTACTCTACCTAATAGGATGGACATGATATTTTCCATTTATTATTTAATAACGATGGATAGGAAGCAAAATAATACGCTTCAGGTATGGATTTTCTTTTGAAGAAACCATATTAGCTTCTATAACTGTTGAGATACTTTTTTATATCCATCATGGGAACGGGTTATCTTTCCCTTTTTAAAATACAGCAGGCTCAAGCTCTGTAAAGTCACTCGGTCACTAGTGGATCATCTGAACCAATCAACATCAGTAAATAAAAAACCTGCAGTTAGGCAGGTTTAACCCACATATACCCCCTTGAAAAAAAATATAATAAAACAACACCCTTGATGCAGGTTTTTGTGACCACCTCTACAATATGGAGGTAGGTTCAAGGATAACGATCCACTTGAGCAATTTGTGCAGCGCTACCGGAGGCGAGTCGACAGTGTGC
>JBAPSY010000059.1:0-2599 GCA_049281855.1 Anaerolineales bacterium
AAGGTCGCTTTGGTTGCGTGCATGCGAAAATTCCTGACCATCCTGAATGCCATGATCCGAGATATGCAACCTTGGAGGACTAAACCCACTCCAATTAACCCTTGACTTTAAACACAGTTGCTTCGTGGTGAATATTCTTTATATTACGGCAGGAAGTTCCACGGGTTCACCTTGCCGTAGCTCTCATTCAACATCTCGAAGTGCAGGTGAGGCCCCGAGGAGTTGCCCGTGCTGCCGATGGCGCCGATCACATCGCCCTGGTACACGCTATATCCACAGCCGACATTTAAGGCACTCAGGTGTGCATACAGCGTCTGCCAGCCACCATCGTGATCGATAACGATCACATTACCGTATCCCCAATCGTTCCAACCCGCGTACACCACCACGCCATTATCTGCCGCGTACACCGCATTACCCAGCGCACCGGCAATATCGATCCCGAAGTGGTTGGTAGACGGTGAGTAATCATATCCCGATAGGATGTGGTTAACCGTCGGCCAGATGAACGCCCCCGTACCTACCGCACCATCCACAATCGTGCCGCACGAGCCTGGACCCAGAATGCGAGCCACCCCCGGGTTAGTACGCGAGATGCGTGGTGCACTCCATGTGACGAAGTCACGCTCACCCCCAGGTACGAACAGCATCGTGCCTGGCTCGATATTGGGATGGGAGTAATCCCCCAGTGTGGCTGGATCAAGGTGATTGTCTGTCCAGTTGATAATCACGTCCGGGGTGACGTCATAGCCATGCGCTACTCCATTCAACCCCTCCCCCGCCGACCAGCGGTGGTAGGTGCCATCCATTGGCATGATATTCAGCACTACCCCCGGTCGGATATTGTGTGGGTCATCCGTCAATGTATAATAGTTACCCCATAGGATCGTTTCAGGTTTCAAACCGAACATCTCGGCAATTCCGAAGATGGTATCACCTTCTTTAATTATATAAGTAGTGATCTCGGTGCGCGGGCGGGATGGGATCGTGGTGTGGATCAGTGCCAGACGCGTAATGCCATATTGGTACACCGGTTTAGCAACTGCAAATACCGGCATAACTGCTGGGATTGCCGTGGGCGTCGGTGTAGGTGCTTCGGCTGCCAGGGCTGCTTCACGTGGCTGGCTGATGTTGGGTTGTTGAAAACGCAAGTAAAACAGACGCATCCCAACCACTGCCAACAATATCAGGGCGATGGTAAGAAAAGCAGTCCCCAGGCGATAAACAGTTTCGCCCAGGCCTGCGTGGGATAGTCTTTCCCTGATCAATTGTATCCGGCTATCTTTGGCTTCCTCATCCCCAGAAGGTGACGGGGTTGACTGTTTCACCTCATCCTTGGTGGCCGGGAATTCGTCGAGAATTGGATCATTTGACATGGTTTTTGTTCCGAGAGCGTCTCCGGTTGTTGTGCCGGAAGCTACTGCTCAAAGACGCGAACCTTTTTGTGGATTTGCATCATACCATCCCATGGGATATGCGTCAAGCGCCCTAAACGAGGGTCGCCAGCTCCTCTAGGGTTGGTTGATTTGGTTGATCGCTGACTGGGTTGCAGTTTGAGGGTCACTTTGCGCTTTAAGCACGTCCACCACAGCCTGCTCCAGGGCTGGCCCGAGGCTGGATACCACATCAGCTGAAGGCATCAGCCAGGCGGAATACGAGATTTGCTCGATCACCTGACGCGCTTCTGCCTCCTGCCAGTTCTGTAAGGCATCTGCTCTAGGTGGCAGATAACCAGCAGCATAGGTCCATTCCGCCAGGAATTCCTTCTCCACCAGATATTCAGCCAACCTGACGCTCAGCGTACGGCGCTCAGGGTTCTGGCCAGCCAATGCCCAGCTCCAACCGGTGGCCAGGGTGAAAGGAACACCATCTGGAGTAGGTAGGGGAGCGATTGCCAGGTCTTCTGGAGAGGAGCGCTGATGGTTCAGATAGGCAGACGCCCAGGTGACTGCCATCGGGTATTCACCACCCAGGTAGGTCTCCCAAACCTGTGCATCATTTGAATACTGAGTCAACCAGTATGGCATCACCCCAGCCAGGCTGGCCCTCTGGTCATATTCGAGGATGTTCAAAAGCGTAGCTTCATCCATCCAGGGTCGTCCTTGTGCATCTTGCATGCTTCCCCCTGCTGCCAGGTACATACACAGGGTAAAGAGTGCTTGTGGGTCAGTTGCTGGATAGAGCAGTACTTCACCAAGCGAGAGCGACGCCTCCAAGCTATGCGGTGTGGTTTCTAGTAATGATGGGCGATGAGTCATAACCAGGGTATCTCCGGCGAAGGGAATCCCGTAAGTGCTGGTTTTTAGTTGTGCGAGTTGTCGGGCGTACTCGAACCAACTCTGGTCATCCATCACGTTGGTCAGACCATCGTATGGATAAAGCAATCCCTTTAACGCTGCCGATTCGAGCAGGGGTCGCGGCAGTAGAACCAGGTCGGGCAGTGCCAGTGGAGCAGCCGCGTTGGCAGCCACTAGTGATTCTAGCAGTCCACCCGTCCCATCCAGTGCTTTCACTCGCACCTCCAGCCTGACCTCGGGGTTCTCAGATGCGAACTCCTCCAGGCGAGCTTTTAACAACCCACTGGCAGTGCCGTTTCCTT
>JBAPSY010000060.1:0-9073 GCA_049281855.1 Anaerolineales bacterium
ATCTTCAGCCGTGGGAATATATTTCGGTCAAACATTACCAATTATTCTAATTATGGTTTATGGTTGGGTGTTTCAAGGGATGGAACCCCGGAAAATAATTAAATTCTTGGCAACAGACAAAGCTGAAATCGCGGTTAAAAATGGGATAAATTTCTTGGTACGCAGCAATCAATTCTCGTGCAATCGTTATGGAATATTACTCTGGCCAAAATATGTCCAAATTATCGATGCCTGTCTACCTGAAAATACAACCAGTTTGAACTTTCGAATCGAGAACAACACTTTTATTGGTAATTATAAAGCCATTCGAATTGCTGCCAATCTGGATCACAGTATCCGACCATTACATGATAATAGCGACCAATGACTAGCAGCTGCTAAGCCGATTAATTACATTATTCGTTATAATAAATTCGAAGAAAATAATAACGCGGTCGAGGAGATAAATACTCGAATCACGGCGATCGGCTTAAATAATCTTAGAAATAACCGAAATGATTGATACGCCAACACTTAATATTATTCAGGCTGTCCAAGATTTTCGATCAGCTCGACAAAAGGCGACATTAAGGGAAATCATCGCTCGTTTTAAAGGTGATACTACTGAATTGTTATCCTTTGAAGAAGTGCGTCATAAATTAAATGCACAAATCGGTCCAAAAAAGGAATTAAAAGAGATCCCAATAAATGCCATCATAGGTAGTGTGAACCGATATCAAGATTTCTCGCGCGACTTCTTGCCCGGTCAAAACATTGATGAAGAACGTTGGGCAAATGTTGATGCAGCTAATTATGGATTAATCGGCTTGCCACCAATTGAAGTCTATCAAATTGATGAAGTGTACTTTGTGAGCGATGGTAACCATCGGGTTTCTGTTGCCAAACAAATCGGATCGGCTCAAATCCAGGCATATGTAACAGAAGTGCATACTCGAGTTCCACTCACGGTTGATGTTCGCCCAGAAGATCTGATATTAAAATCAGAATATATTGAATTCCTGGAATATACCAACCTGGATAAGGAACGCCCTGGATCTGACCTTTCAGTTACTGTACCCGGTCAGTATGAAGTTATTGAAGAACACGTTGCTGTTCATCGTTATTTTATGGGGTTTAAACAGCAACGAGAAATCTCTGTTTCAGATGCTGTAGCAGATTGGTACGACAACGTTTATCTTCCAGTGGTGAATATCATTCGTGAACATGGATTATTAATTGATTTCCCCACTCGGACAGAAGCTGACCTTTACCTATGGATTGCGGATCATCGCGCAGTTTTGGAAGAGGATTTGAAAAGCCAAATTGAAGTCACGAGTGCTGCAGATGATTTAGCAGACCAATATAGTCAGCGCCTATATCGAGTCATTGCACGGTTAGGGAACAAAATAGTAAAAGCGATGGTGCCGAATATTTTGGAAACTGGACCGGCACCTGGGGAATGGCGCCAATCCATGATATCCGCTCGTCGTGTAGATCGATTATTTTGCGAAATTCTCGTTCCTATCAACGGCCGTGATGATGGATGGTTCGCACTAGAACAAGCGTTTGTAATTGCCAGACGAGAAGAAACCAATTTACACGGTTTATATATTCTAATCGCTGAGGACGAACAAGATTCTCAATCTACTCAGGATATACAAAATGAATTCGCTCGGAGATGCCAATTGGCCGGCATCCAAAGTGACCTGCAAATAAAAATTGGTGACGTAACATCAATTATCACCGAACGAGCCCGTTGGAATGACCTGGTAATTATGAATTTAACCTATCCGCCTGAATCATCCTTGCATTCCAGATTGAGCTCTGGAATCAGAAATCTGGTCCAAAGATGCCCCAGACCGATCCTCTTTACTCCCCAAGTCGCCAAGTCGTTGGATCGTGCGTTATTAGCCTATGATGGAAGTCTTAAAGCCCAAGAGGCGCTATTTATTGCGACATATCTTGCCGGGCAGTGGAAAGTACCGTTAACAGTTATTTCCATAGGAAATGAGAGCATCATCAACGAAATTCAAGGTGATGCTCGTATGTATTTGGAAGGTCATGACATAAGTGCAGAATACTTCGTTTCAGGTGGAGATAATCACGTTGAGATTATTTTCCAATATGTGGATCAACATAACATCGATTTACTTTTATTGGGTGGTTACAGCCGTAATCCGATATTGGAAGTCGTTCAAGGAAGTAACGTGGATGAAATATTGCGTCAAACCAATATACCTATCCTCATCTGCAGGTAAAGGCTCAATATTAAACTTCTTCATAATTTAATTTGCTGGTATCCATACGTATTAATCACCCTTGTTTTCCCAAACTCTGATTCGGTGATCATATCAGGTCGATACACGTGAATATGCCCATGGAGATGGTAATCGGGTTGGAATTGGGCATCCAACCATCGAAATGCTTTTATACCTTGATGGGGTAGATCAGTTCCATCATGTATCCCCCAGGGTGGTGCATGTGAAACGAACACGTTTAAAAATCGCCCGTAATTGATCCGGTTCAACAACAAAGACGGTACAAGCTTGATAACATTTAACCACATTTCTGTTTGAGTATATTGATAATTACCAGTATTGTATTTTAAACTCCCATCCACTCCTGCGATTGTATAGTCTCTATATCTCATCACTTTGCAATGAATGCAAACAGATCCCAGGGATTTATATCCGACCGGTTTCCCTTCTGGTTCTGGTCGTGAATGGTTCCCATGAACATAAAAAAGGGGGATATCCAATGAGCTTAGGATAAATTCCAAATAATCAAACGGTAGATCACCGCAACCAATGGCAAGCTCAGTATCTGAAAGAAGTATCCGCATTGTAGGACTATAAATCCAATCGACTACCATATCACTTACCGCGAGTATCTTCATTCGATTCTAAAGCGATTCTTTCTTTGCCTCACGTTGGTCAATTTTGTGAGTATATCAAAATAACAAGGATCGCCAATCATCGGTCTTTAAGAAATGCAAGTAAAATATATTTCGATCTAAAAAAGTAGAAAAAGCTCATTTATTTCTTCAATAGTTCCTTTAGAGCATCCTCCAACTTGGGATATTTAAACGAATAACCTGCCTCCAATAACTTCTCTGGCAACACTTTTTGTCCTTCAAGAACCATTGTGGATACCTCCCCGAACGCCAGTTTCATGGCGAAACCAGGAATCTGGAAATAATGTGGCCGTTTCATTACCTTACTAATCGTCTTCCCAAATTCATCATTTGACACCGGGTTGGGAGAAGTCAGATTAAATACACCCCTCGCCTGATTATCATGGATCAAGAACCTGATTGCATTTACTTCATCTGTAATTTGGATCCATGAATAGATCTGATGCCCATTCCCAAGCGGACCACCGACAAATAATTTATATGGCAATATAAGGAGCGGTAAAGCACCACCTTTCGTGGATAATACCACACCATTCCTCACAACCACCCGCCTAACTCCCATGAGATCAACCGGTTGCGAAGATGCCTCCCATTCCTTGCATAGATTAGCCGCGAAATCATTTCCAGCACTATCCCCTTCGCTTGACAGCCTTTCCTGATGCATGCCATAATATCCAATACCTGATGCTTGTACGAATACTGAGGGCTTGGTCTTCGCTATTTCGATTGCTTTAGTGAGCACCTTTCCAGAATTCACCCGGCTTTGAACCAAACGCATTTTTCTCTCTTTTGTCCACCTTGAAGGTAAAAAACCTTTTCCGGATAGATTTTCACCAGTAAGATTTACAACTACATCGCAATTATCAATTTGCGATCCCCAATCTTGAATCGTTATACCATCCCACTGAAGCACCCTAACCTCATCTGGCATTCCCACTACCATCTCAGGTCGACGACTTAGAATACTCACTTCGTCTCCATCGGTAGTCAACACTGAGGTTAATTCACGCCCAATCAATCCACTTCCGCCAGCTATAATGATTCGCATAGATTTAGCTCCCATTCATCCCCATTAATCCTACTTTAATATTATCCTTCATTAATATCAGCTATTATATCGTAATAAGATATATATTCTCGATATTATATCACGTCTGGTGTAAGTCCTCTGTAATGATAAAATTGCACTGACCAAGACCATTTTCTATTCAGGCTAATATGCTTAAAGATTTATTTTTATTGGACCCACAGGTTGTCTTTCTTAACCATGGCTCGTTTGGGGCATGTCCACGCCCAGTGTTTGAAATATATCAGGATTGGCAGAAACAATTAGAGCAGCAACCCGTTCAATTTCTTGGGACTGAACTTGATAATTATCTACACCAATCCCGGCAAGAATTAGGTCGATATATTCACGCATTTGCAAGTGATATCGTATACATTCCCAACGCCACCCATGGTGTAAATATCATCGCTAGATCGCTGCTACTACACCATGGCGATGAAATCCTAACAACTGATCATGAATATGGAGCATGCAATTTCACTTGGGATTTTGTTAGTCAGAAGACTGGAGCAATCTATAAGCATCAAGCCATTGAGATACCTGTCATATCCAATGTAGAGATCGTAGATCAACTATGGCGCGGTGTTACTCCACGAACAAAAGTAATCTTCATCAGCCATATCACTTCGCCCACATCACTAACATTACCAGTTCAATTGATCTGCCAACGTGCACGAGATTCAGGTATTATCACCATCATTGATGGTGCCCATGCGCCAGGACAAATATCATTGGATTTGTCATCACTTCAAGCTGACTTTTATGTGGGGAATTGCCATAAATGGATGCTCAGCCCAAAAGGTGCAGGCTTTTTATTCGCCCGACCTGAAGTTCAAAAGCTTATCGAGCCTTTGATTGTGAGCTGGGGCTATCAATCCAGGCTCACCTCTCCACACGAGTCTACATTTATCGATTTCCTTCAATGGAGTGGAACAAAAGACCCTGCTGCAGCACTCTCCGTCCCGGCTGCAATCGCATTTATGAGAAAATATCGTTGGGATGATGTGAGGGTACGATGTCATAAGTTACTACGGACTGCAATCGAACGAATATGCAATCAAACCGGGTTATCACCTTTGTATCCGTTGGATTCGGAGTTCTATCACCAAATGGGCACGATACCTATACCAAATATAAAAGACCTAACGAAGTTAAAAACACGTCTATATCACGAGTACAGGATTGAAATTCCTTGTGTCGAATGGAATGGTCAGCATTTTCTCCGCTTATCTGTCCAAGGTTATAATTCCGAAGAGGAAATAGACTTATTGGTTAGAGCATTAACCAAGTTGATTCCAGATGAAGTTGTGATATCAGATAAGCGATAAGCTGACACACATAAAAACGCTAATTTATAAATATGCCTATACTAAATCAATGGGAATTACCGTTAAATACCGATGATGTTTTGCGTGCTCAAGGTGCAGATCCGGATGCCTTTCGATTACGTCGTCCGTCCCTTGTAAATCGCACCGAAGAGGCAATAGTAAAGGGACTACCGCTTCTTCATCCCTTGGTGCTATATGAAAAATTTTCAGTAAAAGGTCTCGTTCATGAACGACTAGAATTAACCTCAAACTCCTCGAGCCAAGATAAATCGTATCTATCTGGTCAGTTGGTTGCACAACATCTGGCACGTGCCCAAATGGTTGTAATAATGATTTGTACGATAGGTAGTGAGCTTGATGAAAGTGTCTCAAGCTACTTCAAGATCGATCCAATGGTTGGGTTAGCCCTGGATGGCGTGGGGTCTGCCGCAGTTGAGATGTTAGCCATCCAGGCATGCAATTATTTCGAGACCCTGGCGAAAGAGGATGGCTTGAACACAACCATGCCATTAAACCCAGGGATGATAGGCTGGCCATTGGATCAAGGGCAGCCACAAATCTTTACACTGTTGGATAGTGACCAAATCCAGGTTTCTCTGACCGAATCGTGCATGATGACGCCAAGCAAATCATTATCCATGGTTTTAGGAGTGGGACACGACGTATCGGCTATAGGATCATCATGCGATTATTGCAGCCTCAAAGGTATATGCAAATATCAAAATCATTATGCAAAATAATACCGAATATACGATAAATTTTCAACCAATTGGAAGACGAGTTGCTGCTTTCTCAAGGAATTCACTCCTGAATGCTGCCCAAGGAGCGGGAATCGTCATTGCATCCATATGCGGAGGAATAGGTATCTGCGATAGCTGCAAGATCCGTCTGATCACAGGCAGCCTGTCAGAACCAACCCTTGAAGAAAAAGCTATATTTACTGTCGACGAGCTGCAAAATGGATATAGGTTAGCATGCCAAGCATATCCACAAAGCGATTTAACCATCGAAATTCCACCCGAATCTCTCACCGCACCCCAAAGATTGCAAATCGAAGGGAAGACGCAGACCATACAGATTGATCCCGTTGTAATCGCCATTGAACTCGATATCCCCGCACCGACTATCTCGGATCTTAGGTCGGATGCTGTTCGAGTGCGCGATGCGCTTATCCATGCAGGGGTAAAAGCGCCCATCGATTTCATGGTTCCTGTGCTCGAAGAGATGTCACCCCTTTTACGCAAATATCAGTGGCGTACAACCATGGCTATGCGCAAAGGATCGGTTGTCGCAATCTTACCCACTTCTACGTTACTATTAGGCTTGGCGGTAGATGTGGGTACAACCAAATTAGCGGCATACCTTTGTGACCTACAAACGGGTGAGATTCTTGCCAAAGCTGGAGCAATGAACCCGCAAACCGCGTTTGGCGAAGATGTCATCAGCAGGATTAGTTATTCAAATAATGTTTCAAATGGGAGTAAAACTCTTCAGGTCAGGGTAATTGATTCTATAAATCAACTCCTTAACGATATGCGCTTGCAGATAGGAAACAGCAATCATCCTGTCACGTCTGATCAGATCGTTGAAGCTGTAGTGGTTGGCAATACAGCCATGCACCATCTTTTTGCAGGTTTACCAGTTCATCAGCTTGGGATGGCGCCTTACGTCCCTGCTGAGAGCGAGTCATTGGAAATTGATGCAAACAGGATTGGTCTCAACATTGCGTCTGGGGCGAAAATCTACCTACCACCCAACATCGCCGGATATGTAGGCGCTGATCACGTTGCTATGTTGTTGGCGACAGGCATCTGGTCCTCCCCAAAAACATCCATCGCATTGGATATTGGTACCAATACAGAAATATCATTAGTCCATAAAAATAAGGTATCATCATGTTCATGTGCCTCGGGACCAGCTTTTGAGGGTGCTCACATCCAAATGGGAATGC
The DNA here is from genome assembly GCA_049281855.1 of Anaerolineales bacterium. GTDB lineage: Bacteria > Chloroflexota > Anaerolineae > Anaerolineales > UBA4823 > FEB-25. The sequence goes on from JBAPSY010000060.1 coordinate 7,239, forward strand.
GCGCTGCTCCAGGAGCCATCGAACGTGTTCAGATCATCCAGGGTGAATTAAAAACCCAGACCATCGATAATATCCCCCCGATTGGGATATGTGGTTCTGGAATTTTGGATGCCATCGCCTGCATGCGTCAGATGGGTGTGTTGGATCACCGTGGATCATTCCTCTCTACCCATCCATCTGTCAGGCAACATGATCATAAATACGAATTTCTACTCATCGATCAATCCAAGAGTGGAAATGGACGTGATCTGGTAATCACGCGTCAGGATGTCAATGAAATTCAGCTTGCCAAAGGAGCCATTCGTGCAGGGATTGAGGTTCTATTGGAATCAGCTGGAATTCCAGTAGATGCGATTAAGGATTTTATCATTGCTGGCGCATTCGGCACCTATATTAATATTCCTAGCGCAATCCAGATTGGGATGTTCCCTACCCTCCCACTCAATCGCTTTCAACAAGTCGGAAACGCTGCTGGAGCTGGTGCCAGGCTGATGCTTTTATCAGAGAAACAACGGTCTCTCGCTGAAGAAATAGCGAGACGCGTGGAATATATTGAGTTATCCACCTATCCTAACTTCACTCCAATATTTTCGAAATCATTATTTTTATAAATACACCAATGGATCAAAAATAGCACTCGATCCGAGTCATCTATACTTGGCAATATTAATACCCAGAGATCATCATTTCCCTGCGTTAGTCACATTTGCCTTGAAAGTTACGTCGTTAACTCTTTAAGTAAAGCTAGTGTCTCGCGTTTCCCACCTGAACCACCTTCGCCACCTGGACCAACGCACGATGGACATCCATCTTCGCATCCACACACTTCAACCAGCTCACGTCCCCGAATCATTAACTCAGAATGGATGTCATATAATCTTTCGCTCAACCCGATCCCCCCAGGAATCAAATCATACAATATCACCGCAGGTTTTCCTTCTGCAAGCGATGATTGCGGATCGGAGTGAATCCCCAGGTCACCAATATCACACATCAAAAATAGAGGCGCTAAATTACCGAGGGTGAATGCTAAACCAGCCAACCCGCTCCTCACACGAACTGCAGTTTCCACCTTCCGATGACAGGAATTACATAAAGTGATCAAATTCGCAATCTGGTTGGCTTGTTCTATTGACTCAAACATTCTAAACGGGATTTTGTGATGCACATGATGGGCTTTATCTCCCTCCGGCTCTCCACATATCTGGCAGCGATATCCATCGCGGGCACGCGCCAAATCTCGCTGCTTCGGCCAATTTGGTCCATAATCGTTAGGTGCGTTGGACCATAATCTTTCTTCGCGAAGCTTTCCGACAGTTTCGTCGGATAAAGCCAGCCAATAGCCTGTGGTTAGTAATTCTAAGGGTGGCAAATTTAAATTCTCTACACCGAGGGTCTCATTGGTATGCCATCTAATTTTACGAAATCCAATCACCTGCGATGTAACCTGGATTTCGCCATATGCTTTTACTCCACCCATAACATCCCCTTCTGATAATTTTTTCAACTGTTGGACGACCACTTCTTTGCGTGGCTCTGTATAGTAATCAACATTAGTCGGCTGAAGTGTGGCAATATGATCCTCGAGATCGAGGTCCTTTACCAGATAAGTTGTGCCTTCATGCATATAGACTGCCCCTGGGTGGGTCATCCAAAATGAGCTGGAAGCATCCACCTCACCTATCGTTTGAAGTGTGGTTCCTTTTTCACCATTCTCGTGTGAAACCTGTAACAATACTGTCTCTGTGGATGCACTGCGCAGCGAGACATTCTGTGCAGGATATTTATCTGCCATCCAAAAATACTTGTCTCCCGAACGATGTAGCACACCCTCT
>JBAPSY010000061.1:0-6043 GCA_049281855.1 Anaerolineales bacterium
AATATTTATTTCTCAGGACTTGACACTTGGTATGAATAGCTAATAGCTAATTATTTACTGCGATTCTTTTATGAGAAATCTTAAAATTTTGGTCAAAGACCAGGAGGTTTTCATAAACCTCTTGTAGAATAGAACTATTGTGCTATAATAACTACGTAAAGACAGTTATGAAGGTGTAGAACATGATACCCATTCGAGTTTTGTTCTTCATCGCACCTGGACAATACAAATGTAATACCTACAATCCAACCGAAGAATAATTGTTCCTCTTTGTTTTTTAAATTCAATTAATATAAGAGTTCCGCCGGGTTATCAATTATTTATAATGAATATTGGTAAATGCGGTGGGTTTTATAAAAATCAATTCCTAAATCACGCAGCTCTCGTTGCATCTTATCATTCTCTACTCCAATTTGCACAATTTCAGCATGTTTAAATCGGCCTTCGGTGATACTTTTCTGCATCTCGCTGAACAATATTGCTGTGCCACCCAAACCCCGATAATCTTCAAGGATGCCTGCACCATTGATATTCACCCATTCTGTGTGTCGCATCTCCCACAGGAGGTCGATCCAGCCAAAAGGGAATATCTGACCCTTGGTGCGCTGGACAGCTGCTGAGATATCAGGATAAGCAAATAAAAAACCCACGGGAGTTTCACTTTTCATAATTACTTTGATCAAACGTGGGTTGGCAAACCAGATTAGCTGATTGGCGATTGATTTAGCTTCTTCATCGGTGAATGGAATATTATCTGAGGTACCCTCGATCATCCCATTGTACAGATTCTTGAGCTGCTTGACTAACCGTCGTAAATCCCGGCGGGTACGGTATCTCGCAATGGATAAGCCTCGCCGTTGCTGGACCAATGCTGATATTTTATGTATGTTATTGGGAAATTGAACATCGTTGGACAAATATCCAGAGACAATATCATCTTTAGGAATAAACCCTGCAGACTCGACTAATTCAGCGTAATAAGCCAGATTATATGGAATACCGAAGGCTGGGCGATGCTCAAATCCATTCACGAGCAGTCCCAATCCATCTAATGATGAAAACCCTCTGGGACCAACAATTTTAGTTAGTCCAGATTTACGTGCCCATTCAAACCCTGCCTCAAATAATTCCCGTGATGCATCAGGATTGTGCATACTTTCGAAGAGATAGAAGAAAGCTGTCTGTTCATGGTTAAAATCGTTGTAATTTCGATTATTTAGAATAGCCAGTCTTCCAATAGCAGCACCGTCTGCAGAAGTTGCCAAGAAAAATGAGGCCTGCGAATGCTTATAAAAGGGATTGCGCTGTTTATCAAATATTCGTTTGTTATCTGGAGCGAGTTGAGGAACCCAGTGAGGTGTTTCGCGATAAATTTTATATGGAAGGTCGATAAATTGTTGTATTCGGTAGCGATCTGAGGTATCGATTTCAAGGATTTTCATTTTACTCCAGGTAAATAGTCAAACCATGAACTTGCGTTCAGAATCTGTCATCAACCATCTACATTAAGGTAATTTCTAACATGTTCACATGTGATTTTTCGAGTTGTACCACCCAAAGCTGTTGTTGAAAGTCCGCCAACGATATTCCCCCATTTTAAGCACGTATTGAGTGAAGACCCATCAAGCCATGCGCGTAAAAACCCAGCATTAAAATTATCGCCTGCGCCAGTGGTATCAATTGGATCGACAGATATGGCAGGTTCATGTATGAGCTGGTTATTTGCATACGAGTACGAGCCATTTGATCCATCTTTAATCACCACGAGTGGGCTGAGCTCTCCTAATTGAAGAATTGCCAGCTCAAGGTTTTGCTCACCTGTAATTCGTCTAGCTTCCAGTGCGTTGGGTAAAAAAATATCTGTGCTTTTTATTGCATTTCTAATGGATCTACATTGTTTGGTTTTTCCGAGAATATCTCCACTGGAAGAGTTTCCATCCATTACCAATTTCATATTCTTGGCGCGAACCAACTTTTTACCTGCTGTGAATAAATCACCAGAATATAAACCAGGAATATACAGGATTTTAGCTTGTGATTTAATCAAGGCTGAGATGGCAGCTGGAACTTGCGGGTCGGGATCGTAATATGTAATGAATGCACGATCCTGCGGATATGAGGCTGCAGCCGAGATCCGGCGATAAGGTCGATCATGGATGACAAATAACGACTCATCCAACCCTTCATCCCGGGCGCAGGTAAGTGCAAAGCGACTGAAATCATCATTCCCGAAATCTGCCGCCCAGCCTACATTTACACCCAACCTGTGCATACTGACAGCAGAAATAAAAGCTTCCCCTGGTGTCATCTTAAAATCTGTGGCGACCACATCTTTTCCAAGTTTTGGGAATTCTCCCAGACCAGAAAAAATAAGGTCTAATGAATAACTGCCGACAACAATGACGTCAAAATTCAATGCCATTTACTGCAATTTTGGGAAATACCTGAGATGCTTGTTGGAATATTCCTCCAGAATGGATCCAGCTATAGAATAGTCTCTAACCAGAGGATGGATGGTTAATGCTAAACGTGCTTTCTGGAAGGATCTTTCCACCGCAGCGTCGATTGTCAAACACTCAAATTGTTTGACCTGTTTGATCAAACCCATACAATGAGTCGGTATCTCACCGATTACCAAAGGCTGAATATGGTCATGACTGACCAGTGCAGGAATTTCAACTACATCAAAGTCTTCCATACCAGATATTGCACCCTGATTGGGCACATTCATGATTTGCACTATTGGATTATTCCCAACCAACGCTTCGATTAGATTTAGTGCAACACCAGCATATCCTTCATCTGATATAGTATCGACAATTTTTGGATCCAGTGTGGATAATTCGTGGGATTTTCCGGTTTCGTTCACCATATAGGTGCCACCACGCACTTTGAGATAAGATTGATAAGTAGCTTGCATCCCCTCGAAGTCTTGGTGATTGTATTTTTCTCTAAGCTCTGCAAATAATTGTAAATTTAACCTGGCTACCTGCTCCCCCCGGCTTTCCGAGGCATGAAGGATGTTTTTTACAGCCTGGGTATTGTAATAATAGTAATATAAATATTCATTTGGGATCAATCCAAGGCTGGTAGTTAAACCAGAGTCGAAGGGTAATCCTGGTACACTACCGGAAGATTTTGCCAGTTCGAGCATATCAGGTAGATAATCCCGACTTTGATATATTATTCGTTTGATCCAACCCAAATGGTTCAGCCCAAAATAGTCCAGGTAAACCTCGTCAGGTTTTGCTCCCAACACAGAGGAAATCACCAAATGCATGGATGTAGGGGCATCACAGATCCCAACTACCCGTTGCCATCCGGTATGCCTGATGACTGCCTCGGTTAACATCCCAGCAGGGTTGGCAAAATTGATCAACCAAGCATTCGGGCATACTTCCTCCATTAATTTTACATAATCCAATAATACAGGAATGGATCGAATGCCCATTGCGAATCCACCCGGACCAGTCGTTTCTTGACCAAGAACTCCGTGATTCAAAGGCACCCGTTCATCAATAACCCGTGATTCAATCCCACCAACTCGAAAAGTTGTAATGACAAAATCTGCACCAGTTAGTGCCATTCGAGAATCGGTAGTACCTACAATACGTAACTTTGTAGTCGCTGGTTGTTCGATTGGAGTGGTTAGAGCCCCAATCAATTCAAGGTGCTTACCATCAATGTCCATCAAAGTGAGCTCACTCAGTCCCAATCCTTCCTGATGCGCGAGTAAAGCTTGCACAATCAGAGGAGTGCGCACACCTGCTGCGCCAATGATGGCGATTTTCATATTAAGGAACTTCCTGTGAGGGGGATTGTTGAATTATACGTTCCTGGTCTGCCCGGTGCGACAATTCACCTCGTAAAGTATCGATATCTTTTTTAATAAACAACGAGGTGACGAAAAAGAACATAGCGCAAAGGATCCAGGTTGAGATGCAGATCAATAAAAACGCGTTTTTTAATGACGTTTGATCTGCAATCAGACCGACGATCAAAGGTGCTGTCGCCGCTCCAATCGATTCTATGAAATATTGTACCGATACGGCAGTACTACGGACTTCTGGCAGGGTTATGTCATACACAGTGGAGATGACATTCGGACTTGCCCATGGCATGAAGAGAGCAGTAAAACCTAATAAAATGGTGAATAAGAGCACATTTTCGTTTGGGACGTTTAGCGTAATCCAAAGAAAAATCGCTCCTAATAACACCCCGATCATGGAGACGATCAATCGTCCACGCTTATTGCGTTTGAAGAAGAAATCCCCCAAACTACCTCCAATTGGGTAACCCGCAGCTAGGATCAGAACAGCAATGACCATAACAATTAACTGAGTGTCTGACGAGAATCCCCGTTCTGAACCCAGATAATAAAAGAACCAAATGGTAATAGCATTCCATGGAAAAACACCAAAGAATCCTTGGACAAAAAGCAACATCAGGCTTGGTTTCTTGAACAAGTCTCTTGCAATTTTCCAATCAAAATGGTATTTTCCAGTTAGATCCAAATCCGCTAACTCTGGCTCACTTTGACCGCGAGGTACATCCTTGACGCCGAAGAATATTACGACTGCCATAACGATTCCGAGCGAACCCGTGATATAGAAGACCCCTCTCCAACCGATCACACCACTAAGCGTTAAGCCGAGTACCATACCCACCAGATAACCTAGAGGTTGGGTAAATTGTAATAAACCATACACCTTTCCCCGCATTTTAGGACCAAAATAATCAGATACCAAGCTATATAGTCCGGGGTAACTAGAATCGTCAATACCAGTGGAAGATCGCGTTACCAAGAATGTCGAATAGTTAGGAGCGATCGCGTTCAACCAGGTGGTGGAACCCCAGATGAAGGAGGCTAGAGCAAGTAATTTCGGACGGGTATAACGATCATAAAAGTAACCCCACAAAGGGTAAAAGACTGCTCCGACAATCATTGCACCCATTGAAACGACCCCCATTTGGGTCATTGTGATATTGAATTCCTTGATGATATTTTCGGTTAGAGGGCCAATCAGGAGCTTGTCAGCTTGATGAAGAAGTACGAAGAAAAAGAAGATCACAACGACTAACCAACGATATCGGGAAGAAGATTTCATAGCGCACCCTTTACTATTGAAATTAGGTAATTCGGCAATTTTACACTATTTAACGAATTTTATCTGCCACAATGGATGGCTGAACGAAGGGCTGCTTTTTTGATAAGAAAAAGAATCCCAATATTCCGACAACGCCAATCATAAAACCTCCATACCAAGTTGCAACAGGGGCAATATTATCATTCAGGTACCCGCCAAGGAGAGGTGCAATCCCCGCTGCGGCACTCCAGGTTAGTCCAGCGACGCTCATATATCGCCCTCGCATGTCCGGCGGGGCTAATCCAGCGACATAGGATGAAGAGGTTGGCATCAATATAAGCTCGCCAATTGTCATTATTATGATACTGATCCAAAAGCCCATAAATGAATGACCAAAAGCAACACTGCCGACACCCAAGGCGTAAAAAATCGTTCCAACCATCATCACTGGTAAGGGGCGGTACCGTTTGGTGATACGTGTAACGAAGACTTGTAGGAAGACGACCATCAGAGCATTGGTGGTAGGGATAAAACCATATTGACTTTCGGGAACATTAAAAATCCCGTTTGCATAAACAGGCATCAAGATCCAAATCATCGTTGCGCACATTTGCGTAAGGATGAAAGCCCCGATAAATGTTAAGAATTGTGCATCTCGTAAAACCTGGAGATAACCTCCCAAAGGCTTTGTTACTTCGGTGGATGAAGAAATATGTTGCGGTAATGTTTCAAGTGCGAAGAATGCCAGTAATAAGCTGTAGATGACCATCCCAGCACCAGCAAAATAAAAGGTAATGGTAAATGACAATGAAGAAATGAACCCGCCGATCATGGGTCCGATGGATATACCTGCATTATTACTCAAACGCATAAGTGCATAAGCATCCGGTCGTTTTTCTGATGGGATCAGGTCAGCTAGCATTGCATCAGCGCCAACTCGGTAAAGGGGGTTGAAT
>JBAPSY010000062.1:0-3979 GCA_049281855.1 Anaerolineales bacterium
TTATTTATCTGCCCATTAATAAATGTAAATCATCTTTCCAATTTTTTCATTCAATGAACAACTGCCGTTAGGTGAATATTGGAGGTAGGAGGCCATCCGGTAGTCAGCAAGGGTGCCCTTTGCCTGAAGCGTCGCTGGAGTTCTGAGCGAGCGACGAAGAGGCTGCGTTTTCTACAGGTAGAGGCAATCTCCTCCTGTGTAATCTCATTCCTCAGTGATATTGGTAGAGGCTCATGGTCTTCATTCGTGTTTTCGTGTCCTCATACGTGGACGGTTCTTTCTCCCCTATTTTCGTTTTTAGAATATGGAAGGCATGAGTGGATCTTATTTTCTACCCTTTGCTGAGTAATCTTCCTGATATCCGTTATCATCTGGCACCGATCGATCTTCCTGAGTTTGTATCGAGTGCGGTTCTCGATCCAAATCGGGTGGTTTTCCTGATCCTGTATCGGGTGGTTTTTCTGATCCTGTATCGGGTGGTTTTCCCGATAAACGTTTCTCTTTTTTGAGAAATCTTAAAATATTCCCACTTTCCCATAAGAAAGTCCAAAATAAGAACATTCGTGCTATAATAAATAGGAAGCGATTATTCCGATTTGATGATACTCCCCCGCCCCTCCAACCCATTACCAGCTTTTCTCTTGAACCTTAACAACTTACATTTATAACCAGCCATTTACTCCAAGATTAATTGATCCTCTTTGTTTTTCATAATTCAATTACTATTCCCCCATGACTCCTGAAAAGAGTATTTCTGTATATCCATCCCTTTCTAGGTTGACACCCTAGTCGACAATTACTTGGAGAATTACCCCCCAATCAGTTGGATAACTAAATCCCTGAAATATATCAAGATCACTGCCCCAAGTACCAGAAATGGACCGTACGGGAGCGCCATAAATGCTTCGTATTTTCGGGTGATTAATTTGATTACGATATAAATCAAGCTCACAATTCCCCCAATTAATACTGCTACCACCAAACCGATCAGAATTACTGGCCACCCTAAGATTAACCCAAGCACGCCGCTCAGGTTTACGTCTCCAAACCAAAGTGCGACGTCATTAACAGGTTGACCTTTTCTACGGTTGACCACCTTGATGAGTAATATCCCAAACTGGTATAGCAGCCACATGATGGCAAAACCCACCGCTCCTCCCACGAGTGCTCGCAGCCATCCAACTTGCAGGGTACCGACAATCAACCCCAATACAGCTCCGAAAATGCTGACGGGGTGCATGATCAGGCGGTATTCAAGGTCGATCAAAACCACCACTCCAAAATATGCCAGAAGGATCATTCCTAACCAGAAGCCCAGTTTATTCGGTGGAAACTGACTGATCATCACTGAAGCTGCAATATAAAATACTTCAACTACCCACACACGTATACTTCTGGGGTGGTTACACGTCGGACATTTCCTTGGCCAAATAAGGTAGTTTGCCCAGCTTTGAGTTGTATCACATTGAATACAAAAAGGTTTGGTAAGTCGACGTCGAAGAGGCAATACGTCAGCTAGATAATTAACTACTACCCCAAATAACCAACCCGGAATGATCGCAAGGATGTATGTTATCATACGGGAAATTATAGCAATATTTCATCGTTTGGGTGGTACTTTCTTGTAGCAATGCATGAATATCTAGGAATTAACCTCTAGGTAAGGAGAGTATGATGGATAAATTAATCATCCAGGGGGGGGTTCCGTTGATTGGTGAAGTCACACCTTCTGGAAATAAAAACGCTGCCCTACCTTTACTGGCTGCCTGCCTTCTTACTGATGAGCCTGTCATCCTGCATAATGTTCCGAATATTCGCGATGTTCAGGATATGATCGCATTGTTACAAAGTCTGGGCGTCCAGGCGGAGAAATTAGATAACCATACCTGGAAGATCCACGCTTTGAACCTACGCCCTGCAGACCTGCAACCAGATCTCTGCCGTCGGATCCGCGCCTCAATATTACTCGCTGGACCAATGGTCGCACGCAATGGCGATCTGAGACTACCTCCTCCAGGAGGGGATGTGATTGGTAGGCGTCGAGTGGATACACATATTCTCGCCATTCGCTCCCTCGGTGCTCAAGCGAATTTTGATCGTGCTAACCGTGTCTTTATATTTTCAGCTAAAAAACTTATCGGTGCAGATATTCTTTTGGATGAAGCTAGCGTCACGGCGACCGAAAATGCAATTATGGCAGCAGTTACCGCAGAAGGTACAACAATATTAAGAAATGCTACCTCCGAGCCACATGTTCAGGAGCTTTGCCATTTTCTCAATTCACTCGGAGCGAGAATTGAAAATATCAGCTCCAATACCCTTCATATTCAAGGTGTGAAAAAACTGCATGGGGGTGAATTTACTATCGGTCCCGACTATCTTGAAGTGGTCAGCTTCATCGGTGCCGCTGCTCTGACACGCGGATCTATCACGATTAACAATTCAGGAGCAAACTATTTGGGTATGATCCGTCTGGTCTTTGGCAGGTTGGGTGTGAAGTGGCAGGTGGATCGAGATAAGATAATCATCCACTCACCACAAAAGTTGGTTGTTGAGCCAGACCTTGGAGATGCGATTCCAGTCATCAACGTCATGCCTTGGCCTTCCTTCCCAACTGATTTGATGAGTATTGCCATCGTAGTTGGTACACAATCTAAAGGCAGCGTTCTATTTCATGATTGGATGTATCCAAGTCGTATGTTCTTCACAGACAAGCTGGTTAGCATGGGCGCACAAATTGTGCTTTGCGATCCTCACCGTTGTATCGTCCAGGGCCCCACCCAGCTATATGGTGAGGTTCTCGATAGCCCCGATATCCGAGCTGGAATGGCATTGGTGTTGGCCGCTCTAACGGCTGAAGGACAATCCGTTATTCGAAATGTCGGTCAGATCGATCGAGGCTACGAGCGGATCGATGAAAAGCTGCGCCTCTTGGGGGCGAAGATTGAGAGAGCTTCTGAATTGTAATAATTCTGGACGGTTAGTTCTTAGATGGTTGTGCGATCACATTCAAGAATTGGGTCACGATTGTGCGTAGTACCGGTTCAGGTATTGCTCCTACCTGACGGTGGACAATTTTCCCCCTCGAAACAAATAGCATTGTTGGGATACCTTGAACGCCATATTTCATCGCCCATTCGGGGTTTTCATCTGTATTAACCTTTGCCACGAGAACTTTACCAGCATTTTCTTTGGCAATTTTTTCCAATGTCGGGGCAATCATCTTACACGGACCGCACCATGGAGCCCAAAAATCAACAATAACAGGAACAGGGGAATTTAATACCGTTTTTTCAAATGCGGCATCGGTAACGTGAATGGGTTCATCAATCATTAAAACATCTCCAGAGTAGGATAACATATTAGATGCATTCATTTTATTTTAGTGACACGGAATATAATCTAAACTATGGATTCTACCGAGTTTAATATTTGGTACGTCCATCTTATTTCAGCAACGGCTCGTAACATAGCGCTGACAGAACAGTATTTCTCTTCGGATAACTGTATCGCTCTCTCTACCGCCTTGGCGTCGATCCCTTCTCCCCAAATCATATAGGTGATCTCTATTTCTTTGTAAATTTTAGGATGATCTTCTCCCCGTTTACCACGAACTTTAATTTTAAAAGCCTTCAGGGGTTGGCGTTTTTTCTCCAGAATATCAACAACATCCGTTCCAGTGCATCCAGCTAATCCCACTAAAAGGAGCTCCATCGGTGAAACACCTGGTCGCCCATCCAGTTTACCCATCTGAACCATCCCGCCAGCTGCATTTTGTCCAAGGAAAGTTCCCCCACCTTTCCAAACAGCCTCGATCTCTCGCCATTGATCAGCCATTCTAATCATCCTCGAATGAATTTGGAATAAGTATAGCATGGGCCATTTCAATTGTCAGGTATAATCTCGCCATGATGTTCACTACTTCCAATCAACAGGTCTCGAACTATATTATCGCCACATCTGTATATGAGGGACCGTT
>JBAPSY010000063.1:0-2888 GCA_049281855.1 Anaerolineales bacterium
GACCAGCAGGCGTTCATTGATACATATACAAAGCAAGGAACTGTCTATCAGACTGCAGTGAATTATGTCAATCCCCAATGGATGGATGTTGGCACTGACTTGACTGCAATGTTCACAGGTGCAATAACCCCAGAAGGTGTGTTGGAAAACATTGATCAGCGCAGGACCGATATGGCAACTGCTGCCGGAGATGCCGCCTGGAAGTAATAATAACATTGTAGTAGCTAGCTACTTTTATCTTCTATTAATTCTGTAGCATATTGGTTAAAATTGTTGTGGGCCTGTTGGAATTCACCAATTATTTCCGATAATTGTTCAAGGAACCATTCAGGCCCACAATTACTTATATCCTCAAGTTTGCCTTCTATTAAATAAACTCGAGTTTTGACAGAATTTGGTATAACTACCTATAGCGATTATTGAGCGCAGATTAGCACCATAAATGGTATACAAAAGTAATTTTGCCAAGACTCGAATTAAGAAATCATAGATGAAAAACAAGATATATCCATTATATTTTTCTATTGGAGCAATTATTTTATATTCGTTGTTCATGGTTATTCCAGGATTGATGGGTTTCTATCTGTCTTTTACGGATTGGAACAGATACTCATCGGAAATTGATTTCGTAGGCTTCAAAAACTTTGCGCTGATCTTTTCTCAACAAAATTATTGGAACAGCATCAGTAACACAATCATTTTTACAATAGTTACGATTGCATTAAAAACTGTGTTTGCGTTACTACTGGCTTTGCTATTGTCCAAAGGATTAAAGCGATTTTTTAATTTTCATCGTGTTGTGATGTACTTGCCCGCCATTATTCCAATGCTTGTTGTTGGTATTGTATTCAAATCGATTTTACATCCCACTACTGGCATGCTAAATGAGTTTTTCAGGGGTATTGGATTGGATTTTTTAGCACAGCGTTGGCTGACAAATCCAGATATTGCGCTTTATTCTGTAATCTTCGTGGATACCTGGAAGGGGGTCGGGTTTATTATGGTGATTTTAATCGCCGGTCTGCATGTGATTCCCTCAGAGTATTATGAAGCCGCTCAAATAGATGGAGCGAATAAATGGCATGAATTATGGAATATAACACTTCCTTTGTTGATGCCTGCACTAACAGTAACCACAGTGCTTAATCTTCTATATGGCTTGAAAGTGTTCGACGTGGTTTGGGTGTTAACCAATGGCGGACCAGGATATGCAACTGAAACGATATACACGGTTGTTTTTAAAGAGTTCTCCAAAGGACGTTATGGGGTCAGCACAGCGCTTTCTACACTGTTATTCGTAATAATGATAATTTGTGGATACTGGCTACTCAAATTGATGCATAACAACGAATTGGAAACATAGAAAATAATATATTTTGGATTATGTCTCTTGTGAAAGTTTTTTGGATTTATAAGGAAAAATATATGTTGAAAGTAAAAAATTTTAGAACTATACCTGCAAATTTACTAGCTATCCTGATTAGCCTGATTATGGTTGTGCCAATCTATTTGCTCTTTGTTAACTCTCTGAAAGACGATGTCCAGTCTCGAGTTATGGGAGTAGAGTTACCCACGAGTATTCACTTAGAAAATTACTTGACTGTCATTGAGCAAGGTAAATTAGGGATTGCTTTTGCAAATAGTATGCTTTATGCCACCGGGGCGACAATTCTCGTCGTCGTACTTTCAACTGCAGCAGCATTTGTGTTGTCTCGTAATCGATCCAGGCTCAATCGATTCTTATATTTCTTCATTATTTTAGGGATCGCAATACCGATAAATTATGTAACCCTAACGAAGGTTTTGCAAGCAACTCATCTGATAAATACATCAGTCGGAATCATAATTCTGTATGCAGCTACGAAAATTTCCTTTTCGGTTTTTCTAATATATGCATTCATTGAATCGATACCGAAGGAAATCGATGAAGCGGCAATTATTGATGGATGTAACCCCTTTAAGCTCTTTTTTACGGTTATTTTCCCTTTACTTACGCCTGCTTGGGTGACGACGGCCATTCTAAGCTTTTTAGACTTTTGGAGTGAATTTATACTTCCATTGTATTTCTTACAAAGCTCAGCAAAGTGGCCGATGACTTTGGCGGTATACAATTTCTTCGGTAGGTTTGAAGCCAGTTGGAATCTAGTGTCAGCTGATATTGTTCTGACAATCCTGCCAGTTATCGTAGTTTATTTAATCGGGCAGCGTTATATTGTGTCCGGCATGACCTCTGGGGCTGTTAAAGGATAATAACTGGAGATGTTCATGAAATCACAAAATAATCTATTAAATGATCTACTTGACTTTATATCCAAAGCGTTTGACTAGCTAAGATAAATCATATTAAGCTGCCATGCTCACAATGTAGACGAATTTCCCCACACGAAAAATATGTCTCCTTTTCACTTTTCTGAAAACAATATCTTTCTTAGCAACACCCAAGGGCAGATCCAAATAACTGCCTATCTACCAGGCTGCGTTCGCATTCGTTATTCCACCAAGCCTGAGTTTGAACAGCACCAAAGCTTGATGGTGCAATTCAAGCCGCGACAACTCCCCTCGTTGTCGGTGACAGAAAACCCTCAGCGGTATACGGTCTCAACATCGGACTTGTCCATTCAGGTTGATAAACAAACATTGGCGTTTAAGTACACAGATTCTTCCGGCAAACTCCTTGTCAAAGAACCTGATCGCGGCGGAAAGAAGTTAGAGTCAGTAGATGCCATGATCAACATTTTTGATACGGATTCAGAAATCCAGATGGAACATACCCCAGATGGTGAAAAAATTCGTGCCCAAAGCCCAATAAGAACGGTCAAGAAAGCTGCCTACCAAGCGAAGTTGGAATTTGAGTGGGCAGAAGGCGAGGCGTTATACGGGCTTGGGTC
>JBAPSY010000064.1:0-52574 GCA_049281855.1 Anaerolineales bacterium
CCATATTAGCCCACATGTCGGGATTCATGGCGAACTTATGATCAGGACCCTGGCGGTCATTGCTGTCGGTAAAATGACGTTCGATGATCCGGGCACCCAGTGTGACAGCACCCAGCACGGGGGCAACGGCATGGTTGTGATCGGAGAGACCCAGAATGACATTGGGGAACATGGTGGCGTAGGTTTTGAGCACGTTTAGGTGTAGGTGATCATAATTATCAGGACTGGCGGTGTAATTGGTATTACACTGCATCAGCACAAGCTGGGGGTTGATCTTGAGAATGGCATGCACAGCACGCTGGACTTCTCCGATATCTGAAGCACCTGTGGCGACGAAGAAAGGCTTGCCTTTGGATGCCATGCGCTCCAGAGCTTCGATCCAATCGATCTCACCCGAGCCAGCCTTGTAAATCTGGACGTACAGATCGAGCATATCAATGGCTTCGAAATCATATGGTGCGGAGAAGAAATCAATCCCTGCATCGTCACATGATTGTTTGAGAATTGGGGTCCATTCGAATGGGATGGAAGCTTCAGCGTAGACTTGAAAAACGGACTTTTTCCAAGCCGCTTGGTGGGAGACCTGACTATCCATATGCTTGAAACCATAATCCGAGACGATGTTGGGAGCACGGAAATTTTGGAACTTGGCAGCATTTGCCCCGACTTCGCTGGCGAGGCGGATGAGCAGTTTGGCCCGCTCCAAGTCTCCATCATGGTTGGCGGCAATATCTGCAATAAAGTAGGTGGGGTGGCTATTGCCGATTGTATGAGAACCGATTTTAATTTCCATGGCTGCCTCCGTTATACGCCAAACGAGGACACGGGCTAACGCAACTCCATGTTATGGAGCATCTGTGGATAACCCTGTTGATAAAGTGTATATAACCTATCCAAACCTGTGGAGAGCCTGGGGAGACTTTCCCCGAGTGCCAGGGAAAGTTTATCGGAACGCAGGGTGAGGTTGGGCGAACGGGTGGCTTTCAACCCCGACATCGTGACGGAGGTGGGGTTGATCAATGTGCCATCCAGATTGAAACGTTGGGCGAGACGCAGACCAAAATCATACTTGCTCAGACTTTCGGAGCTGACCACATGGTACAAACCGCTAAGGTTCTCCTCGAGCATTCTAAGGAAAATATGTGCCAGGTCGTTGGCAAGCAGGGGGCAAAAGTACACATCCGTGAAGCCCATAACATGTTTCTTAAGTCGCAGATTGTTGAAGAAAAACTCTGCCAGGCTGCGGTTTCCGGTGAGTGACCATCCAAAGAGGTTGACCCGGGCGATGATGGCGGTGGGATCAGCCTCAGCAACTGCCAGCTCACCATTTAGCTTAGTGTGGGAATACACTCCGACTGGGGTGGGGATATCTTCCTCGGAATAGTCGCCCAGTAGACCATCGAAAACTGAATCGGTTGAGATGTATACCAGACGCGCTCCGCTCCTGGCGACATGACTAGCCAATGTGCGGGGGAGGTCGGTATTCAGCTGTTGCGCCAGGAGGGGGTCAGCCTCGCAAGCATCTAAATTTGCCAATGCGGCACAGTGGATGATCCAGTCAGGTTGAGTTCTTTCTAACAGGCGCTCCACTGCGCCAGGAGCCAGGAGGTCGGTTTGGATCACCGTGAAGGCATCGGTTTTTAGGGCATGGTGGTTGACCGTCCCAAAGACCGCATGCCGGCGGGTGGTTTCCAGTGCTAGGTTCAACCCCAGTAAACCACTGGCTCCGGTGATTAGGATGCGCATGTCACTTATTCTTCAACATAGCCATTTACCAGACGACCTTCAAAAGATGCAACCATATCACGGATCTGGTTGATACTCAACCATTGGGGGTTGTTATCACTACCAAAGCGGAATCCGGCGGGTAACCCCTTCCCTTCAGACTGCCAATCATGCCCAAACCAAGCATTAGGACTTGGTTGAACGATGTACATATCTTCCATCTCCACAGTGGAGCGAGATTCATCTTCGGAGATCAGCACTTCGTGCAGTTTCTCTCCGGGTCGGATACCGACGATTTCAAGACTGGTTTCAGGGGCGATAGCGTAGGCCAGATCGACGATCTTCATACTGGGAATCTTAGGTACGAACACTTCACCACCATGCATTATTTCTATGCAGTGGATCACGAAGCGGACACCTTGCTCCAGAGTAAGCCAGAAGCGGGTCATACGATCATCAGTGATGGTTAGCTTTCCCGAAGCCTTTTGCTGCAGGAAGATGGGTACCACGCTACCGCGTGAGCCAACTACGTTACCATAACGCACACAGCTGAAACGGGTAGCCATTCCACCGGCGTAGGAATTACTTTGGATGAGCAGCTTTTCTGCAGCCAGTTTGGTGGCACCATATAAGTTTATCGGGTTAACCGCCTTATCCGTGCTGAGCGCGAGGACCTTCTTGACGCCAACGTCCAAGGCTGCTTCAACTACGTTGCTGCTGCCAAGGATATTGGTTTTGATGGCTTCCATGGGGTTGTATTCACAAGCTGGGACCTGCTTCAATGCAGCAGCATGGACAACAACATCCACACCGTGCATGGCACGGCGTAAACGTTCAACATCGCGCACATCACCAATGAAATAACGCAGGGAGGGGTGATTGAAGCCTCCCACGCGCATCTCGTGCTGTTTAAGCTCGTCGCGACTGAAGACGATCAGCTTAACAGGATGGTATTTGGCCAGCATCATCTCGACAAATTTTTTGCCAAAAGATCCGGTACCTCCGGTGACGAGGACAACTTGTTCGGTCCAATTCATAGGATCTCCATAAATGATAATCTCAATAATTTCATTTGTTTTTATCAAGCACGACCAATGGAAACTGACCGTACTTCCCTAAAAAATGTGGGATGAGCTCTTCTTTCCAAAAGATCAGCTTTAGCAACCATCGGCCTGCGAAGCGCTCATGGATAAAGGTGCGCAGGAAGCGCACGTTAACACTTCGCCAGCACCATATACGGATGGGCATCAGGCTACCAATATCCTTTTGAAGCCAGGCTGCATTCTGTTTTCGGACGTAGGTGCCATGAGCTTTGGTTTGTAGAGACAGAGACATGTAAGCCTGGTTCAGATTGGCTGCCTTTGGTTGGTGGCGGAAAAATGCGTATAGGCGTTCGTACAGACTCATCCAAAAATTCAAGAAAACGGTCAGTGGGGGGTTTTCCCAACCGTTGACAATGACACCCTTGCTGGACGGTGCCAGGGTGCGGTGAAGCTCCTGGTAGGCGCGAATATGCTCGTCGGGAGGTAAATGGTGGATGGTGTGAAGAGATACCTCACCATCAAAGCTATTGGACTTAAATGGCAGGTAGGCAACATCGCAGACCACGTACAAGCCATGACTGCCGATGCGCTTGCGTGCTTCCTGTAGGGCAACCATGGAGATATCCGCACACACGCGATGTTGGTATCCTTTGGAATACTCCAGATATTCCGGATATTGGATTGGTCCAGAGCCAGCATCAAGCAAGAAGCGACCGGTGAGATTCAGGTGACGCAATACCCGCAGATGGCACTTATGGATATAGTCATGAGAGACAGGGCGGAGATCTTCGTAGGACGCATTCTGGTAGAAGCCGTCACTCTCTTCCTGCCAGCCGACATGGTTATAAAACTCACGCACCTGATGCTTAATTTCTGTATCTGAGACCATTGTTCACCAGTGGATTGGCTCTCCAATTAAGTAGTTAAAAGTTTTGTGATAACTGGAAAACCCCTCATCACCCAACAGGCGTGAAAGCGGCCAGGTTTCAAGATCCTTCCAAAAGTGTAATAGATGCCAGGGGAAGGGGTGGGGGTATTCAAAGAAAAAGCGATAGGCATAATTCCAGGCCTGCTCCACCTGCACCTGGGAGAGCCGTTCCAAGCCACGATCTGCCAGGGCGGTCGTCAATAGCTCGAAGTAAGCCTTCCAGCTCTCAGGATCCAATGTAAAACCCTTATTCCGGTAGTGAGTGTTTCCGACAACAATCACTGGAACACCGCTCATGGCCATTTCCATACCGACGGTAGTGGTGTAGACCAAGCCTAAATTGGCAATCTCGACAATGTCATAGGTGTTCACTTTGGCTTCGGCAGGCACTAGATGGATATTTTCAGGGATGGAAGGCAAGGCTTTATGGACCACATCAGCGACGGAAGGGCCTTTGGTGATCAATTCACCAGGATGGATGCGGACAACCAGCTGCACATCGGGACGGGTAGCAAAATATCGTGCTGTGCGCTCGAGCCATTCGGTCATTGAATCACTGAAGACCTGGCGACCCAAGGTGAGGCTATCGCCAATTACGTTGGTTGCCAGGAGGACGATTGGGCGTTGATCCAAGCCCAGCGTATAGCGCACCTGAGTGCCTCCTTCTGAGGGTAGACCCTGCCAGCGGCGAGCGAAATTTTCCCATAAGCTGGCACGCTGGCGGGCGGAAAAAAGTTTGCGCACTTGATTGAACTGTCCTTGACTCAATGCCTGATTCTGGCGTGCCTGCCACAATTCCGATGTTTCCTGACGCATGACCTCTGCATTTTGAGCCAGCCAGATGCGATCGCGCTGCTCCCCAAATTCATAAGTGACGGTAGGGATACCAAGATAGCGTGCCACCTGATAGATTACCCCAAATTCAAGGATGGTGCCATTAGGGAGGATGATTACATCTGGTTTGTGCCCTTTTAGAAATGAGAACGCTGCACAGGCGGCGGCTTGATTACGCTGCAAGCGCAGCTTGTAAAGATCGCCATTCAGGCTAACATCTTCCACCTGCAGGGTGTATTGGGTATCGCGCAAAGAAACAAGCTCCACTGCTTGCTGTAATTCGGATGGCAGGCTGGGTGTTTTGGATTGGTTTAGTAGAGACACGACCTTTAGTAGTGGAGAAGCTTCCGTGAGGACACCGTTAGCATACACGTTTTGCTGGCGCAAGTTGAAAGCATCAATAGGTTGCTGCCACCTGGCATATGGTAGATAGGACACGGTGACGAAATGCCCCAGGCCTGCAAGAGCTATCCCCAACAAGGTGGCATGCTCTAGCCAATAACGCAGAGTAGCAAAGATGAAAACACATTTATACTCACTAGACGGCAATGAGCGATTTATTGATGTGTAGACCTTTGAGGTCATGACCTGGGTGCACCACTCGGGGATGGATTGCTCCAAATGGTCGAGGGTAAATTCAGGAGTGACCGGTTTGCCTGGTTGACGCAAGTACCAGTATGCTTCGGCGGTCAGAGGGATCTGCCCAAGGATGTTTTTGAGGTCTTGCTTGCTAACCATTCTCATAAACGGTCAATCACCCAATCCAAGGCTGGTCTGATAGGACCCATACGCGGCTCAGGCCATTGTTTGCCAGGGGCACCGGTGGCATCCACGGTGAATGCCAGGGCATGGTCATCCCAAAAATAACGTTTAATCCGAAAGCTGCTGGCATTGACTGACAGGATGTAACGACCTTCGTTCAATGTGTTGGCAGGGATGGTACAGCGGCTGATGTAATGACCTGCCTGTCGTGCACCAAGCTGCTCAAACTGCTTGGGATCGTCCAAGTCGAACGAGGTAAAGACATACTCTCCACGCATGGTTAATAGGTAGACGCCGACCCGCAGACCTGTGATGGATTGTTCCAGGCGATACTCAATCTCAATAGTGAATGGCTCGATTGAGCGTAACGTATCTATCACCCGACCGTTCTTATCCCGAAGGCGCAATGCCAAAGGTGTAAAGGGGGCAGCCTCAGCGGGGACTTCGTCGGAGGTCCAGATACGCTCACCTGCACCGGTGAAACCAGCTGCCATATAATAATCCACAGCCAGTGAGGTAGGAGCACGGTATACCAGGTGCCCCTTATCCAACACCATTGTCTCCTCTGTGAGACGCAAGACAGCAGACATATTATGGCTAACGAAGAGTACTGTCCGGCCAGCTTGGGCAACGTCGCTCATCTTGCCCATGCACTTGCGTTGGAATTCAGCGTCCCCAACGGCAAGAACCTCATCCACCACCAGAATTTCGGGTTCCAGGTGAGCAGCGACTGCAAAAGCTAGACGTAGGTACATTCCACTCGAATAACGCTTTACAGGAGTATCGATGAACTGCTCGACTTCGGAAAATGAGACAATCTCATCAAATTTACGGTCGATCTCAAGGCGCTTCATCCCGAGGATGGCACCATTCAGGTAGATGTTCTCTCGCCCGGTCAGCTCGGGATGAAAGCCCGTACCGACCTCCAGCAATGAGCCAACCCGCCCATGGATCTCTGCGCTGCCCTCGGTAGGCTCAGTGACGCGGGATAAAATCTTGAGCAAGGTGCTTTTCCCAGCACCATTCCGTCCGACAATCCCTAAAACCTTACCCTGGTGGACTTCGAAGGTGATATCGCGCAATGCCCATATTGTGCTTGCCTCTTTTGAAGCAGCGGTAAGCGATGAACTACGTCGAAGTTGCTTAATGGGAGCATTGACCCCAGCTACAATGGCATCACGCAGGGTTTTATAACGCTCTGGTGCGGTACCGATCCGGTAACGCTTGCCCAAGTCTTCGACGCGGATAGCAATATCGTTCATGGGGACTTCATTCGCACCTGGGTTTTGACATATTCATAGAGGCTTTAAATCTCATCTGCGAAAGTCCGTTCCATATTGCGGAAATAAACTACTCCGGTGATCAGAACGACCACTGCAATCCCTGAGGAGATTGCCAGCAATTGCCATGGCAGACTGTGAACCCCCAACAGGGACCAGCGGAAACCTTCTACCACACCAGTAAGAGGGTTCAATGCATATAAAATTTGCCACTTCTTTGATACGACGGAAGCAGAGTAAACTATCGGAGTGACAAAGAACCAGATTTGGGTTAAGAATGGCAGAATGTGGCCTACATCACGGTAGATCACATTCATGGCGGAGAACCATAGGCTGACTCCGAGGGTGGCAATCAGAGCCAGGATGATGAATAATGGCAGGGTTAGTAACGCAGGGGTGAATTTAAAAGTAAAGGATGAGCCGGGCGAGAAGCTGTAGTACAGGATGATCACGATGTATACCGCGAAGGCGATTGAAAAATCCACCATCCCGGCGAGAACAGATGCGACCGGGATTGTCAGGCGGGGAAAATAAATCTTTGTGATCATATTGCGGTTCGTGACAAGCGAGCGGCCGGCATCATTCATAGCTTTGGAGAACAAGCCCCAGGGGAGAAGTGCGGTGAAATTAAAAATTGGATAGGGCACGCCTTCAGAGGAAAGACCCGCTGCATTGGAAAAGATGAAAGTAAATACGACCATCTGGATGACGGGTTGGATCACAGCCCAGGCCGCGCCCAACACTGTTTGCTTATAACGCACCAAGACATCCCGCCAGGTGAGAAAAAGCACCAACTCACGGTAAATCCACAAATCGCGCAGATTCAAAGCAGCCAGGCCGCGCGTGGGGCGTAAAAAAGTTACATCAGAGCGAGCTTTGGAAAGTTGGTTTGAAGTCATTGATGGATGGTTAAATTTTCCGGTTTTGTCGATACCAGGCGATGGTCTGGCGCAGCCCTTCCTCGAAAGGCACACCTGCCCGCCAGCCGAAGTATTCAGCCGCGCGACTGGTATCCAATCCCCGGCGTGGCTGACCGTTCGGCTTGTTTGTATCCCAGACCAACTTGCCTTCAAAGCCGGTCAGACGGGCGATCAGACCTGCCAGATCCTTGATGCTGATCTCTTGGCCTGAGCCGATATTTACTGGCTCACTGCCGTTATAAAACTCTGTAGCCGCTAATATACCGTCGGCAGCATCACCAGCATATATGAACTCACGCGTTGGAGAACCATCTCCCCATAAAATTACCTCTTTTTCTCCACGCTCCTGGGATTCAATACATTTACGCACCAGGGCAGGAATGACGTGGGAAGTCTCAAGGTTAAAATTGTCCTTTGGCCCGTACAGATTGACTGGCAGCAGGTAAATGGCATTAAAGCCGTACTGCTGGCGATATGCTTGTGCCTGGACAAGAAGCATTTTCTTCGCCAACCCGTATGGGGCGTTAGTTTCCTCGGGGTATCCTTCCCAAAGGTTTTCTTCTTTGAAGGGTACAGGTGTGAACTTGGGGTAAGCACATACTGTGCCGATGGCAACGAATTTGCTTACACCACGCTTCCAGGCTTCATGCATTAGCTGGACACCCATCATCAGGTTGATGTAGAAGAAATCAGCAGGGCGAGCCCGGTTGGCGCCAATCCCACCTGCCAGTGCGGCAAGATGAATGATGATATCTGGCCTGCTGACATCAAGGATGCGCTGGATATCCTGAGGATTGACCAGGTCGTATTCTTCGATGTGGGGAACAAAGATATCAGTTGCTCCACGCTGTGTAAGCGCTTCGAGGACGAACGAGCCTAGAAAACCTGCCCCCCCGGTGACGCAAATGCGTTTGTTTTGCCAGAACTTGGGATTGGATTGATAAGCCATTGTTACTCCTAATCTTGCGCTTCGCTCGTGGCATCGTGGGCGGTACTATTGGACGATAAACTGTGCATTTCGGTAGTGCTGGTCGTGTGGGTTACTGATCAGACCCGTGCGGATAGCGTGTAGAACTTCGCGGATGCCATCATCAGGAGTCAACCTGGTTTGGAAGCCGAACACGCGCTGTATTTTTTCATATGAGACGGATATATCGCGCATATCCCCACCAAAAGTCATATCTTTATAAGTGACAACGGTCTCAGGCATGCGTTTGAGCACCAGCTCAACAATTTGATCCTTGGTATAGTTACCAGTTTCTGAGCCCAGATTATAAATTTGGCAGCGAACCTTCTCATCTGGAGCTTGCAACCCCATGAGGAAGCCACGAACTGCATCCTGGATATGAACGAAGGAACGCGAATAACCACGTTGGTAGATGAGCAGCTCCCGCTTCGTATAGGCGTCAAGGACGAACTGGTTGATGATCAGATCGAAACGAGTGCGGGGGGAAATCCCATATAAAGTTGCCAGACGGTAAATAAGAGGTGCGCAGGAGGCATCACTCTGAGCGAGCAGGAAGCGTTCGGCAGCGATTTTGGTCTCCGCGTACAATGATTGGGGGGTGAGAGGTGTGTCTTCATTCACAGGTTGACCATCTGGCGAGAGACCATAATTACTATAGGTTGATGCATATACCAGGCGGTTGACCCCCAGTGAGACGGCTTGCTCAAAGACACGCTCAGTGGCTTCAACATTATAGCGCCAGGCAACCTGCCTGCCGACTGATTGGCAAGCCGGGAAGCCGACAATGGCAGCCAGGTGGACGAGTGCACAGGGTTTTTCCCAATCTGAACGAAGGTTGGAGCGTAGGGCGCGAGGCTCGATCACATTGGCTTTGGCAAAATGAAAGTTGGGATGAGCAAGATAGCCCATGAGGGATTCACCACCGAAAAGAAGGTCATCAATAACGGTAACTTTATGCCCAAGACGCAGCAGCTCTCCGGTAAGCAATGAGCCGATATAGCCAGCACCGCCGGTGATAACTACATGGTTTCGTTGAGTTTTATCCATTCGGATATCTCCTGCGCTCATTGCAATGAATCCATACGCAATGTGACCTTTACCCCATGGACCATAAGGGTTGGATCAGACGCATCCTGGCTGATTTTAATACCTTGCTCAAGACAGGTGAGGCGGCAAATATCAGCGATGTCGTTGGTCTGACTGGAGATATTGGGATCATCGAGGCTGGTTTCGGTATCGATATGAACATGATCATAGCCATCCCGCTTGACTTCAGCCAGCAGCTCACGCACGCGTTTGCGAATGTTACGATAAAGCAGGAAGGATTGTTCTATATAATCGATGGTTAGGTGAGCCCTGAAAGTGATTCCTTCGGGGGTGATGATATAACGGAGTTTACGCCGCTCGGCGCGCTTTACTTTGACATAACCTTTGGCAATCATGCGCTTGAGGTGCCAATTCACAGTCCCTACCGCAACCCCGAGCTGGGTTGCTAGAGAGGCCTGAGTGACATTAGGATCATTCTCGATCTTTTCGAGAAGGATCATTTCACGTGTAGTTTCACGGTTTTCTGCCATTGGAAAAAAACGAGTTTACCGATGTTTGCTGTATCGCGAATATATTCAGAATTCAGTAGTTGAAATTCAACGACTGAATTATAACTCAATTTCGAAAATTATGGTAAATGGATCGTGGATTTATTTACCGATAATTGATGTAAGGGGTTTATAACTGATCAAAAATTCCTACGATACGCAGGATATCAAACCCTTCGGCGAAGGGGCGCTCGGCTAGGGCGCCATGACGAATGAGGGTGGCACGCAATACTGAAGCGTCAAAATAGTATCTTTCGTTGTAGGTGGAGTATTCGGAAAGTGCCTGGATTTTACGCTCGACATCCGCAGTGTTGACTTCCACCAGGAAGTGGGGGAAGAAACCATAACTGCTACGCAAGGCATCAAACCCCAAGACGGTGGTACCGCGGAACGCACGCAATACTTCCTCGGTGGTCTGTTGGTGGTCTTGATGAATATCCGCCCGGGTGTGGGTGATGACGATATCAGGCTGGTATTCATGATTGAGCTGGTAAAGGTATTCAAGGATTTCCTGACGCAGCTCAGGGAAACGTCGGGTGACAAACGAACCCAGCTTAACATGATCTCGGGGTACACCCAGGATAGCCATGCTGCGGTAGTGTTCTTCCACCAGGTGGGTAAGCGAAGGGTTC
Source organism: Anaerolineales bacterium (assembly GCA_049281855.1). Classification (GTDB taxonomy): domain Bacteria; phylum Chloroflexota; class Anaerolineae; order Anaerolineales; family UBA4823; genus FEB-25. Next base: position 10,687 of record JBAPSY010000064.1, read on the forward strand.
TTTTGATTATCCGATAAGGTGACGCATAGGATATCCGTTTTGCCATTGATGTTGGAAATAAAGGCACCGCAGCCCAGCTCGATATCATCGGGGTGGGCACCAATGAAGCAGACTTTTTTTCCGTGGAAGAGCATCATGATCCTTCCTTCTTAGAGACAAGTAAATCGGTGGTCGTATCCAGATTATTTAGTTCCAGTACTTCACCGCTTTTTATCGGTTGGTTAATAATATTACCAGTTCAGACAAGACTGGCATTTGGCAGATACCACTAGCAACCCTCGGATTACACTACTTGGTGGCGATAAAACCGCCGACTACTTTAGTCATCACGAGCTTACCGTCCTGAGCTAAACGGCGGTCAGTAACGATTTTGATCTCCTGCATGACGTGCTCAAATCCTCCTGATTCTTCAAATAGACTATTCCATAACCTGCGATCCTCGGATAAGGAAGCGCGAGTATAAGCAAGGAAGGGATCGACGGTATCGAAAATCAGGGGGTTTTCAAAAATATGGATCTTAACTTTAGAAAAAAGAACTTGAATAGCATTATAGATCTGGCTGGAATAGCGTGAGCTACCAGGCATGGGAGGGATAGGCTTATGAGTGGCTTCATAGATAATGTCGTAGAACAGGCGTTTATTTTCAGGCATCGGACCGGTAGTAAACAAAAGCCCACCTGGCTTAATCACACGATGCATCTCTGAAATGGTAAATGGTATATCCTCAGAATAATATATTGCAAAGGAAGAGGTAAGTAAATCATACTGATTATCACTTAAAGGGAAGCGCTGGTTGAAATCTAGATCGATGAATTTGATCCGATTTCCAATCTTGGCATTTTCCTGGCGTGCTTTTTCGAGCAACTCTAGGTTGACATCTCCACCAGTGATATCCGCTTCGCCTTCCAGTGCTTTGTAGAAAAGGAAGCATTGTTTGCCTGCCCCACATCCTACGTCCAGGATTATTGAGCCTTTTTGGGGATTTATCAGGTGAAGCATCCAGTCGTCGATATCGCGGCTGCCATATTTTTTATGGATATCGATGCGAGCAAGCAAGTCATTGGTAGTTTCTTGATAATTAATTTTCACTGGGTAACCTCAACTTTATTTGTGAGAAAAAGAAAATATGACCGATTGAAGAGAAGTGTACCAGCGCCAAACCGGTCACAATGGGTACTGACTGGAACAACCGATAAGAATTCATTACCAACAGCCATCGATTATCCTCATGCATGAGAGAGTGCTGGCAACATCGAGCTGGAGATTAGTGTGGATTGAGATGATGGGCATGGAACGCCTTATTTGCATGGGTCGTGGCGAGGGGTGTATAAAACCAGACCAACTGTATTTAATTTAATGGATGGTTCATAATAGCACAATACTGGCTCGGAGACGCGCGCCACCCAAGCATCGTTTTCTTCACCGAAACCATGACTTCTGCCCTGATATTGGATGACTAACGGCTCTGAGATAATCATGGCAAAGCGTTGCTTGCTTACATCGGCATGGAAAGCATCCATATAGGCAGCATTGTCAGACATCGCCATTTCCATTAGAAAGACCAGCTCATCTTCGGGAACCAAGGGAATATTTTGGACATAATTGAACGTCAGCAACTGTCGCTGAGTGATGAACAATACTTTACCACCGAGATTCACTGGCTGTTGGGTCAATGTGTTTATAGTTTGTATAGCAGCTTGCGCAGCCGGGTAATCTCGCTTGGGAATCTGACCGCCTGAGCTTAGGGTGAAATACATGGGGATGATCAGTGCACCAGCGATAAATAATCCTTCACTGAATCTAAACAGTGTACTCGAAGCTGAAGTGAGATGATCCTGAACATCTTCATCCAACCGGGATGGATGATCGGGCTGGAAGCGGTCAAAGAAGATATAACTACCAATCACCAGCAAGAGGGTAAGGTATGCATCCAGATTATGCAGGTTGCTTCCACCGCCGATTTTGACACTGACAATTACACCACCCGCAAAAAGGGCACACAGGATGGTAGCCAAGCCCAACAGACGGATGAGATGAAATTCTCGCCAGCGGTTGATGAGGCACATACCCATCAAACCGATGAGCGGTATTGATACGAGGAATGCACTTAGCAAGATACCCAGCGGAAAAGTTGGGTTGGGCAGCAGGCGATACCAAAGCAAATCAGAAGTGAAACTGGAGCCGAACCAGGCTTGTGGATTACCTGACCAAAGCTGGTACGCCTGCTGGCTCGCAAAAGCGATGCCTGACCCTGCCAGCACCCAAATGGCAGGAGGGAAAAGGTATCTCCAGAGGGGTTTTCTTTCTAGCTTGACTTCCAGCAGGTAAAGCGCAGCAGCCAACAGACCAGGGACGGGCAACCAGTTAACCCGGCTGATCCCTGCCCAAAGGGAAGCAATCAGAACCAAGATCAGGGTACGTAAGAAGCGATTGCTGTCATAACCCCATAAAATTAGAATCACCATGAAAAGCAAGTGGTAATAAACGGGTCCTTGAAAAAGAAAGAGGATTCCCCAGAAAGCCATGCTCAGGGTTGTGGTCAGCGGTTTGTTATGAGCGGCAAGAGAAAGCTTGTCGACCAGCAACCAGCTGGTGAGGGAGGATGTTGCTACCCATAAGAGCACCTGCCAAAGCCTATTTAACCAAAGGGACGAATTTGGGATTAAAAATGGAATAGATTGCAGAAGATAACGGCTGGGATGGAGGACGGAGGGTGGCAGTGAAAGACCGTAAACTTGCTTTGACAACCAGAGGGAAGCGTAATAATATCGGCTGGCTTCAGACCAGGCTAGTGAAAAAGGATAGGTTGAAATATCCGGGATAAAACTGGCGAACTTGTAGGCAGTAGCATAACCTAATGTAGTGAGTAAAAGGGCGGTTCCCCAACCCTGACGAGGCCAGGTCTGTCGGAATAAGAAAGCCCCAGCTACAGACAGTAGACAGAATATCCCTAAACGTAGAGGAATATTAACCATCAGGCTGACGGCAGGTGACAACACCAACCAGGGAAACAGGGCGAAAGATATTATGTAAATTATGCCGTAAACTTTACGAATCACAAATTACCTTAAATCGACAAATTATTGACGGATATTGTCATTTGGTTTTTCGAATAAAGCTGTATGCATGGCTTCATGCGATATTAATAGGTAGCTAGTTAGGTAATTCCGCTTTTATGCATTATTTTTTACCGGCCAGGATGTCTGGGATGAACAATGCACCAGGAAGGCTGGCAATCAATTGCAGGAGGCGCATCAGTAAGGCCAGCGCTAGGCCAGAGGATTGGGAAATGCCTCCAATTGCTACGTAGAAAAAAGTCATAGCCAGCTCTTGAACACCCATACCATTGATTGAAATGGGCAGAAGGGTGACGAAATAAGTGGCGCTCCATAATCCCATCACCAGCCAGAAAGATATATGCTCACCCATTCCGACTAACAACAACCAAACCATGGCGAAAGTGCAGAGCATATGTGCCCAGGTGAAGCCGAGCGCACCTAAAAGCGAACGAGGATGATTAAGCCATATCTTCAATGCCTGAACAAGCTCCCGAAAAAAGCGCTGGAGCTTTATCACAATTGGGTCAAGCCACGGGATAGCGAGGGAGATCGCTATGGCTGGACTTGTGAGGTAATGGATATAGGCTGGAAACCCAAAAGGGAGCGCCATGGCCATGCCTGTCATACCCACAAGGCGATCCACGACCAGCGAAGCCAAGCTGATTGCCTGGTCAAACCCCAGGCGGATTGCTCCAGCCAACCGCACAACATCGCCTCCAATAGTAGTGGGCAGGAAGTTTGAGGAGAACAGCATGGCGAAGGTCAGGCGGATGGATTGGCGGGGAGTGATACCGGATTCTGCTGAGTGCATTAACACATGCCAGCGCCCCGCGACTGCAAAACGTGAGATCATAACTAAAATGAGTGCCAAAACAAAACGCCACCAGGCAATCTGTCTGGCGGTTGATGCAATCTCTGACCACCCTTGCTGGCTCAGTAAATAGATGAGCAATCCGACCGCCAGCACTGTACCAAACCAGCGCAACCATGAGGGACGATCTCTTTTCACACCGGAACCCTGACCAGGGGGTGTGTCGGTTTGAGTGCCTGGAATAGTCAACTTTTCGCTCAGGTGATCTCCCCTCCAAGGTGTTTCAAATCCGCATCCACCATCATCTCAACCAGTCCAGCAAAGTCCACTTTGGGAGCCCAACCGAGTTTCTGACGCACTCTGGTAGAGTCAGCGACGAGCATGTCGACTTCTGCTGGGCGATAAAATCGAGGTTCTTGGATGACATAATCCTGGTAATCCAATCCGAGGTAAGAGAAAGCCTTTTCACAAAATTCACGGACGGAATGAGTTTCACCTGTCCCGACGACGAAATCTTCGGGATGATCATTATGAATCATGCGCCACATCGCGTCAACGTAATCTCCGGCAAAACCCCAGTCGCGGTGAGCTTCCAAGTTACCCAGGCGCAGGTCTTTTGCCAGACCCAACTTAATGCGCACTGCCCCGTAGGTAATTTTGCGGGTGACAAATTCAATGCCTCGGCGAGGGCTTTCATGATTGAAGAGAATGCCAGAGACCGCAAAAAGGTTATACGATTCGCGATAATTGACCGTGATCCAATGCCCATAAACCTTAGCAACACCATATGGGCTGCGGGGGTAGAAGGGAGTCGTCTCCTTTTGAGGTACTTCATGCACTTTTCCAAACATTTCACTGGACGAGGCTTGATAATATCGTGTTTTAGGGCTGAGCAAACGAATAGCTTCCAACATGCGAGTGACCCCCAGGGCGGTGACTTCACCCGTGAGGACGGGTTGATTCCAAGATGTGGGAACGAAGGATTGGGCAGCCAGATTATATACCTCGTCTGGTTTGTATTGCTCCATAAGGTCCATCAGGGAACTCTGGTCATGTAGATCGCCTTGGATGATATCTATTTGATCCTGGATGTGCTGGATGCGCTCAAAAGTGACCACGCTGGAACGACGCATCATTCCAATCACGCGGTAGCCTTTCGATATAAGCAGCTCAGCCAGGTAAGAGCCATCCTGACCGGTAATTCCGGTGATGATTGCAGTTGGCAAGTTGATTCTCCTCAAATGTCAAAATTCAACGATTGAATTATAAACTAGAATCCTGTGAAGATGGCTTGACCTTATGTTTATGATCCCAGATAATCCCACCTGCAAGGATCATCCCACAAATCAGCAAGATGATCAGGGTCATCCATTTAATATCCAAATGAACGAAACCCGGATAGTAACGCCCGAGATACCATTCAGTGAACAGCCCAACGAAAACTGCCTCGACAGCCAACCAACGCCAAAGCCAGGAATCGTGGCGAGAGCGTGCCCAATCCCATGCCCATGCAGCCAAGATCACCTGCCAGATCAGGAGAATAGCCCGGTAGCGTGGGTTATCCCACTGGTCAGCCCCTGCGTTTAAGGCAGCTACCATGATCCAAGCCCAGTTGATGATGCTAATCCAGATTAATTGAAATCCTCGGGTTTCATGGCGGTTGCGAAATACACTCAATCCGCCATAGACAAGGAAGAGAGCCAAAGAGTACCATCCAGCTGCGCGCAGCAAACCGATGATGCGCATTATCCATGCAGCACTCGGATCACCGACGACAGCCGGTAGCACAGGTTGAGCAATCCCATATACCAAAATGATCAGCCAGCGCCACTGTTCACCGATGCTATTCAATAAGCTTTGGAATATCCCGGAGCTACGCTCGAGGAGGTAGCTTTGGAAGGTAAAGTTATTTCGGAACCAGGTAATATAGACGCTTAAAGGTCCGTTACCTTGTAACGAGGGGAGATTTGCCAGGATCGAGCTTGCGACCAGCATGGCAATCAGGAGAAGGCTGACCAAGAAGACGATCGTCAATATCGTCTTCCGCTGTTTGAGCGCGTGTAAAGTTACAGGGTCGAAAAGCCATACTCCCAACAGAACAGCGAAGGAAATAAAACTCAACAGAGGTTGAATGGCAACCAAGAAAATTATTGAGAGGATAATCCATACCCAGCCAGACTTCTTTTTGGCTTGGATTTCGGACAATCCGTAATAAGATATTGCAGTCATCGGTACCACAATCGCCTCCCGCATTTGGCTGCTGCCCAACAAAACACTCTCAGGATACAAAGCAAATAACCAAATCACAAGGAGAGCAGTTTTATCACCGAACCATGTACGGGAGGCCTTCCAGAGACAAAGTACACCAATCGCTGAGAAAGTGGCGACCAGAATGAGGATTAACAAGGGGCGATGCGCACCAGGGCTGAGGAAGCGATAGATGAAGGCACTCAAGGCGAGCATGCCTCCGTACTGGTCACCGGAGAAATGACCAGAGAAGGCAGTACTCAGTGAGTCTCCGGAGACTGCCAGACTCCAGGCTTGATTATCGCGGATATATGCGTCTGTAAAGACATAACCAGCTTTATGTTCAGCGTTATCCTGGTAACCGACTATGGGTAACAAAAGGGTAAGGGCGACGCCGATACCCAAGCGTAGAAAAAAAGAAATAAGGGCGACTGTGGTGACTTTCTGGCTGGCTTTAACCGCCTTCCACACACCATAAATGCTAAATGCTCCGAACCCGAGCAGGATAGAATAAGCGATCCAGCTTTGAAGCAGGTTCCCGCTTTTATCTACGAAAGCAAGCAGTGCTGCGATGAGGAGAACTGTAATGCAAATCATCCAGAATGCTTTGGTCAAACGCAACTTGTTCATAACAGGGAACTCACATGGAAATTGATAAGATTGTGCTGAGGTGAAGACTAGGAGATAGCATGCTTATGGATGACTAATTGTAGGATGAAGGCAGCAACCCATAGAACCACCAGAGACTGTAAAGGCTCCAGGAAGCGTGGATTATCTCCATGGTCGAGAAGAGTTTGCAGGATTGAGGTAATCCAGATATTGACCAGCAACATCCACATAAAGGCATGCAGGGTTGGGCGAGTAACCCGGATGGGTGCCGGTGGTGGTTTATGACGAATGGCAGAAAGGAATTCGATGAGTGCAAAAGAAAAAGAAGTGAAAATGAAGACAAGATTGATAAAAAATACCACGGGGCGTTGAAATTGGATTGCATATTTGAACCCGACTCCCAGCGAGGCGATGTGGAAGGCATCAGCAGACCAATAGACTGGGGCACGCCAGAACAACCACCAACCTGAGATCGCACTTTTAATAAATAGAAATGGATGCTTCAGGATCAGCTGGATTGATATACGCGTCAACACTCTTGAAAGGTTGTAAAAACCGTAACCTGAAACCCGGCTCATCTCTGGGATGGCAGCCCAGATGGTGTTGGTCTGGGTACCAAATTGGGCAATGTGAGCATCCCGATATTTAATATATGTATCCCGCAGGGCGGCATATTCGTCCGGTACATATTCAAAGAAGTTACCCGTATGCTGGATGAGGTGATAACCAGTCATTGTCGTCAGTGTCCAATTGCCAAAGCGGTTATGGACGAAGGTAAGCCAACCCCCGAGAAGGAGGGCAACCGGAACCAGGAAAGCAATTACGAAACGCCAAGGAAGATGTTGGAAATGGGTTGGCTTCTTTATAATTATGTCGCCTTCCTCATATACGAGTTTTGCAGGATTTGTGAATAACCTGGGCTCGAGCCATAGAAATATAAGCAAGAAGAATGGAAGGTAGATAAATAACGGGCGAACCAGGAGAGTCGCTGAGGAAATCAATCCCAATGAGAAAGCCAACCAGAGATTGCGAAATTTCGGAGATAAAAGCCAGGCAAGCATCCCAGCCATAGTCAATACCAGCAGAAAGGTAGTTAATGTCTCAGTGAGCAGGTTGGATTCAAAAAAGAGTTGGCCCAAGTTAAGCGTGTGCGCCAGGGCAATTAAACCTCCAAACCAGGGCTTATCAGTCAGTTTCCAGCCAATATAAAATAAGAGGAAAGTTGTAGCAAAGCCAAGAAGCAGCTGAATCTGCCAAACTCGCTGATCACTGCCTACAAGAGCTAAAAAGACTGGATAACCAGGTGTTCGGGTACCATCATAGTTAGCGAAACCTTGTAAGACAGATTCTGCCAAGTGACGATAACTGGGGGTGTCGTTAGATGGAACAGGTTGGTAGAAGATGATTATGAACAGCCGCTCAAGAAATGCCACTGCAAGAACAATGACCAGCCATATGGTCGCTGATGATGACAGCTTCTTGGATATCATTAGTTTGGATTCAGTCAAAAGAGTGAGATTTTTGATGCTGGGGGACGAATCCTTCCAGCGCTTTGCGAGCACGTTCCTGCCAGGTGTATTGTTGGATGTCTAACCAGGCTTGCTCGGCTAACGCATAGCGTTTGTCCTCATTAAAAATCAAGCTTCCTAACGCCTGTGACCAGGCATCAATATCCTCAGGTGGACAAAGCAAGGCGTTGGAGGGATTCAATACTTCACGGATGACGGGAAGGTCGCTGGAGATGATTGCCCGTTTGCATGCCATATATTCGAACATTTTCATAGGACTGGCATAGGTGGACGAATTTCCGCCACTACTACCAGTGATCACTCTTTCGTATGGCATAAGTAGGATATCTGCAGCTGCCTGGTATAACGGAAGCTGGCTGTTTTCGACAAATCCTACCAGGGTGATATTCCCGATATTTTCAGCAACTAGACGCTCCCGCCAGGCATTTACATCTTGTTGACGACCACCTACCCATAAAAAGTTGATGCGCGGGAAACAACGGGCGAGCTCGATTAACAAAGTCATCCCACGCCCGGGATATAAATGGCCAGTATAACCAACAGTCAGTATGGATTGCATACCGAGAAGCGTACGTGCAGCACCTGGTTCAGGTAAATTGGAATAACGCTCCAAGTCCACACCATTGGGGGACATTTGCATTAGGTGTTTGTCATCAAGGTCGATATTGAATCGTTCATGAAATTGATTGGCCAGAGCGTGGGTAATGGGGAGAAGACGCTTTTTACCTGGAATTTTCTGAAAGAGACGGAATAATGAAGGTCCAAAACTACCTTCAGGTGGTCCGTGGAGCTCGATGATCACAGGCAGGTGAGCTAACAGGGAAAAAATCCCGGCTTGTAGGAACCACACATAGGTGATATCCGCTTTTAATTGACGTGCTTTTCGAGTAGCTTGGAAAGCAAAATCGTAGCTCCTAAGACTTTGCCGGGAAGATAGCCACTCAATCGGGAATTGAGTTTTGAGACCATAAAAGGAGGTCAAATCAGTATTTTTTAGTTGATTTTTATATCGTGGTAGGAATAGATGCACTTCATGCCCGAGCTGGCTGATCGCCTGACAGGCTTTCATCACCTGTATGCTGTTAGCTGTCGTCGAAGGTACCCGTGAGGCGGAGATACAGGCAATTTTCATACGCTAAATCCAGGATATCATCCTAGAACGTCCTTTGAGGCAGCCTCAGCAGACAAAACTTCTCTAGCTTCATGATCCCGGATTTCCCGCCAACCACGCCAGGCAATTATCCCAACAGAGACTGCTAAATAACCAGCCAGGATAGCTGACATGCTGAGATAACCACTACGAGGAACCAACCAGAGAATTAGCAAAATTTCAGCCACTCCGACGATCAAAGCCACTACAAGTGGATAGGAAGGTTTTCCGAAAGCAAGCAACAATGGTCGGTTCCAATTGAGGATATTCGCCATGCCATATCCGACCAATAGAATCAGCACCACCGGGTAAACGGGAGCGGTGGCAGGACCATAAACCAAGGGGATCAGCCACCAACCGAGGAGTGCGATCCCTGCAGAGGCAGCCAATGTCCAGACTCCAGCAATAGAGCTGACCTGTTTGAGTAAGCTCCGGGTTTTTTGCCACTGGCGGAGTGCAATAGTGCGGGTGATTTCTGCATAGGTCGGCCATATGAACGGATCAATGGGCAGGGTGATGAAATTGATAATGGATAATCCCAGCTTGAAAATGCCGACATAACCCTGAGCAACATTCGCCGGGCTCAGGTACGCCAGATATAGAGGGGCGTTGTCACGCGTGATCAGGTTGACAGTGCCGTTAAGGTTCGTATTTACAGCAAATCCTAAAATACCACGCCAATCCTTTACCTGTCGCAAGGAGGTGACCCACCAACCATTCCCCAAAGTATGGTTCATCTGCCTGAATGCGAGGATGGAGATGGCAACACCAGCAAAGGCTTTTCCAAAAAGATAGGCACCAAGGACTTCAACAGCACCACGTTTTAGGACGAAAGCGAAGATGATAAGAACAAAAGTGATGATACTCTGGATGGTGTTGATGATTGCCAATCGATCGAAGCGTTTACAGGTTTGTAGAACACCGGTGGAAGTTTCGTAAACCAGGTTTGCAATCAGCATCAACCCGTAGAATGGAAACAAGACTGCCACAGAAGGGTCTTTAGCTAACAGACGCGCAGCCCAGGGGGTCAGCAGCAGCAATACCAGGTAAGCCAGGATCGAGGTGGCAGCTTCGACAAGACCTATACCTTTAACGATGGCAGCGGCTTGTGGGTTGGTTGTAAGATTTTGATGATCATTCTGAATAGCCTGGATATCCTCAACAGCATCTTTTTGATCGACCGCCAGTGCCTGCCCAAGGTATTTGACCACGACTTCACTCATGCGGAAGGAGAGTAAGCGATTGATATTTGAAGCAAAGGTTTGGATGGTGACGACCAACCCCAAACCACTTATGCCTAATAGTCGCGTGGCAAAGACAGAGTTGACCATTGCCATGGCAGCGGAAATGGTATTACTACTGAAGAGGTAACTGCTGTTTTTTAGCACACCTCTGAGCAGTTTATCCTGCCACCACGTGCGAAGTGTATTTAGCATATGAGGCTATGATTATGTATGCGCAGTAAAGTGGTGTGGAGAGAAGGAAAATATCAAGGGGTGAGAATGTCGCTTGCCCATGAACGTTCCTGGTTGTACCAATCTACAAGATGGGCAACGCCCTCGTTCAACCCCGTGATGGGTTTCCAATCCAACAAGCTGCGAGCTTTATTGATGTCTGCCCAATTAGTAGCCATATCTGCAGGATGAGGGGGAAAATATTCAATTTTTGCTTTCTGCCGCGTCAGAGATTCAAGCATGCGAATTAGATCATTAATCTTGATGACCTCGTGACCACCCAGGTTGATGATCTCATATCCTAAAGGTTTGAGTCCGAGTAATGTCCCGCGGGCGATGTCATCGAGGTAAGTGAAGCCGCGCGATTGCTCACCATCACCATTCAATTTAACCGTTCGACATTCACTGATCCATTGGGCTAAACGGAACATGACCATATCGGGGCGTGGAGCTGGACCATAGACTGTAAAGTAGCGGAAAACAGTGACATCCAGACCATACAAATAATGATAGACATGGCACAAGACTTCAGCGCTTTTTTTTGTGGCAGCGTAGACCTGCAGAGGAAGATCACTACTGTACGTTTCGGGAGTGGGGAGGGGCGCCTCACGTCCGTAGATACTGGAGGTAGAAGCGAGGATGAATTTGGGTATATTCTGCTCACGGCAAAATTCGAGCAAATTCAGTGTGCCAGTAACGTTGGTATCCACATACACCCAGGGATTTTCAACTGACTGGCGTACACCTGCCCGGGCTGCAAGGTTGATAACTGCGTCATACTTTTGTTCCCGTAGGGGTGACATTTCCGTAAAAGCAGCTCGATCTGAAATATCTGACCGCTGAAAGATGAAATTGGGATGATGCTCTAGTTTCTTCAGGCGATATTCCTTCATTCGGACGTCATAGGCATCATTCATGTTATCCACCCCTACGACAGTATGACCAGAATCAAGTAGCATTCCGATGACGCGTGAGGCGATGAAACCGGCTGCTCCACTTACCAGGTAGTTTTCCATAATTTATAGGCGGACCACCTTTGGATTATTCTTACTTATTTTTCCCAAGGCATTCCTAGAGTCGAAAATGAATTTAGCTTCCTTGAGAATGGCTTTATAGTCATACGACGAGTGATTGGTGATGATGATGACACAATCTGAGTGGCGCACGGCATCCATCACATCTTTGACACTCTCCATTTCAATATCGTCGTGTGTACGCAGACGAGGAATATAGGGGTCATGGTACTCAACCCTCGCTCCCTTTTTCTGCAGTAATCCTATCACATCCAGGGCAGGCGATTCACGGATATCATCAATATCTGGTTTGTAGGCAGCTCCCAAAACAAGGCATTTGGAGCCTTTTAGCGATTTTCCCCGATCATTGAAAGCGTCAATTACCCTGCTGACGACATAACGAGGCATGTTTGTGTTAATATCGGCCGCTAATTCGATAAAGCGGGCATTATATTGAAATGCCTTCATTTTCCAGGAAAGATACAACGGATCGACAGGGATGCAATGACCGCCAAGGCCTGGACCAGGTGTGAACTTCATAAATCCGAATGGTTTGCTCGCTGCGGCATCAATCACTTCCCATACATCGACACCGAGACGTTCGCACATGATGGCCAGCTCATTGACCATCCCAATATTGATCATGCGGAAAGTGTTCTCAAGCAATTTGGAGAGCTCAGCTGCTTCAGCTGAAGAAACTGGTACCACCGTTTTTAATGCTTGAGAGTACCAGGCTGTGGCTACTTCAGTGCACTCTTCAGTAATACCGCCAATCACCTTGGGGGTGTTAAGCGTGGTCCAATCTTCACGACCGGGATCAACCCGCTCGGGAGAGAAAGCCAGGAAGAAATCCTTACCAACTACAAGTCCCTTATCCTTACCGAGTTTGGGGAGCAAGACTTCACGGGTTGTGCCAGGATAGGTGGTCGATTCGAGGACAATAATCATGCCTGGATGAATGTATTTGGCGAGCTCTTCCGTAGCACTCAGGATGAACGACATATCAGGATCCCCAGTTTTCTTTAATGGCGTGGGGACACAGATGCTTACCGCATCACAACCGCGGAGGGCAGAAAAATCTGTCGTGGCAGAGAATCTACCGGATTTCAGGAGTCTGGCGACTTGTTTGTCAGGAACATCCTGGATATAGCTTTCACCCTTGTTCAAAGAGTTCACTTTGCGAGGGTCTGGATCGATGCCGATGATCTGGAAGCCTGCATCACCAAAAGTAGCGGCAAGTGGTAAGCCCACATACCCAAGACCGAGGATACCAATTTTGGCGGAATGTTCACGTAGTGAGTTTAATAATGCATCTTTTACCGGGTTCATATAACCTCATTTGATATAAATTAGAACAAACTCAGCTGAGTGGGTTCTGATTTATCTTCGGGTGGTTTTTCTTCTTTGACAATAGAAGATTCATCTGCTTTGGTGATTAACTCCGGCAAATGTGTAAAATCGCGTTCCACTGAAATCTTCAGGGAGGGCTGATGTAAGGCAGCTGCTGGGTGGAACATTGGCACCACAAGGCGTCCTTTGATGCGAAATGATTGTCCATGTACATCGCTAATCTTGGCGTTGGGCAGGAAACGTGCCATGGAGTAACGCCCAAGGGTGACAATGACCTTGGGGTTAATCACCTGGATCTGCCGTTCCAGATAATCACTGCATGCAGCGAGCTCATCAGGGAGCGGATCGCGGTTATTGGGAGGCCGACATTTGACCACATTACCAATAAATACATCTTCCCGCCGCATGTTTATTTTGGCTAATAATTCTTCCAGATATTTTCCTGCTGCACCGACAAAGGGGCGACCCTGTTCATTTTCATGGAACCCAGGTCCTTCACCGATGAACATAATTTCAGAATCCACTGGTCCTTCACCAGGGACAGCCAACTTACGCGAATGGTGCAACATACAGCGCTGGCATACTGAAACCTCTCTGGCAATTTGAGCCAAGGTTGCTTCAGCGAGACGCTTTTTTTCTTCGTCCACTAGCTGCCTCCTTCAAAATGTTGCGTAAGTATAAAGGATAACCGTTCAATTTTCCAAGATTGATTTCAAATTTATAGAAGAGCTTCATTTAACCAAGCAAGATACTGAGGACCCATTTTATCCAAGGTCATTAAAACCGCATTTTCGTTATTGTCGTGGTAATAATGCAAGCGCCGCCCAACGATTGTAAACCCAAATTTCGTGTACATCTGTTGAGCTAAAAGATTATTTTCACGGACTTCCAGGGTGGCATCAAGAGCACCCCTTTGGATGGATTGACGCAACGTCTCTGCCAGTAATTTTTTCCCGAAACCATATCCGCGAAAATCTGGATGAATAGCTATTGTCGCAATGTGCGCTTCATCGATTATTATCCAGACAACAGCCATTCCAATCACAACTGCTTCAGAATCGCGTTGAATGCTCTCAGCGACTAATGCCAGGGTGGTGGGGTTTTCAGTAAGCTCGAAGAGATAGGATTTCTCTGGCCATGGCAAGGCAAATGAAAGTACATCAATTTCATGAACCTGAGGGATATCCTCCAATTTCATTGGGCGAAACTTAAGGGCTTGAATCTGAACCGGGAGGATTGGATGAGTCACAGACACAACCTGAATTATTGGGTTTTGCCAGTAGGCTAGATCGCTGAAGAGAACCATTTAATCTGGGATTGGTTCACCCGGGTGTAAATAGGTTGGGGAGAGGGTCACGGGATCGTCGATATCGCCCGACTGCCAACGCTTCCATGCCAATTCTGCTAATAATGAGGGCCGTCGAATGGAGTGGGCTGGTGAGGCGAGAATGACATTTCTGTATTTTCTCGCTAGTACATGTTGTTGCTCTTCTGAAAGTTCACCACAAACCAGAGTAGGCTCATGAATATGCCTAGAGAGTATTAGTGGGTCCATAATCTCGATGGGTGGGTTAAGCTGCCAGCGATCATTGTTGGCAGTGTACCATCCGACAACAAGTCGGCCGCGTCCTGCCTGAAGAACAGCTGCCAGGGGTAATCCGGGTGAGACTGGTTGAGATTCAGCCACGATATCCAGGGTTGGTATTCCAATAATTGGCAGATGGCATGCCAGGGCAATCCCTTTTGCTACGGCCAGGCCAATCCGTAAGCCAGTAAAAGACCCAGGTCCCGTTGCGACTGCCAGAAGCTTGAGATTCTGTATTTCTAGACCAGCACGAGTAAGGGTTTCAGCAATTGCAGGAGCTAGTTCGACGGTGTGATAATCGTGGCTTGCCCAGATGGTTTCACTGAGAACCTGGATGCCATCATATATGGCGATGCCAACATTACGGGTGGAGGTATCAATTGCTAAAAGCACTCAGCCTCCATATACCAATTTGCGAAAACGAGACAACAAGTCTTCATAATACTGGCCGCGACCAGAGAATATCAGGTCACGTTGTACATCATCAATATAATTCAGGTGGATCCATAAGCCTTGTTCAGGCAACACTGTCTGGACGCGCTCCGCCCACTCGACAATCATGGGGCCCTGGTCAAGCATATTCTCCAAGTCGAGATCCAGCGCTTCGGTTGGACCGTTCAGACGGTAAGCATCCAAGTGGAAGAGACGCAAACCATCGGTGTGGCGATAGACATTGACAAGCACGAATGTCGGGCTGGAGACTGGATCGAACGATCCCCAGCCAGCTGCAATCCCTTGTGCCAGTGTGGTTTTCCCTGATCCAAGGTCACCTACCAAGGCGACCAAGTCGCCAGGCTTGAGTAATGCACCAAGCCGCATTCCCACCCGCCGGGTCTGTTCAGTGCTTCTACTAATAATCTCCAGAGAGTGGGAATCGAGTATGGGCATGAGAGGATTATACAGCGGATTATTAAAAAAGAATAACTAGATCCACTGAACATGACCCTGCATGAATGCTGTGAGGTGGTAATAGCTATCCTTTCGTTTTTAGATTAGCCAGAGAAGCGGCGACGCGTTTCATGCCAACATTCTCGAAAAAAATATCCACAATTTCATCATCATCCTGGATACGACTGCTTAACACCATACCATCTCCCCAAACTGGATGCTGCACATGTGTACCAGGCTGGTATCTTTGTGATGTGATACGAGTAGCTCCGGGTCGTTTTGATTCCCATTGGATGGTTTTCGAATCGAAGCTGCTCAGCTTAGATGGTCGCATGGTACGCAAAGAACTAGTTTCATCCAGAAGGTGATCTGGAATATCAGAAAGGAAGCGAGATGGTTCCACAGGATCAGGATATCCAAATGCACTTCTGTTTTGAGCATATACCATATATAGTCTATCTTTTGCACGGGTGATACCTACATATAATAATCGTCTTTCCTCCTGCATCGCTTCGGGATCTTCAAACGAACGTGAATGGGGAAGAGTGCCCTCGTTCAATCCAGTGATGAATACAACCGGGTATTCCAGCCCTTTGGCAGCGTGCAAAGTGAGAAGAGTGGGTATATTGGCGCTGGTTTCAATCGTATCCTGATCGGAGACCAGAGCGATATTTTCGAGGAAATCACTCAGCGTTCTATCCTGATATTCAGCTGCCAGGCGGCGTAACTCCATCACGTTTTCCCAACGGTCGGTGCCTTCATCTGTGCCGTCATCAATATATGCATGATAGTCGGTTTCGTCAATGATACGATCCATAATATACAATGGTGCAAGCTCACCCGCTTGGGTGATCCAACGAGACAATAACTCAGCAAAGCCTGCCAGGATGGTTAAGGCTCGGTGTGGAAAAGAAGCTGTAAAGGGCTCTGGATCGCGACCCATCTGAAGCAAAAGCTCACCCGGGGTCAGACCAGCTTTCTGGGCTTGGGTGCGCAAAACCTGCAAGGTTTTATCCCCAACCCCTCGTGGTGGTACATTGACGACCCGGATTAAACTCAGCTCATCATTTTGGTTATGGACCAGGCGCATATAGGCAATAATATCCTTCACCTCACGGCGACCATAGAAACGTTGGGCGCCAACGAGTTTATATGGCAGGCCAGCATGTAGAAAGGCTTCCTCCAGCAGACGGGATTGGGCGTTGGTGCGATACATCACCGCTACGTCACCTGGTTTGATTTGCAAGCGCCCAACCAGGCTGGCAATTGTATCCACGACAAACGAGGCTTCCTGCCGGTCATCATACGTTTCATGTAATATGACCTTAAGACCTTCATTGCGCTCGGTAAACAATCTTTTTGGGGTGCGGTTTGGGTTCGAGTCGATGACGGCCATGGCTACATCCAAGATCTGCTGGGTGGAGCGATAGTTCTGCTCCAGCAAAATTACCTGAGCATCAGGATAATCCTGTTCGAAGCGCAATACATTGCGATAATCTGCCCCGCGCCAACGGTAAATCGATTGGTCAGCATCCCCAACAGCAAAGATATTATTGTGATAAGAGGATAACCTTCTCAACAAAACGTATTGCGCCAGATTGGTATCCTGAAATTCATCCACCAAGACATGCTCGTAACGGCGTCCATAGTGTTCACGTACAGCAGGGTTATCGTCTAATAAGAATGCGGTATATAGTAGCAGATCATCAAAATCCACGGCATTATTCGTAAGGAGTCGTTGCTGATAGCCGATATAAACCCGCTTGACGACTTCGTCGCGATAAGTTTGTAGCGGATATTCATCCGGAAGGATTAATTCATTTTTTGCATTCGAGATGGAGTTCAGGATCGCCAGAGGGCGATATTGTTTGTCATCCAGATTCAAGTCAGCAATGACACTCTTGACCAATCCCATCTGGTCATCTTCATCGAAGATAACAAAGTTTGAATTGAACGGCAGGTGTTCAGCCTCACGGCGGAGGATACGAGCGCATGTCGCATGGAAGGTGCCCAGCGTCACTCCGCGGGCACTTTCCCCCAATAAATTGATTACCCGCGTTTCCATCTCGCGGGCAGCTTTGTTGGTAAAAGTAACCGCTAGAATGTTATATGGTCGTACCCCCACCTTACTGATTAAATACGCGATACGTTGAGTGAGGACACGCGTCTTACCAGAACCGGGTCCCGCCATTACTAAGACGGGACCCAGACCTGCCATTACAGCTTGTTGTTGTTGTGTGTTTAGACCAGCGAGGAGGTCCATCCGGCAAATTCTACCATACTTACCAAACCGACAGTTTTAAGGTTGCTGGTTGTCAAGATTCTGGCTCTAGGCTAAAATCACAGAATGGACTGGGGCATGATTGGGCATGAATGGGCGGTAGATCTGCTTGCAGAGCATATAGCTCAAAGGCGAGAACGACATGCATATCTAATCACTGGACCACGGGGTGTGGGACGGCGAACGTTAGCATTACGCTTCACACAAGGATTAAATTGCCTTAAGCCTCCAGTGGCTGGTCAGCCATGTCGGAAATGTTCTAACTGTAAGCGGCTTGGGCTGATGCAGCATCCGGATCTCATGGTGGTAGAGGCTGAAAATGAGGGGCAGATTCTGAGGATCGATCAAGTGCGTGAGCTGCAACACAGCCTGTCGTTAGCTCCATATGAAGCACGTTACCGGGTAGCGTTGATCCTGCGTTTTGAAGAAGCGCACAGCAGCGCAGCCAACGCCATGCTGAAAACACTAGAGGAACCACCTCCTCAAGTGGTGGTTATCTTAACCGCGAATAGTGTGGAGTGTCTTTTACCGACGATCGTATCACGTTGTGAAATCCTAAGACTTCGCCCGCTGTCGTTGGATGAGACGGCCAAGGGTTTACAGACCATCAGGGGTGTACCGCAAGAGACCGCGGAAAAACTGGCACATATTTCTGGCGGTCGACCAGGATATGCGATCAGATTATATGAACAGCCCGAGCTCCTTGAACAAAGACAATCCTGTTTAGAAGAGCTGGTCCGATTACTGGGCAGCTCGCGGCGTGAAAGATTTGCATTTGCTAAAGCGAGCGTTGATGATAAAGAAGAATTACGGAGTGTGCTAGAGGTCTGGCTTACGTTTTGGCGGGATGTGCTCATTTTTTCAACTGGAATAACCGGCTCGATTACCAACCTGGATCATGCGGTACAGATCAAAGACTTGGCAAACGAAATTGGATTGAGCAAAGCACAATTCTATGTCAGCGCCATCGAAAGCACCATGGATCGAATTGACCGCAATGTTAATTCACGCCTAGCACTCGAAGTGCTTCTCATGGATTTCCCGCGGATACAGATCTCTGGGTGAATAGGAATTATGCTATACTGAGATGGGCTCGCATTTTGGATGAATAAATTACTTCCAGGTATTGAAGAGGATAATTCAACCCGCTCCTCTTTGGAGTTGCTCTACCATATCAGCCGTGAATTGAGCTCAGCGCTAGATTTACGGACACTATTGGAACGGGTCCTGTTTTTGTCCATGCAAAATGTTGGCGCAATAAACGGGTCCATTATTGTATTGGATGACAATGGAATCCCAGTCGATTCGGCAATCGTTGCGGGGGCCACGATCCACAACCATACAACAAGTCGCCTACTTGATACACTTGAAAGAGGTTTATCTGGCTGGGTAGTGCGCGAACGACAGGTGGCATTGGTGGAAAATACCAGCCAGGATTCACGTTGGATGCCCCGTCAATATGAAGACGACGAAAAGCAATTACCCAAATCAGCAGTCAGTGCACCAATTCTCACCCGCGATAAGCTGGTGGGCGTCTTGACTCTGGTTCATCCAACCCCGGGTTTCTTCAGATCCGAGCATGTTGCCTTGGTGCAGGCTATTGCAGACCAAGCAGGAATCGCAGTGCTTAATGCCCGGCTGTATGCTGAAAGCCAGCGTCATGCCGAAGTTATGACCTCTCTGGCAAAAAGTGCGTCAGGGATATCTGCCAGCTTGAATCTAGAAGATGTTTTTGGCGGCATCCTGGAACAGACTGATTTAGCATTAAATATACAAGTGGTTATGCTGACCTTGGTGAACCTCCAAAGCGGCAACTTGGAGATACGCGCTACCAAGGGAGGGCTAAAAAACAAACTAGGCGGACTACCTCGTAGAATTGAACGCGGAATTTCATATTGGGTAGTCGAACATGATGATGGTGTGATCACCCAGGATACGAGCAAAGATGATCGTTTTGACCCCAATGCAGATCAGGTAAAAGGGACACCTTCCAAAGCAGTCCTATGCGCCCCGATCCATTACAGGGGACAAGTCATCGGCACATTGGAGGCAATCAATCCAAAAGAAGGGGATTTTGATCAAAATTCGTTACTCATCCTCACAGGGATAGCCAACCTGGCAGGCACTGCCATTCGTCATGCCCAATTATTTGAGCAGCTTCAAGCTGCTCATCAGAGGTACCAGGATCTGTTCGAAGATAGCATTGACCCAATTTTGATCACCAATTGGAGTGGAGAGATATTAGAAGCAAACCGGCAAGCTGTGTTGACCTCGGATTATACTAAAAACGATTTACGAGCAATGCGGATTAATCAAATCCATCAAATTAACCAGGAATTGGTGGGTGAGGATTTTAATCAGCTCCATTCTGGCAAGACACTCTCCTATGAGTCGAGGTTATGTACTGCCAGCGGTTATGAAGTACCGATAAAAATATATGTTCGTGAAATTCAAACTGAAGATATCTCTCGGTTGCAGTGGATTTTGCGTGATATCACTGAGCAAAAGAAGCTTGATACCCTAAGAGATGATCTGACCTCGATGATTTACCATGACTTAAGATCACCGCTGGCAAATGTTGTCGCTAGCCTAGATTTACTAGACACGATGCTGCCACCGAATGATACCGCAATGAAATCATTATTGGAAATTTCAATGCGCTCAACCGAGCGGATTCAACGGATGACAGAGTCGTTGTTGGATTTGAGTACTCTAGAGGCAGGACAACCCATCGGGAAGCGAATACTGGTGAGTGTCTATGAACTGGTTTATGAAGCGGTGCAGGCGATAGAGTCAACCGTAAATAATAAAAATCAGTCAATAAACTATAAAGTTAATAAGAATCTGCCCAAAGTGCTGGTTGATCAGGATATGATCCGCAGAATGGTGACCAATTTATTAGAGAATGCAAGTAAATATTCGCCTCCTGGTAGCAGTATTGAGGTTGGCGCGCGGCGGGGAGACGATCAAGTCGTTATATGGGTTCAGGACCACGGACCTGGGATACCGGCTTCCGAGCATGAACGCATCTTTGATAAATTTACCCGCCTAAAAACAGAGAATGGACCAAAAGGGCTAGGTCTGGGATTAGCTTATTGCCGGCTGGCAGTCCAGGCACATGGTGGCAGAATTTGGGTTGAAAGTGAGCTCGGAGTTGGTTCTCGCTTCATATTTACGTTACCGGTTGCGAAAACTTGAACTGCTTACAAATCATGATAATCAGAGAAAACTATGCAGCAGATTGAACGCGGTATTTATATTGAAAATTCATACCTTGGGGTCACGGTGGGAGCAATCCTTCTACCGATGGGGACGATCCTGATTGACGCCCCTTTGCGTGCGGAGGATGCCCGAACCTGGCTGAACCTGCTCTATAATATGGGCGCAAAACCAAACCGTATGCTGGTCAATCTTGATGCACATGCGGACCGTACCCTAGGTGCAAGATCTATGGAGTGTACGATCATCGCACACCAAAAGACTGCACAGGTGTTTCGTGGGCGACCTTCTGTATTCAAAGGTCAAAACGCTGAAAGTGGCTCGGTATGGGAGACCTATGATGACGTGGTCGGGACACGTTGGGCATTACCCGAAATCACCTTTTCACACCAAATTTCACTCCACTGGGGCGAGCAGGAAGTCCTTATCGAATATCATGCTGGACCAGCACCCGGCGGGACCTGGGTGGTAATTCCATCAGCAAAAGTGGTTTTTGTCGGTGACGTGGTTATGCTTAACCAACCTCCTTTTTTAACCAATGCAGATATTCCTGCATGGCTTGAAACTCTGGATTTACTGATGAATTCCTTCCGTGATTATTCAGTGATCAGTGGAAGGGGAGGCGAAATTTCACAAGATGCAGTGAAGGTACAACAGCGCCATCTCAAGAGCATCCTTAAAGGTCTGGACCGAATGGTCAAGCGGAACGCTCCGACGTCTGATATCGAGCGCTTGATCCCAAATTTACTCTCTGATTTAAGCTTTCCAACAGAATTACACGACCAATATTATCAAAGGTACCGCCATGGATTGTTTCAGTATTATGCCCGGCGTTACCATCCGAATGAATCCAGTGGTGAGTGAAAGATATTTATGACGAATTCACCCTATCAACCCATCTTTCAATTAACTCGGGGTGATATCGTAGAATCCCTGCATTTCGGAGCCATCGCAGTGGTTGAATCGACCGGTCGGGTGGTCGCCTGGCATGGGAACCCTGGGCTTGTTACCTTTACGCGTTCTTCTGCAAAGCCTTTGCAAGCACTTCCATTTTTAGAAAATGGGGGTATGTCATTCTATGGATTAACGCTTCAGGAAGTAGCGCTTCTATGTGCTTCGCATTCTGGTACGGATGAGCATGTTGCTGTTATCAGGTCCATTCAGGTAAAGACTGGGGTAAGCGAAACGGACTTGATGTGTGGTATACATACTGTTTACGATAGGAAAACTGCAGAAGCTATGCGTGAGCGAGGAGAAACACCAACCCCAAACCGGCATAATTGCGCAGGGAAACACACCGGAATGCTGGCATTTTCACGAATGTTGGGGATTCAGATCGATCCTGATGGATTGGCTTATATTGACCCAAATCACCCTGTTCAGCGTAAGATATTAGCTGCACTGGCTGAAATGTCTGACCTAAGGCAGGAAGAAATCCATATTGGCATAGATGGTTGTTCAGCTCCCAATTTTGCTCTACCTCTACGAAACGCTGCGCTTGCGTTCGCCCGCATATGCCAACCCGAAGGCTTAGCGGAAAAACGGGCAGAAACCTGTCACTTGATCAGTAAAGCCATGCTCACTTACCCCGATATGATCGGGGGTCCGGATAACTTTGATACTTTCTTGATGCAGGCAGCCCAAGGGAGAGTCATTTGCAAAGGGGGTGCGGAAGGTTTTCAGGCATTTGGGGTTATGCCCGGTGCAATTAAGCCAGGTTCACCAGCCTTGGGTGTGGCATTCAAGGTATCTGATGGGGATCTAAAGGGGCACAATTACCCGGCCGGTGATCCCAGAGGTCACGTTCGGCCAGCTGTAACTCTGGAACTATTACGCCAATTAGGTGTGTTTGAAGCCCAGGAACTGGAAAAGTTGGCGGATTTTGGTCCAGAATTTCCAGTGAAAAATTGGCGAAAATTGAAGGTGGGTTGGGCATCGCCTTGCTTTAAATTAGAAAACAATAAATGAACCCGCGAGAATGCGCTTTAGAGTTGCATTGTCGGCTATTGGAAATATACGGTGAGCCTTCCTGGCGGAACCCTTTGCCGATTTTGGATGAATTGATCTCGACGATATTATCGCAGAATACGAACGATATAAATCGCGATCGGGCATTCAATCAGCTGAAAAAGCATTTTGAAACGTGGGAAAAAGTGCGCGATGCTGAGGCAGACGCAGTGATAAAGGCTATTCGTTCAGCGGGGTTGTCCAATCAGAAAGGGCCGCGGATCCAAAAAATCTTACACCAAATAACTGATGAGAGAGGGTCACTCGACCTAGATTTCTTGAAGAGCCTAACCGATGAAGAAGCGTGGGACTGGCTGAAGAAATTTAAAGGGGTCGGACCTAAAACAGCATCCATTGTATTGTTGTTTTCGTTAGATAAGGCAGCCTTTCCGGTGGATACGCATATTCATAGGGTGACTGGTAGAATTGGCCTGCGACCAGAGAAAATGAGCAACGAAAAAGCACACCGTTATTTGGCAGATTTATTTCCACCTGAGACATACAAAGCGGTACATCTCAATATTATCCAGTTAGGGCGTGAAGTCTGCCATCCACGCCGTCCTGCTTGTGAGATATGTGTATTGCAATCTATATGTGAATACTACCAAAAGTCACAAATTAGATTGTGAGAGATGTCACTTACAAATAATGACACTTGACAATAAAAAAAAACTATCCACTGAGGTATTATTATGAACGAGAAGTGAGCTAAGGAATTATCCAAACGCTTACACTCGTTGCTGTTTCCTCCTTTGGCGAAAGCCTCCGCTGGGTACCTCACCACCCCAGCGGAGGCAGTCATTTAAGCCCAATAGCACTACAATTTGAGCACTTTAGGTATGACCTAAGGTAAGAATTATTTTAGAGGGAGGAGTACAGAAAAGATCGTTCCATGGGGGGACGACTCCAACCAGATGCGCCCATGATGTTTTTCAACGATGGATTTAACAATCGATAACCCTAATCCAGTTCCGGGTACAACCTGTGAAATATTACTACCCCGATAAAATTTTTCGAAGATGTGAGGTTGATCATCAAGGGGGATACCGGGGCCATTATCTGCGACTTCAAGAATTAACTGGCCGGCTTCTGCCCTACAGCGGATATTAATTATTCCCAGAGGTGGAGTGAACTTGATTGCATTTTCGATTAGATTGGTAACCATACGTTGTAAATGGAGGGGATTTCCGAGAATCAGCGGAATATCATCGGGAACAGACAGCTCCACTTCCTGCATTTTTTCGTTGAACTGATATTCAAGGTTTCCCATGGCTTGCCCTAGAATATCATTTAGGTTGACATCCACCATTTGCAGATCGTAACCGGACTCCACCCGACCAAGATCCAATAGATCATTGATCAGGGAAGTGATATGTTGCACACTTGATTGAATGTGCCGGATAAATTCAGCCTGTGGTTGATTAATTGAGCCGACACGGTCGATTAATCCAATAAAACCATAGATTGCGGTCAGTGGAGATCGCAAATCGTGCGAAACGGTGTTCACGAAATCAGTCTTGATGCGATCCAACTCTTTGAGATGGGTTATGTCTTGCAGGGTAATGGCTATTCCGATTTCAGGTATCTGGCTCGATTGAGCACTATATACACGTCCATCCTCCATAGCAATCTCATTACGATAAGGGTATGTTCTTTGCGATTTAAAAATATCGAGTAAGTCGGGATGATAAAAGATTTCGCCAACTAGTTTTCCTTCAGGCTGACCATCCTCAATATTAAATATATGTTTGGCAGATTGGTTAACCAAAAGCAGGCGTGAATCCAAATCCGCGAGGATAAAACCATCCGCAAGCTCGTTTAACACCTGGGCATAGGGATGCTCTACCTGTATGGTTTTTTGACGGTGGAGAGCATGTTCAATAGCACAGATCAAGGAGGCTGTATCAATTGGCGTTACCAAGTAATCGACAAGTCCAATTTCTAAGGCCTGTTTCAAGAAAGATTGGTTAATTTCACTGGTGACCAAGATGGTCGGTATTATTGGATAGGTCAAAAGTATCTTTTTCGAATAGGACAAACCTTCAATGGCTGATGGATGGGCAATAATTAACAAAACATCCCCCAGATTAGGTATCAGCCATGACTCGAAAACCTGAGTCTGAGGAACTGCTATGATTTCATATCCCGCAGCCGCCAGGGCTGATCGATCGAAAAGCCCCGCAAGTTCTGGAAGAGCGTATAACAATAATCGAGGTGCCGCCATTTTTTTACATATAATCAGAGTGGGTTATCTTCGTGGAACTGTAAAACTGATACTGAAGCCTTTACCTTGCTTGCTATCAATCCATATCTGACCCTTGTATGCTGAAATGATTTCTTTAATCATTGGAAGGCTGATGCCTATTCCTCCAAATCGCCTGGCAGTATCACCGTAGATACTGGATTTATTATCAAACATTCTTTCCACCAGTCGTTCATCGATCCCGTCTCCCTGGTTATCCACCTCTACGATCGTGTTGTCTTCTTTTTGATCAATATGGATTGTAATCAGTCCTCTTGGTTGGCTGTATTTAAGGGCATTTGAAAGCAAGCCCTCGATCACTTTGGCGATCTGAGATAAATATACTTTCACAAGGGTTGGCTGTTCAGGCAATTCCAGCTTGATGATGATTTGGCCTACCTGAGCAAGTGGTTGGAAACGATTAACCATATCGCGAACCACTTCATTCAGGTCAATATCCTCTAACAAACGCGAAGTCTCTCCTTGCCGTATCCTTACCATCGAATCGGAGATGTCTAACAAGATGCCTGCTTCTTCACGGATATTGTTGAGGGCAAGCATTTGTTCACGGCTTAATCTTCGATCACCCTTGTTTAATAATAAGTCCACACTTTCCATAAGGAAATTTAATGGGTTGCGTAATTCCAAACTTGCCTGGCGCAGCAAATCGTTTTTCAGGTGAGACTCAATCGTTGCATAAATATCTGCTTGTTGTAAGTAGATCAGGCGTTGCTCCATCAGATGAAAACGTCGTGAGTTTTCCAATAATATCGAGGCATATTCAGCGACCAATTCAAGCATGGCTTGTTGACTATTGTTGAAAGGCTGAGGCGTTTTTCTAGCTACTGCAAGGATGCCAGTTATTTCATCTTTACATTTAATGGGGACCAATAGAGCTGATTCCATCAATGCAGGGTTGCTATAGCGTTTTAGTGCTTCTCCATGTATGGATACAACTTGACCTGAGACTGTAATTAGAGAACTTAAACCATCTTCATAAGGAAGATTGAGTTTGGACACCATCTCTTCAGACGCATTCAGACATGTACGAAGGATAAAATTTTTTTGTTTGGCATCGAAAGATAATATCCAGGCACTATCCGCTTCAGAGACAAGAACAGCTTTGCTAGCAATTTTGTCATATAGATATTGCTGGTTGACATTTAAGGAAACGAGCTTAGTCAACGAGAAGATTTCCGAAAAATCGCCTACCTGTCGGGCGATTACTTCTTTGTTGTGATCCAATTGATGGGCATATACTTCCAGATCATATCGTGCCCGTTGTTTGTTAAGCGTATTTTCGATGACATTAATTACTTCAGTCTCACGGATTGGACAAATAAGAAAATCGACTGCCCCCAACCTGAATGCCTGAAGAATATCAGTTTCTTGACCCTTCGTAGCAATTACAATGATGGGGACATTAATTCCCTGGGATACCAAGGCGACCAACAAGTCTTTCCCGTTCATCTCAGGAAGATTCAGGTTAATTATGATGACATCGGGCGCAATCTTTCCCACTTCTTGAATAACGGAGTTAGCTGACTCAATTACTTCCACATGATAGCCAAGAGGTTGTAAAGCTTGCTTAGCTATCAGATGACTGATCTGCGGGTCACTTTCAATAAGTAGTACGCGCTCTTTCTGAGTCTCCATGAGATTAATGATAGCATGTTTATATGTTTACCGTTGCGATTCTTGGAGCATTCATGGAATGAGTTAGAGTTTTGTAAGAAATGTGTCTGAATGCTTGACTTTGCATGCCAGATGAGCATACAATGTAAATGGAATTAATCAAGATTTCGCCATATAGCGGTGGTTATTAATATGGAATATAAAGATTATTATAAGGTACTTGGTGTCGAGCGTAATGCCAGCAAAGATGAGATTAAGCGTGCATATAGGAAATTGGCTTTAAAGACCCACCCTGATCGTAACCCTGGTAACGCTAAAGCAGAAGAACGCTTCAAGGAAGTTAATGAAGCCTATCAGGTCTTGAGTGACCCGAAGAAGCGATCGCGGTATGATCAATTGGGTGAATCTTATTCACAATGGCAGCAAGGTGGAGCGCCTGCTGGTGGTTTTAACTGGGATGATTGGTTCACAAATAGCCCTTCTGGTAACGTGCGCGTTGGAGTGGGTGGGTTAGAAGATATCCTGGGGGGGGAGTTCTCAGAATTTTTCCGGAGTATATTTGGAGGAGCGCCTGATATGGGTGTTTCTACGACTGGTAGAGGGTCAACTCAAAGGACTCGACGGACGCAGGCTCCAGCTTACCAGCAAGATGTTACTATCAGCTTGACGGAAGTGAATAAAGGGACAACCCGCCAAATAGAGATCGATGGGCACCGGTTGGAGGTAAGGATCCCTGCAGGAGCTAAAACTGGTACCAAAGTACGAGTGGCTAATACTATCCCTACAGGAACTGCTGGGCAAAAAGGCGATTTGTATTTGGTGATCCATGTTGCTGAAGATCCACGGTTCGAAGTTAAGGGTAATGATTTGCACACAGAAGTCCCGATCGATCTATATACTGCTGTTTTAGGTGGTGAAGTAACTATCCAAACACTCTCAGGAAATGTGGTCCTGACCATTCCAGCGGGTATTCAATCCGGGCAGAGCATTCGTTTGGCAGGTCGAGGTATCCCGCGTTTAAATTCACCTGGTAACATAGGGGATTTATACACCCATATCAAGGTGAAAATTCCTCAGAACCTGACTCCACGACAAAAAGAGTTATTCCAAGAAATCAAGCGTTCGTAAGTAAGCCATCCCACACAACCTTCGTATATAGAGGAGTTTTATATGTTAACTGAAATGAACCTGAAAGAATTACTGAGCTATCAGACGGAACATCGGGTGCTCAGTTTGTACTTGAACACTAATCCAACAGAAGGCAGTTCAGATGCTTATAAACTAAATTTAAGGAGCATGTTAAAAGACATAAATTTACCCTCAGATGTATTAGCAGTTGATAATTATTTCAGTAGAGAATTTGATTGGACTGGTCGAAGTGTGGCGGTGTTTTCTTGTGCTCTAGACGACTTTTTCCGGGCATATCCTTTAGCAATCTCGATACGCAACCAGGTCATTGTAAGTGATCGTCCCCATGTAAAACCTTTAGCGTCACTACTGGATTATTATGGTGGATATGGCGTAGTATTAGTGGATAAGCAGGGTGCCAGATTGTTTTCATTTCACCTCGGTGAACTTAGAGAACAGGAAGGTATACTTGGTGAAAACGTCAGACATACCAAGAAGGGTGGAGCTTCTGCGAAACCCGGAATGCGGGGTGGTATGGCCGGCCAAACTCGCTATGAAGATGAAGTTGCCGAGCGAAATATGCGTGATGTAGCTGAATTTGCAGCCCATTTCTTTGGCGATAATAATGTGCGGCGTGTTTTGATCGGGGGTACGGAAGAAAATATCGCTGTTCTGCGCAACCATTTACCAAAAAGTTGGCAAAGCTTGATTGTTGGCACATTTCCAATGAGCATGACGGCCAGTAAAGTGGAGGTGTTGGAGAGGGCTATGCAAATTGGAAAAGAGGCTGAATATCGCAGGGAAGAACAGTTACTGAAAAAACTAGTTACCGGGGCAGCTAAAGAGCGGGGTGGAGTGCTCAACCTGGATGAAACACTGGGAGCCGTGCACGATGGACGCGTGCAGGCACTTGTCATACAGGATGGTTACCGAGCGTTGGGATATCGCTGTCAGGGGTGTGGGTATATAACATCCCAAGAGTTACCCGTGTGCCAATTTTGCGGATCAAAATTTGACCAAATCCCGGATGCAGTCGAGATGGCAGTGTATCGAGTAATGAAAGCGGGAGGTGAAGTGGAGGTTCTGCAGCACGAGCATAAAGTAAACGGTTTTGAAAATATCGGGGCTTTGCTTCGCTATTAACATGGTGGATACCGAACACCATCCCCTTTTGGAAGGCGTGCGTGTATTGGATCTAAGCCGTGTCTTGGCTGGACCGTACTGCACCATGATGTTAGGAGACCTGGGGGCAGATGTCATCAAGATTGAAGCCCCTGGGTCGGGTGATGATACACGACATTGGGGACCTCCATTCGCACAAGGGGGAGAGTCGGCATATTTCTTATGTGTCAATCGTAATAAACGCAGCATGACGCTCAATCTTAAATCAGAACAAGGGCTGCAAATCCTCAAAGAGTTGATCCGGCAGAGCAATATCCTGGTGGAAAACTTTCGGGTAGACACCATGGAGAAATGGGGAATGGACTATGAAGCTCTTCAGATTTTACGACCTGGTCTGATCTACTGCACCATCACCGGGTATGGTTACACCGGACCATACCGACACTTACCAGGATATGATTTCATCATACAAGCTCAGGGTGGGTTGATGAGCATTACCGGGCCTGAGGAGGGTGAGCCGTACAAGGTAGGGGTGGCGATCGCGGATATCACGGCAGGATTATTTGCGTGTAATGCCATATTGGCTGCCCTATTTGAACACCAGCGGAGTGGGAGGGGGCAGCGGATCGATATTTCGTTGCTTGATTCACAAATTGCATGGTTGGCAAACGTAGGTAGTAATTATTTGATCTCCGGAGAAAAACCCATCCGGTATGGCAATGCACATCCGAATATCGTCCCATACCAGACTTTTAAGGCCAGTGACGGATATTTTGCCCTAGGAATTGGTAATGACAACCAATGGAAGCAATTTTGCGAAAAGGCAGGCAAGAAAGAATGGGCGGAAGACATTCGCTTTCAAACCAATGCCAACCGAGTGCAGAACCGGAATGACTTGATCCCATTATTAGACGAGTTATTTGGTCAATCTGAGATATCCCATTGGTTACCCATCATGGAGACAATCGGGGTGCCATGCGGACCGATCAACTCTATCAACCGAGCTTTGGAAGATCCACAGGTTCGAGCCCGGGAGATGGTGATCGAAGTGTCTCATCCCGAAGCAGGAGCAATCCAAATGGTGGCATCGCCATTGAAAATACCTACAGCGCCAACAGTAGTCAGGTTACCACCGCCTATGCTAGGAGAGCACTCCGAACAAATTTTGCATGAGTTATTAGGTTTTGATGGGAATATCGTGCAAAATCTTCGCACTGAACAGGTCATCTAACCGATTTTACTTCCAATTGATTACATTACTGCCCAACGATCCCACCATAGGTGAGGTGTTTAAAGTCTTTCAGAACGAGGTCAATCTCTTCTGCAGTGACCAGGCGGTCTTCCTTGATGTGCCTCAAATTGCCTGCGGCAACTTTCTCTAGAGCTACCTCACGGATAGTGATATTACGCTTCATGGCTTCCTTGACCAGAGCAGCGCTCACACTATAACCGATGAGGGGGTTGAGGGCTGTAGCGACGATAGCGTTCCGAGCCAACCAACCTTCGGCCTTGACGCGGTTGGCCTGTAAGCCAAGAACACATTTTTGGGTAAATGCTGAGATCGAACCAATCATCACTTGCATCATCTCAAACAAGTTATGGGCGATGATGGGCATCATCACATTCAACTCGAGCTGACCAGCCTGTGAGGCTAATGATACAGTCAAGTCACAACCCTGAACGTGGAACATGGACATGTTCAGCATTTCAGCCATGACCGGGTTGACCTTACCGGGCATAATGCTTGAACCAGGCTGCAAAGCTGGAAGGTGAAGCTCATCCAAGCCGGTGGAAGGACCAGAGGCAAGCAGACGGAAATCATTGGCAATGCGGGTCAAAGTGATGGCCAGGGTGCGCAAGGCGGCGGAAAAATTGGCAGCATCTGCCATCGACTGCATCGATTCGAACAGGTCATCTGAGGCGAATAATTTCAGACCGGTGAGTTCTGAGAGACGATGAACCATGCGGACATGGTATTCAGGATGGGCATTCAAGCCAGTCCCTGTGGCAGTACCTCCTATCCCCAAGCGGCGTAGTCCTTCAACGGCGTGACGGATACGTTCTGCATCGCGCTGGATGGCGGTGGAGTAAGCGCCAAATTCCTGCCCGAGACGGACCGGGACAGCATCCTGCAAGTGGGTGCGACCTGATTTGACAATGTCATCGAATTCCTTGGCTTTTTGCCTCAAGGCGGTTGAAAGCTCGTTGACTGCCCCCAACAACTCATCCAAGCGCCAGAGGCAGCCTAAGCGGATGGCAGTGGGAATGGTGTCGTTGGTCGATTGGGACATATTAACGTGGTCATTGGGATTAACCAGATATTGGCCAAGCTTGCCGCCTAAGAGGAGGGTAGCACGGTTGGCTATGACTTCATTCATATTCATGTTATGGCTAGTGCCGGCGCCAGCCTGAAATGGATCCACCACAAATTGGTCATTCCATTTGCTATCGATAACTTCCTGAGACGCTGAAATTATCGCACCTGCAATTTCAGCATCCAACAATCCCAAGTCACGATTCACCTCTGCCGCAGCACGCTTGATGACCGCCAGCGACCAGATAAAGGCTTGCCAAGGTCTAAGCCCTGAAATGTTAAAATTAATAACAGCGCGCTGCGTCTGAGCGCCGTAGAGGGCATCTATAGGGACGTTCACATCCCCAAGGGTATCATGTTCAATGCGGAAAGGTTTATCCATATCGTCAGCCTCCATGAGATATCCCTTCTTTGGAGTACTACATCAAGGATGGATTGTGCTATCGAGAAGTTGGTTTAATGGGTGGGAACTCGCTCGTTGATCTGGCTCGCTAGAGTGTTGAATTGCATGGCGATGATCCCATCGGGTTGAACGGCAATTAATGGAATCGCGCGATCAGCTGCCCGGTAGGCTTGTTCCACTACGGGCGGAAAACCCATGACGGCGGGATATCCCAATATTTGTTCCACCTGGCTTATATTCAGAACGATATCAGAGCGGGTGCGATTAACTAGAACGGTGCTCATGGTTTTAACACTACCAAAGCCTTTGAGGTGGAGATCACTGGCGAGCAACTTAGAGCGCTTGATGGGAACAGGCTGGGGTTCGACCACCATAATGAGTTCATTGCATTTATCCAGGATAGCATTGAAACCCGGATGAAAACTGGTGCCGATATCCAAAAAGATCATTGAAGCGAGGCCGGACAGGTAATTGAGCACAAGCTCCAATTGGGGTGTAGCGGCGGCATATTCCACATTCTCTGTTTTATTGGAGGCGGATAATACTTTGATCCCGAAGTTTGTCTGGATTAGCTCCTTGGAAACAGTATCCATGGTGATATCTTCCAGCTCCATGCTAAGCAGATTGGCCAGTCCGACTGGCTCAGAGAGATTTAAATCCAATGCCCAAGAGCCCTGACCGGGTTTCATCTCAGCTGCAATAACCTTCACATTGTATTTTTTGGAATATGTGATAGCCAGGTTTAACGCTACTGTGGATACACCCGCGCCCCCGGTCGCTGAGAGGATGCCGACCACATATCCATGATCACCAATGGCTTCGGATTTGACCATCTTTTGAGTGAGCAGGTTGCGGATATTGGCCTGCAAGTCAATGGGATGGATGGGCTTGGTGAGGTAAAGGTTCACACCAGCGTCATATCCTGCCAATTTATCCTCGATTGTGGTCTTGGCGGTAAACATGAGGATGGGGGTGGTGGCGGTTTTGGGATTGCGGCGCAGGTTGCGGCTGACCTCATAACCATCCATACCAGGCATCATGACATCGAGGATGATCAGGTCGGGATGCTCGACCTGAACGCGTTCGAGAGCTTCCATGCCAGAGGTGGCGGAGACAACCTGATAACCCAAGCGGCTCAACATAATGTTGATGAACTTGACGGTATCGGGATCGTCATCGACGATCAAGATTTTATCGGTCATGGTTGCCTCCACAGATGGATAGATTCACCGTTAATAGTGTAGCATAATTTATGGTTTGGGGCAATCGGGATTAAGCAATACAGCTATCACAAATGAAAGGATGAGGGAATCCAATGGTAGATATGACCGCATCAAGGATTCGACCAAGGATATGCGTTATTTAGAACACTGGAGGAATTGTGTGCAAGGTTTCATGTACAGCTGTTGACCATTGAAGCACCCCAGGGTTATCAGATGGCTCAACAGGTCATCCTTGTTGGGGTGTGGGGTGCAGTATTGAGCCCGATTGCAAAAGTAATCAAGACCGCTGGGGTACGTTGATCACGGCATTCAAGAATGGCACGTTATGTTTGTCAGAGTATGCTCGATTGAAGCGACAGCTGTAGACGTTGGCCATCAAGAATACCCCGACATGTTGGAGAGTTGAAGATGTGTCTGAGATCCACAATGATCGTGCGGTTGCAATTGCGGGAGCACTGTTTTAGTGTAAGGCAGCAGAAACTACACATGTGATTTGGTTAGGAGTAAAATATGTTTAATCGTGGAACACAATTGAGATCCCATGCTGAAGGCATGAAGAAAATGGATGCAGAAATAGCCAAGGTGGAAGCCCGTAAAAAGATAGCTGAAGAAATGTCTACGATAGTAGACAAAATGCCGGTTCAACTTCTGGTGGCACCTGAACAGCGCGGTGTCAATCGATTGGTGGTAACTCTAATCTCGTCTATCAAAAAAATATTTCAAATGGAGAAAATTTAAATGGCGACATGGCGTGAATTCATGGATAAGGACAGCAGCTTGAGATTTATAGAGCAACTAAATCGGATTACACAAAACCAGGTTAGCGATTTGGCAAGCGTCTGGTACGACGCGAGGCGTTACAACCTGGCTTGTCGGAAACTCGAAGAGCTCACGGCGTTGCAGGTGGAGGTCATGGGTCAAATTCAGGTTCTCGAGGATGACCTGGCGGAGGCTAAAAAAGAAGTTGAAAAATCAACGAAGTCGCAGATGGACGGCGATTTTATCCGGACATCGAACAACCAAATTCGACTGATGCGGCATGCAGAAAGCGAGATTGCCTCCACAATTTTGTATCTTTCAGCAATACCGAGTTATGCAGCACCTGACTGGTTTGTCGAGTTCCTGAAAACCGTACTATTTGACCCCGATTCTGTTGAAATTGAGCCCGCATATGATTCGCAGGCGGTCATAAAGCATTTCAAGACACCCTGGAGGAAAAAGTGAGGGAACCTGATAGATATCGAGCTACTCGAAAGATGTGCAAAGAATTTCGGCTGACTGAGGCGCAATTTGCGACAAATGTGATCAACCTTCATAGCCTGAGCGGTATCGAGGTTTTCGGTGCCGGTGGGGAAATACCCGCAAGAATACTGCATCAGACGGTCGAACCAGAGGGAATAGAAATCATTGCTAACATTTATCGACCCACTCGGCCTGACTATTACCTACATCGCAAATAATGGAGATCCAGCGATACCGTGCGGGGTGTCTGATTTTCGTTATGTGGCTGAACGCTAAAACCTTCAGTCATGATCTGGCACTATCCGGGTCATATGAGAGGGGTTGACCCAGCGATATTATCTAATTATACAGATTACTGCTGGGGTAGCTGCACAGATTGGACTGGATTTCTTGTCATGATTAGCAGAGATCGTGAAAAAGATCTAGCACCAGCCTTTTGGGATTGGCCAAAGAAGCTCCCTTATGTGATCTATTATGAACGTGGAGAGTAGCAGGAAGATAAGGGAACGAATTACGTAATATGAATACCCTTTGTTTATTTTCCGTTTTTCCGATAGAATCCTGATCAATCTAAAAGGAGGAGCTTATGTCTAAAAGAACAATCGGTTACGTGTTGATTGTCCTTGGTGTGGTTGTGTTGGTGGTTTCATTAGCTGCCGATGTAATAGGTATTGGCGGCAACCTAGGCTTCGGCTGGAAACAGCAGTTGGGAACAGCTGTCGGTGTCATTGCGGCTCTCGTTGGAGTCTGGTTGGCAAGGATCAAACCAAACCAGAAGATGTAGTCCTTTACTGGTCGACCAGCATTAATTCAGAGATCAGGGAATACCTCAAGCGTAACGCGGGAAGAAATGGGCGTGGCAGGATGCAAGGCATGGCGCGCTAAGAGCTTCTTTCCAGCTCCAGGAGGACCCACTATCGGCATGTTATGGTCGAGACTCCGGCACACCCTTCGTGATTAGTCTTGGTAATTCTATTTTTTCATTTGGGAATCAGACCAGTCTGGCTCCTTCGTTAATCTAAAGGACGATAACCAGATGATACAACTAAAAATACTGGATACAGATTCCCATCGGCTAATATGGAGGAGTTCGTCGATCAGCAACGTCCTAAGATTGTTGTTATCTATCAGTCCACCGTTCTGTATTCTTAAACCCATTACTCTTACATCGCATCCTTATGGTATATGGGTTTCAAATGCTCCTAGATCAGGGTTTGCATCACGGACCATTCCACCAAAGTCATCTACCACTTCTGCCAAAGGTATTCCAGCATTCAAAGCAGGAGATAAACTGGTAGGTCTGAAGTA
The DNA here is from genome assembly GCA_049281855.1 of Anaerolineales bacterium. Classification (GTDB taxonomy): domain Bacteria; phylum Chloroflexota; class Anaerolineae; order Anaerolineales; family UBA4823; genus FEB-25. Next base: position 46,506 of record JBAPSY010000064.1, read on the forward strand.
TCCAGCCTCATACGGGGAGCCTGCCATATATAACAACGGGTTACCAACAATATCCCCAACCCCTGAGGCGACAGCCTGAGGGGTCCTTGACCATAAATTGTGATCAAAGGTCAATCCTGATGCACTATCTTGTACTATTATTTCTGGGAAATTGCCATCCTGTTGGACGATGTTGTTTACAAAACGTGAATTTGTCCACGTTATTTCGCTTCTGATCTGTACCCCACTCACTTCAAGCGAATTGACAAAAGAATTATTAGCGATCAAGACATTAGTGTAACTGTGATTATAACCACGCAAACAATATAAATTCCGATTGGTATGATATACAATATTGTTGATAATGGTTATATTAGATAAAACAGGACTGGCTATTTCATCACCTATTTGAATCCCATCTTGTACGCTATTATAGGGATTCATCGCTCCAGTTAAATATATAAAGTTGCGCTGGAACAATACATTTGTTGCATTAGAAATGTAAGCGTTTGGCCCCCAATTGTCATAGCTGATGTTATCCTCAATAATAGCACCATTGGCTTCATAGGTGGATATACCAATCCCCCATGTCATGTAAACTGTATTGTGTCTTAGGATTGCATAATTAGGGTTTCTTGCCGCAGTAATACCAGTAGAGTAATGGCTTGGATCGACCCCAAATTCATTCCACAAACTATTGTAGTAAGCTGTGCAGTATTCTACGATGCCATAATCCCCATCTACCCTAATGCCTCCACGATAGTTGTGATGGACATACATACCATGAGCTGTATCATGCTGACCATCCAGCGTTAAGCCAACATCAGACGCATACCTTATCTCTATGTCCGATATATAAACATAGTTTCCAACGATTGCCACCAGAGATACACCATCAGTACCAGGAATTGTGTTTTTATTCCCGTCAATAACCGGAAGGTTACCCGTCCCATAAGCGCCTATGACAATGTTATTGTTTGATGTTCCAGAGGATGTAAAAGACAATCGTGCTTTCCACACTTCTCCACGCTTGAACAATATGCTATCCCCTGGCAGAAATGGCGTAGAATTTATCTTTCCTATTGTCCTCCAAGGTGCGGCAATCGTCCCTGCGTTGCTATCGTTGCCACGAGTGGCGTCAACGTAAAATGTGTGACCTTTCGGAATATCCGTAGAAGTTGGGATCAGGGTTGGCGTGGCTGATACTATTCGGGTTGCCTCTATTACTTGTGTTACCTCAACTTCACGAGTTACGTCACTCTGCTTCGTTATTGTACCTGTTCCTCCGCATGCAATAATTGCTAATGTGAAAACAATTAGAATGGATAATTGAATCGTCATTAACCGCAACCTATGAGGAGGCCAATATTTAAGAAATTTCATAATCAATCATCTCCATTAATATTATGGCTGTAACATCGATTGAATACGATTGAAACGATATGCATTATTTGTCTCATTCGATTAATTCTAAATTAATTTCGTTTTACTGAGTAATTCCATGTTCTTGTTGTGAGGACATTGCTATTAGCTATTCGTGATTGATCTTAACAATTCTGATCTTATATTTGAGAAATATCACTGTTCGGGTTCCTATACAACTATGGGTTGTAATTGTCTAAATATGTGACTACATTCAATTTAAATAATATCCCCCGCGATATGTGACCCTCTGGGGAAATGACTAAAGCCGATCATAGCGGCTTTGAGGTGTGAGTATAGCATACTTCCGGGTGGGTGATAAATGGGAATGTGTGATCATTGCAGGACGAGCAGTAGGTAAAGCGCTCAACGAATTATCAACCGATGGCTGGACTTCAGACTTGGAAGGTGTACACAGGATGGCGAAGACGTTAGAAGCGTGTTCTTAATTGAGGGGGTTGATATTCTCTGCCGCCATCCTGCGAAGTAATATCTTCAGTAAAGTAAGAGCTTATGTGGGAGCTGAAGCCCACCAATCCACATCGGTGGGTCGGACCCAGATATAAAAATAATGTGGTAAGTTCCGGTAAGACGATAGGTTTCCTACACCTATTGGGGAATGCCTGATTGGACGCCGGCACTGAACATAAAGGTGAATAATCAAGCGATGATGGTGATATTAAATCCAGAAATGTAAAACCAAAGGCGATGTCGTTTTCCAATTGACAAGAGCGTTTACAGATTAATTGCATGAATACAGAAAGAGCTATTGTGAATTTACTTATTCGCATTAGAATTTTCGCCTGTATAATATCTATATGTGTTCCGAAACTTCCCCATGACACATCTTACTGTCCGGCTGAATTAATAGGGTTGGAGGCAACCATGAAAGGCGGGAATACAGGAATACCATGAGAAAAGATTTATAAGGACACCAGGCAGGTTTAGGTGCGGTACGCCGCATTATTTCACGCGGTCGCGCAGGAAGTGGATATGGAGGACTTTGTCCGTAGCAGGCATATCAACGGTTGTCAAGTTCTGAATTTGAAAGTCCATAGGAATTTTGTAGTCAGGATTTTGGAATAATCGCGGAGCAACACAGAGAGCGAGGGGAAAAACAAAACGAAAATATAAATCAGGAAACAGCAGTGCGTTTTGTTATAGTTAGGAAAATATAACTAATAATAAAATTCTCCCATTGGAGGAATGGAGATGAAAAAAGAAGCGGTCAAGCTTTGGGCTAGTGGGCTATGTACGGCGGCTGGATCGATTATAGCTGGACCTGGTGGTGCTGTCATTGGGAATATGGTTGGAGGCCTGCTGGCGACTCTATTGCCCGGTACCGCAGAAGTCATCTCACCAATCATTACCCGGCTTTCTAGCTCAGCAATCGAAAAATCCAGTAAAGAACTGGCACAATATATTACTCCTGCGGAGAAGCAACACATCAACCATGATCTGCAAACAGCTTTCAGAGATGCATTTGTTGAAGCTCTGTATGATCTGGGAGGGCCAAATTGCTTTCCTCAGCAGTGGCGGAAATTGCATCGCGATGTTCATGCTGCCCTCATTTATTCAAATACACCATCGGGTTCTGAGCTTTGGAAAGATAAAAACAACCTGGCAGGGGTAGTTTGTCACTGCTTTAAGGAAATGAAGAAAGCAGCAGCAGAAGAAAAACTCCTACCGATCAACCCACCCGATGCACTTCCTGCTGCTAGTGTAAATCTTTACCTGGACGCTAAAGAGCCCCAATCGCTGGCTGATGTATTCTTCGACCAGAATATTGCACCCTTCCTAAATACCTTTGGGACGCTGAGGAGTGAAATCCCCGATTTTGAGGATCACCTTCGCCACCATTTACTCGACCGCACTTTGGTTCATCTAGGCGAATTCCTCAAAGCCCGCAGTCCTGCATGGCGAGCGTTTAACCGGATGATCCTGGAAAATCTGCGTGACCAAGTTAAGGATATTGGGGAAAGCCAATCGGAAATCGTCCAGCGTTTAGATGCAATCCTCAACCAACCAGAGATGACCGGTCTGGCCAGTCTGTCCGATAATCTGGCAGACCTGCTCTCAGCCACTGGCAGTATTGAAAAGAAAGTCGGTGAGGGATTCGATGCGGTTTTAAGCAGGGTGGTCAAGCAGCATAAGGAAGTGCTGCACCAGTTTAACATCCTGATTATCAAAAGCAGCCATATCGAATCCAAGGTGGACCGGGTATTACATATCCTCGAGGACGGCAGGTTTATTATTGAAGGGGCTCCTTCTGTGTCCATCAATGAACCTCCTACCCCTGGCGAGCCTCCGTTTAAAGGCTTGCAGTATTATGACGAGTCAGATGTAGAGTTGTTCTTTGGCCGGGAAGCGTTAACTGCCAGCTTATTCAAACGGATAGGTGAATGCATTACGGCCAATGGGAAAGGAGATCACAATCGCTGCAGTTGTTTCCTGGGAATAGTTGGTGCTTCAGGGAGCGGCAAATCCTCTCTCGTTCGGGCTGGCCTGATGCCGGCGTTTAAATGCGATACCACTCCCGTCTCCGGTCGCCCCATACAGGGGAGTAAGCACTGGCCGGTGCATATCATTACCCCCACGGCTCATCCAATGGAATCCTTGGCGATCAGCATGACCCGCGAATCTGACTCGGTTGCAGCTACACACCAGCTGATGAAGGATATGTCCTCGGATCCCCGCAGCCTGAGGCTTTTCATACGAAAACAGCTTAGCCGACCAAAAAGCGGCGATCTGATTTTGATCATCATCGACCAGTTTGAAGAACTTTTTACCCTATGCGGTGATGTTTCTGAGCGCACATATTTCATCGAAAACCTGCTGACGGCAGTGTCTCCGGAGTCGGATGGGAAAACCATCCTGATCATCACCCTGCGGGCTGATTTTTATGCTCATTGCGCTCAATTCGAAGGTCTTCGACTGGCTCTGGAAAGAAACCAGGCATTCATTGGACCGATGAACCAGGAAGAGCTGCGCTGTGCTATCGAAGAACCAGCCCGGAGAGGCGGATGGGAATTTGAGCGTGGATTGATCGACTTGATCTTGAGAGACATTGGCAATGAGCCAGGTGCCCTGCCACTGCTTTCCCACGCTCTATTAGAAACCTGGAAGCACCGGCGTGGCAAGACCATGACTCTTGAGAGCTACGCCGAATCCGGTGGGGTGCGGGGTGCGATTGCGCGCACAGCTGAAACGGTATTCATCCAGGATCTCCAACCAGACCAGCGCAACATTGCACGCAATATATTTCTCAGGCTGACAGAGCTGGGCGAAAACACACAGGAAACCCGCCGCCGAGCTACCCTGGCCGAGTTAATCCCACACCCACAAGATGCCCCCCAGGTGGAAGCCGTGCTAAAAAAATTGGTCGATGCCCGTCTGGTCACTACCGGAGAAGGGACGGTTGAGGTAGCTCATGAAGCCCTTATCCGGGAATGGCCTACTTTAAGGCAGTGGCTGGACGAAAATCGTGAAGGCTTACGGCTCCACCACCAATTGAATGATGCTGCACAAGACTGGCAGCGGCTGGGCAATGATACGGGAGCTTTATACCGGGGTGTGCGTTTGAGCCAGGCAATGGAATTTGCTAAAAAGAACGACGACCAGCTCAGCCAGCTAGAAAGAGGATTTTTAACCGCATCTCGGGATATAGAGGTCCAGATAGAGGCTGAACGTGAAGCTCAGCGCCAAAAAGACCTGGTAAATGCACAAAGGCTGGCGCAAGAGGCGGAAGCACGCCGGATTGCCGAAGAAAATCGCGCTAGAGAAGCTGAACTATCCGCCACGAATTTACGTGCACGCAACCGGATCATTACAAGAGTTGGGGTAATTGCAGTACTCGCAGCCATCCTTGCCTCTTGCCTGGCGTTAATAGCAGGCTACTTTGGTTACCAATCCTATATTAGTGGAAAGGAAGCCGAACTCCAATCTAATATATCCTTCGTCAGAGAATTAAGTTTCCGAGCAATGAGCATATTGGAGCGTGATCAAGATGTTGGGCTGCTGCTGGCAGCGCAAGCGGTTAAAACCGCAAACAGCTTGAAAAATGAAACCGTGCCTGAGGCACAGACTTCTCTTTACCATGCCCTGGAAGTAGCCAATTTTTCGACCGTGCTGCGCGGTCATTCCGATGTCGTCCGAACAGCTGTTTTCAATGCCGATGGCACCCAGATTGTTACGGCGAGTAAGGACGGCACAGCTCAGGTGTGGAGCATTGATGGGAAACAGCTCGCTGTCTTAAGGGGGCATAATGACCAGGTCTTCAGGGCTGTCTTCAGCCCAGATGGATCTGAGATTGTCACGACTAGTTATGATAATACAGCCAGAATATGGAAGCCCGACGGCACTCAATTGGCCGTTTTGCAGGGTCATACGGCTGCAGTAACCTCGGCTATGTTCAGTTATGATGGAACGAAAATTTTAACGGTGAGCGCGGATGGCACTGTCCGAATATGGACATCGGATGGGGAATCTATCGCGACCCTCAAGGGGCATGAGGGACCGGTCACCTGGGCAATCTTCAGTCCAGACGGGAGCAGGGTTGTAACAACCAGCGTAGATCAGACCGCTCGCTTATGGAAAACGGATGGCAGTTTAATAACAACCATGGAAGGCCATACGAATTGGGTCATCTCGGCGAGCTACAGCCCAGAC
>JBAPSY010000065.1:0-16904 GCA_049281855.1 Anaerolineales bacterium
TAACGTGGCGGAGGAACCACCAGTAAGGCTTACCGCCTAAAATTTTGCCCAGCTTATTAGCCGGGATGCTCCCCACATCGCGCCCCGCCAGCCAAACCTTTCTGCCAGCTTTGGCTAGCTCGAGGGCGATCTCTGCCCCTGAATTGCCCGCCCCCACCACGACGACATTCTGCACCGGGACGTCCATTGCGTTGCGATAATCTGCTGAAATCATCTGGAATATTGCAGGGTCTAGCTGCTGGGCGAGGGCTGGCTTGTATGGGGTATGGAATGCTCCGGTGGCGACGATCACGTTGCGTGCGTGATAGCTGATCTCGCCTACAGACAACCGGTAACCGCTTTCATTGCGATACAGACCATCCACCTTCACCCCATACCGTATCGGCAGAGAGAAATGCCTGGCATAGTTCTCCAGGAAATCAGCAGCTTCATCCTTGGTGGGGAAGTAGAAATCTGGCTTGGGGAATTTCATCCCCGGCAGATAGTTATTCTGGCTGGGGGTGAACAGTCGCAGGCTGTCCCAGCGGTTGCGCCAGGTGGTGCCGGTGCGGGAGTTTTCATCCAGGATGATAAAGTGTTCACCACGCTGGCTGAGATAATAACCGGTGGCCAGACCTGCCTGCCCGCCACCGATCACTATGGTGCTAAAGGTCTTGTTACTTGACATTTACTTATACCTCTAATATAATATAGTTTAACTCTAATGAGTATAGGTATACTACAAATTATGACAGATGTCAATAATCAAACGAAAATTACCCACCGGCAGAGACAAGCCCAGGCCACGCGCAGTATGATTGTCGCCGCTGCCCAGGCGTTGTTCCTGGAACAGGGATACATCTGCACCACCATCGAAGTCATCGCAGAGCGCGCCGGAGTGGCAACCAGCACGGTTTACGCCATTTTCGGCTCGAAGCGCGGCATCCTGCGGGCCATCCGCGATGCCTGGCACGAGCGAACCCACATCCGCGAGGTGCTCAGCAGCAGCAAGCCATCATCCAATCCTGTTGAACGGCTGGATCAGCTGACCGCGGCTACCCGCAGGCAGTGGGAGATGGGCGCAGAAGTAACTGCCATCTATACCGGGGCAGCTGCAGCTGACCCAAGGGCGGCTGCCGAGCTGACGGAGGCATTGACAGGCCGGCGGGAAGGTTTACAGGGCTTTGCCAAAAGCCTGGTACCCCACTTGCGCGCCGGGTTGGATGCAGATCACGCCGCTTCCATCCTTCAGGCGTTGTGCCTGCCGGAGGTGTTTGATGAGCTCGTAAGACGTTCAGGCTGGTCGGCAGATGAATACCAGGCATGGCTGGCGCGAACCCTGAAGTGGGAACTGCTGGAAACCTAGGAGTCATTTATGATCAATATTAAAAGGGTATACAGCCCTGCATCGGCAGAAGACGGGCAGCGGTTTTTGGTTGACCGACTGTGGCCGCGGGGTGTGAAAAAAGAAGATCTAAAAATCGAGGCATGGATCAAAGAAGCTGCACCCAGTAATGAGCTGCGTCACTGGTTTGGGCATGACCCTGACAAGTGGTGTGAGTTTAATCAGCGCTACTTCGCCGAGTTGGATGGCAAATCCGAAGTCTGGAAGCCCCTATTGGATGCTGCTCACCATGGCACCATTACCCTGCTTTTTAGCACCAGAGAATTGGAACACAACAACGCAGTTACCCTGCATGCTTATCTCGAAAAAAAGCTGAAATCGGGAGGTTAACATGACCGGGGAAAGCCGCCCGAAGGTGGTGATCGTTGGTGCAGGTTTTGGAGGCTTGTGGGCTGCGCGGGCATTTGCCGAGGCGCCGGTGGATGTGTGGGTGGTGGACCGGAATAATTACCACTCCTTCCTGCCACTGCTCTATCAGGTGGCAGCTGCTGAGCTCGAGCCCGAAGACATCATCTACCCGGTGCGAAGTATCCTGCACAAGTACCCAAACATTAACTTTCTGATGGGTGAGGTAAGCGGGATCGACACTCCCCATCGAATAGTGCGGATGCGCAATCAGAGCATTCCATATGATTACCTGATCATGTCAGTGGGGAGCAAAGCCCACTACTATGGCGTGGATGGTGCTGAGCATCATGCATTCCCAATGAAAACGCTCGAAGATGCCGTGTTCCTGCGCAATCATATCCTGTGCCGGTTCGAGGGCGCCGTAGTTGAAACTGATGAAAAAATACGCCAGCAGATGCTTACCTTCACCATTGTGGGGGGTGGACCAACCGGAGTGGAGTTTACTGGAGCGCTGGCAGAGCTGGTGCGAGCTCCACTGGCGAGGGATTATCCAAGCCTGGATCTCAGCCAGGTGCATATCCTGTTACTGGAGGCGACCACTCACCTTCTTACCGGTTTGCCCGAGCGTTTGCAATCCTATGCCTTAAAGCGTTTTCAACGCATGGGAGTCGATGTGCAGCTAAACTCGACCGTTAGCCAGATCACCTCACAAGCTGTCACCTTAAAAGATGGGAGGGTGATCCCCACCGAAACCGCGGTGTGGACGGCTGGCGTGCGCGGTGAGGACATGCCCCAAAGTTGGGGCTTTCCAACTCGTCCCAACGGTCAGGTGAACGTCCTGCCCACCCTGCAGGTGCCAGATCACCCCGAAATCTATGTGATTGGTGACCTGGCGCATGTGGAACAGGATGGTGTTCCCCTGCTGCTGATTGCCCCGGTCGCCACCCAGGAAGGGGAATGGGCGGCTAGAAACGTCCTTAAGCAAATCGCAGGGGCAGAACCGGCTTCATTCCGCTATCACGACCCGGGCATGATGGTAACCATTGGGCGTAATGCGGCTGCCGTTCAATTGGGCAGGTACCTATTCACCGGCTTCTCTGCCTGGGTCATCTGGCTGAGCGTACACCTGTACAGGCTGATTGGCTTTCGCAACCGCTTGTTCGTATTGATCAATTGGGCCTGGGATTACATCTTTTTCGAGCGTGTGGTGCGCCTGATCCTGCCGCTGCCCGAGAAACAGTCACTCAGAAAGGAATGTTAGAAGATGAATCAAACTCACATCACCACACTTTTTCTCGATATCGGAGGTGTCCTGCTCACCAATGGCTGGGACCATGCGGCTCGCCAGCATGCAGCCGATCGATTTCATTTGGATGTTGCGGATGTGGAGGAACGCCACCATCTGACCTATGACACCTATGAGGAAGGAAAATTAAGCCTGGACGAGTATCTGCAACGAGTGATTTTTTGCCAGGAACGCTCATTTTCGGTGGGTGAATTCAAGTCCTTCATGCTTTCACGCTCGCAGCCCTATCCTGAGATGCTCAATCTAATCCGTTTATTAAAAGCCCAATATCATCTAAAAACCATGGCGGTCAGCAACGAGGGTCGGGAGATCAATGCCTTTCGCATTAATAAATATAGATTGGACCAGCTAATCGACACTTTTGTTTCATCCTGTTTCGTCCATTTTCGTAAACCTGACGCGGATATATACCGGATCGCCCTGGATATATCCCAATCTGCCCCTGAGGAGGCAGCATATATTGATGATCGACCCATGTTTGTTGAAGTAGCCACCAGCCTTGGCATTCATGGCATCTTGCATGTTGATGTTCCGACCACGCGCTCGAAATTAGCTGAGCTGGGGCTCAACTCTAAAGAAACCGTTGGAGCCACCTTATAGGAGAAAAATGACTGAACAAAAATGTCGAATCGGCATGGTGGGATTGGGGGTGATGGGACGTAACCTGCTGCTCAACATGGCAGAACATGGCTTTGCCGTGGCGGGTTATGACAAGGATCCGCAGAAAGTGGCATTATTGCAATCGGAAGCAGCCAGACTGCCTGTGCAATCGGCGGAGGATGTGGGCAGCTTTGTGGCATTGCTACAGTCACCGCGTGCAGTGATGTTGCTCGTCCCTGCCGGACCGATTGTGGATAACGTCATCCGTGACCTGCTGCCAGCCCTTGAGCCAGATGATATGATCATCGACGCCGGCAATTCCCACTTTACCGATACTGATCTGCGGGAGAGCACCTTGGAAGCCAAGGGGCTGCATTTCTTCGGCATGGGCGTCTCGGGTGGAGAAGCAGGTGCCAGGCATGGCCCTAGCCTGATGCCGGGTGGTCTTGAGCAAGCTTACCGGCGTGTCCAGGATATTTTGGAGGCTAGCGCGGCGCACGTGGATGGTGAACCCTGTGTGACCTATCTTGGACCACACTCTGCGGGTCATTACGTAAAGATGGTGCATAACGGCATCGAGTACGGCATCATGCAGCTGATTGCTGAGACATATGACCTGCTCTCGCGCGGCCTGGGCTTGACGGACGACGAGCTGGGGGAGGTGTTTTCAAGCTGGAATCAGGCGGAGCTGAACGGATATCTGGTGGAGATCACGGCAGATATTTTTAGGAAAGTGGATGAAATCACCGGTAAGCGTTTGGTGGATGAGGTGTTGGATACTGCCCGTCAGTTGGGCACCGGCATGTGGACTTCGCAAGATGCACTCTCGCTACATGTTCCTACGCCAACCATTGACAGTGCGGTGGTAATGCGTGACTTGTCGGGTTTGGAAGCCCAACGGGCAGCCATTAGCAAGAAATTTGGAGGGCAAACCCTGAAATATAAGGGCGGGCGACATCAAATCATCGAACAAGCCCGGCATGGTCTTTATGCGGCAATCATCCTGACCTATGCGCAAGGATTTGCACAATTAGAGCAGGCTTCCAAAGCTTACCAATATAACCTGGATTTATCCGCAGTTGCCCGCATCTGGCGAGGAGGCTGCATCATTCGCTCCAGGCTGCTTGAACCCATTCGAGATGCTTATCAGAAGCATCATGATCTATCGCACTTGCTGCTGGATCAGGCTTTGGGCGATACAGTCACCGAACACCTGGCTGACCTGCGTGCAATGGTACAGACTGCTGCTGGTTTGAGCCTGCCTGCACCGTCATTCATGGCGGCATTAGCTTATATCGACAGCCTGAGCTCGACCCACCTTCCGGCGAATCTGATCCAGGCACAACGCGATTACTTCGGTGCCCATACCTACGAGCGCGTTGACCGACGCGGGGTATTCCACACGCAATGGTCAAAGGAGCAGGAATAGAATGATTAACGAACCCAAGCTACCTCCTGTTGAAATAATCATCTTCGGGGCTGCCGGAGATTTGACGTGGCGCAAGCTGGTGCCAGCCCTGTACAATCTCTTTTTAGATGGATTGATGCCGGAGAAGTTTGCCATCTTCAGCGTGGACGTTAAACCAATTGGATTAGATGAGTTACGCAAGCGCCTGCTGGATGGGGTGAACCAGTTTTCCCGCCGAGGTAAAGCAAAAACTGACCAGTGGAAATCTTTTGCCGGTCACCTGGTGGACCGCGTGGCAGGCGATTTCAATAATGTGACTACCTTTGAAAACCTGGCAAAGGTGTTGAATGCCCAGGACAAATCCTGGGGTGAGCATGCTGAACGGGTATATTACCTGGCTACCCCGCCAACCATTGTCGAAACCATCGTCCATAACCTTGGACTAGCCCATCATGTCAGTGACCGCAAACGTGCCCGTCTGGTGTTTGAAAAACCATTCGGGCATGACCTTGACTCTGCCCGCCAGCTCAACCACACACTGCTCAAGGCGCTCGAAGAATCGCAGATCTATCGCATCGACCATTATCTTGGCAAGGAGACGGTGCAGAACATCCTGGCATTCCGCTTTGCCAACACCCTGTTCGAGCCGATCTGGGATCGCCGTTATATCGACCACGTCCAGATCACGGTGGCTGAACAGGTGGGGGTGGAACACCGGGGTGGATATTACGATCACTCGGGTGCATTACGCGACATGATCCAAAACCACTTGCTGCAAATCCTGTCCCTGATCGCCATGGAGCCGCCCGCGGCCTTCAATGCAGATGAGATCCGTGCCCGTAAGGTAGACGTGCTGCGCGCCATCCGTCCCATCCCAACCGACCATCTGCATGAATATGCTTCACGTGGGCAATATGGTCCCGGCTGGATGGAAGGGGAACGCGTGGTGGGTTATCGCAGCGAGCCGGATGTTGACCCCGCCTCCACCACCGAGACGTTTGCTGCCCTCAAGCTCTTCATTGACAACTGGCGCTGGCAGGATATCCCATTCTATTTGCGCACCGGGAAACGGCTGTCACAAAAAGTCTCCCAGGTTATCATCCAGTTCCGTCCCGTCCCGCACCAAGCCTTCCCAGCCTCAGCCAACCAGGACTGGCTACCCAACCGTTTGGAGATCGACATTCAGCCTGACGAAGGGATAGACTTGCACTTCCAGGCCAAGCAACCCGGGGTTGACTTGCGCCTCAGCTCGCAGGTGATGCGTTTTCGCTACTCTGAAGCCTTTCAGACCACCCCTCCAGAGGCCTATGAAACCCTTTTGCTGGATGCCATGCGTGGCGATGCGACCCTGTTCATGCGTGCCGACCAGGTGGAACTTGCCTGGGGGGTAATTGAACCCATACTGGATGTATGGAGCAGCGTCGCTCCCTCTGACTTCCCCAACTATCCCAGCGGTACCTGGGGGCCTGAAAGCGCTGAAGCGCTCATCGCTCAGGATGGGCGCCGATGGTTACAACCTGTATTCCTCGACCAGTCAAAACCAGGAGGTTGAAATGATCCGTATCTACAACGATCTGGAAGCGCTCAGCCAGGCAGCCGCTGAACAGTTCACCGTCCAGTCTCGTGAGGCCAGCTTAATTTGCGGACGGTTCAGCGTAGCGTTATCGGGTGGTGAAACCCCGCGCCGCCTGTATGAGATATTGGCAGCCCCACCTTATCGTGATCGCATCCATTGGGACGAGGTACATATATTCTGGAGCGACGAGCGTTGTGTGCCTAAGGATGACCCGCGTAACAATTCAACGATGGCTCGTCAGATACTGCTCGATCTTGTGCCCATCCCACCAGCTCATATCCATCCCATTCGCTGCGATGCGTCACCACAACAAGCAGCAGCCGAGTATGAAAGTGAGCTGAAGGATTTTTTCAGCACGCAAAATCCAAATTTTCATCTTGTCCTTTTGGGCTTGGGTGAGAATGGACACACTGCCTCGCTTTTCCCTCACACACCCGTCCTTAACGAACGGGTGAAATGGGTTTCGGACGTATATGTGAAAGAGCTGGCGATGCACCGGATCACATTTACTGCTCCATTCATCAACCAGGCCAGCCAGGTGGTATTCCTGGTTTCAGGTGCGGATAAAGCCCAGGTGTTGGAAAATGTGCTTGAAGGCTCATACCAACCCCACGAACTGCCAGCGCAGCTCATCCGCCCCAATGGAAAACACCCAATCTGGCTGGTGGATAAGGCTGCGAGCCATAAACTTAAGGATCAAAATGAGCAAGACATTTAAACATGAGAAGGATATTTCCAAAGCACAACTGCGCATAACAAGGATCAATATAATAACCAGCCAGGCTAACACGAGCTATTTCGGCACTCTTATTATATTGACGGTAATTTAATTGCGAAAGGTTCAATTCGTAACATGTCTACACCGAACCCAAACTCTCCAATCCTTGAATTGCGCGTCGCACTTACAACCAGCGATTATGAACGATTGGAAAAATTTTATTGTGATGGACTTGGCATTGAACCTGCGCAATTTTGGAACAACGGTAAAGGTCGAGCGGTAATTCTCTATATGGGCAATGCCACCCTTGAGATTTTCGACGAAACACAAGCGGAAACGGTTGACCAAATCGAGGCTGGACAACGCATTAGCGGGCAGATTCGGTTTGCGCTTCAAGTGCCAGACCTGAGGGCAGCAATGGAGCGATTACTCGCCCACGGGGCAATATTGGTTCATCCACCCATCATTACTCCGTGGGGTGATTATAACGTGCGATTCCAAGACCCCGACGGCCTGCAAATTACCCTGTTTCAGAAACTTGATAAGGATGTATAAGACTGGTAGTACTGGATGGAGTTATTGTAGCTATCAAACAAATCAATGCTACCGTGACATTTTTTGGGATTTACATTTCTGTTATTAATACAGGTTCATATAGTAAAACCCGGCCAATAATTTACTGAAGCTGACTCGGTTAGCGGCGAATAACGAAAGTGAAATTTACTTTGTTTATAGTTATTGCACGCTCGGGTCATAACAAACTAACTCTACTAAATTGCCTTCTGGATCGGGGACGTACATAGAGCGCCAATGCATCCAAGCATGCTCCATTATCTCTACAACCAGGCCAAGTTTTTCAAACCGTTCTTTCTCGGTCGCGAAATCCTCCAGACCGATCGTGAAGGTGATATGATGAAGCGAAGTTTTTTGACCGTCCAGTCCGGTGAACTGACGCGAACGATGGTCGGGCGGTAGCGATTCATCGAATAACCCCAAGACCTGGGTGTGACCTCCATAACCTGGAGCAATATTAAAAAACACCATATCATCAGACCATCCCAATATTTCAAGGCTAATGACATTTTCATAAAATTCCTACATTGCCTTCAGGTTTTTTACACGAAGGACGATTTCACCGAGTGCTTTAATGGGTCTTTCTAGTTTGCTCATGGGTTGCATACCTTTATAGATTTTAATCTCTGTCAGTTTGCAGGATGGTCCGGAACATAGGTCAGTTCGTATACAAAACCGTCTGGGGCACGAAAATTGGTCCAGGCATTGCCATCTTCTTCAGTGTGAATGGGGTCGATAAATTCGATCCCGTGGGCTTCCATCTCAGCACGTGCAGCTGTGATGTCATCCACCAGGAAACCAGTCACCGGATGAGTATAGAAGGTGCTGTACGGCGAATCAGTCCCGAAGATTTCGAAACGGTCGCCATTGGGCATATCCAGCGCAGCAAAACCTGGTTCTATAAATGCAGGAGTCAGCCCCATCACATTCTGGCAGAAGTCGAGCATGGGACCAAAATGCTCGGTTTGCGTTCCTATCCAAACAAGTCCTTTGATTTTCATATGGTCTCTCCCTCTTTCATTCAACCGTTATTGGCAGTCGTTGTCACATTTTGGCGATCCGTCCCATCTGGCAGACTAAAGAGATTCGAAACGGATTGTAAGACATTGTTTAATTCTTCTTAGGATGGCGGAATAAGCCCCAGTTGCTGTAGGATGCCCATCTCATCCACCAGCGTCCAGTCTTCGACAATCCGGTCGTTTTCGGTGCGGGCGAAAATAACCCCTTGCGCCTCGACAGCTCTGCCAGTGGGTGGGTTCCCCATGAATAAACCTGTATGTGTACCTCGCATCGTCCAGTGAGCTGCAAGCTTATCACCTTGTTGGATTTCGTCCTCCAAAGTACAACGAAAATCGGGAAAGGCGTTGCGTAACATCGCAATCAGGCACTTTAAACCCTGTGGACCATTCGGAACCCTGCCAAAAGCGTTATGGGTAGAATAATCAGGGGCTAGCAATTTGTCCACAATGTCCAGGTTGCCCTGGTTGAAGGCTTCGTCGAAAATTTGGTAAATGGGTGAGTGAAATTGTGTGGATGACATGTGTTCCTCCAGCAATGATGACTAGGCGATTGAACCGCGGCTTTCGAGCAGATCTTTCAAACCACGCAAGCTGTTCTCGGAGCCTTTTTTCATTGTATTGGCGATCATTGACCCAACCAGGGTGTAGAAGCCTTTGGGCTGCAGATCCCATCTCCAGTTGACCTTCGTCCCCCCAGGTGTGGCAGCGAAAGTGATCGTACCCACCACCGTCATGGGCATATCAACCGACCTGCGGGTGATCCTGACGTTGGGTTCGAACTCGATCACCTCTCCAGTGTTCTCAGAGATGCGACCCATTAACTTACGCACTTCGGTTATCCTGGTACCAATGCCCACGGGACCATCTGGCGTAATGCATGCTTCCAATAAACCTGTGTCCCACTTGGGCTGGTTCTTGCTATCAACCAATGCTGTAAAGACTTGCCCGACTGGTCGATCAATAACAATACTTGCTTCTCTGGTAATCATCATGCCAACTCCTATTTGAATATATGAACGATTCAGGTACTGCAGCCCAACATCCGATCTCGGGTGCCGGGCTGCGCAGTAAGCGGGATCGAAAGGCCTACCGATTATGACAAGGCAGGTGTGATCCGGCTCTCAAGCAGCTTCTTCAAGCTATCGAAGTCGGTATCCATCTCCTGCTTTAAACTATCCGCAAGCATTGGTTCCGCCTGGGTCATATCGCCACTCGGGTACAATTCGATCTTCGTGGTGAGTTTGGTGCCCTCAGCAGTAGACTCAAAGAGGGTCGTTTGTTCAAAAGGCAAATAACCTGAAATGCTTTTAATTGTGTATTTACTATTTGGCTCATAAGCCACGAACTCGATGCTGGTCACCATCGTCTGACCCATTATTTCTCGTGCAGAGGAAAATTGTGAGCCAATTTTCACTGGACCCTTCGTGATACGCCGTACTTCAGACAGCTCAGGCTGCCATTTGGGTCCATTTTCCATGTTGCTTACATAAGCAAAGACTTCATTGATGGGCCGATTGATTATGATAATTTTTTCATTTGTAACCATTTTAATCTCCTTAGAATATCGATAGATTGATTTTTTTACTTAGTGTATTGCTCTTATGACATTATGCGTCTCATTTCGGGCGCAGGGGTGCAGCCAGCGGGAGTTTGGGTCACATAGATTATGCCGCGACAGGCATTGTCTGGTTTTCGAGCACGTTTTTCAGAATGGCGTAATTGGCATCCACATCGCGCTTTAAACTTGAAGCGATCAGCGGTTTCGCCAGACCCATCAAACCTGAGGTTTGCAACTCGAGCCGTGCAGTGAGCTTGGTACCTTCATCGGTAGGCTCAAAGAGGAATGATTGGACGAGGGGTGAACTCCCAGAGACACTCTTAAAGACGAGCTTCTTATTCAGCTCGTAGGTGGTGAACTCGATGACGGACTCCATATTGCGGCCCATGAATTTGCGCACACCAGAAAATTGTGTGCCAACGCCATCCGGACCTTCAGTAATACGTCGTACTTCCACCAGTCCGGGCTGCCATTTGGGTCCGCTGGGGAGGTCACTGACATAAGCGAAGACTTCTTCTACGGGTCGATTGATCGTGATAATCTTTTCATTTGTAACCATTTTTAATCTCCTTGTGAGACTGATTGATTGGTTGTGTTTCTTACAATGTGGCTATTATGACTTAGTTGGTCTTATTTGTCGTCAGTATATATACGGAGATGCACACGTATCTTTGAAGTTCGTCAAGATACGTTTTATGAAATAAGCCGGATTCCCTGACCGAGACCGTAGGATATAAACAAAAAGCGACCACTCCTGATGACGTGGTCGCTCTAAATAATGAAAAATGGCTAGTGATTAGGTGGGTTTTTGGTTCAATCCATGATCTATTGCCCAGCGCATGATATGGGCGCGATTGGACAATCCCAATTTGGATAGGATATGGCTTACGTGCGTCTCAATCGTGCGTTTGCTCACCACCAGCTCAGCGGCGATCTCGCTGTTCGACTTGCCTTGCCCGATGAGCATCGCAACTTCGCGCTCACGCCCAGTCAGACCATTCGGTGTTCCCGCAATCACGGGTGGAGTTCCAGGTTTAAGTACGAGCACCTGGGCATAGGTGACTGCCTGTTCAAGTGACATGGAACTCCCGATCGTCTGCTCTGCCTGGAATTCAGCTGGTGAAAGCTTAAGGCGAGCAAGATTGAGGTACCGTTCGTACTCCATCTGGGTAGCTCTCCATTGTGATGCCGATGGCTGCCTACTGATTGCCGCAGCTGCAGCCAGTAACCGAGCTCCAGCGGCGGGCAGTCCGCCCCTGACTGCAGTAGCTGCAGCCCCAATCAGGCACTCTGCCATACCAGGTTTATTCTGTTGAGTTTGGTGAATGGACATGCTTTCAACGAATAGAGATCGAGCGCCCTCAACATTCCCCTTGTGCAAATAGGTGTATCCCAGATTGCTTAAAATCGAGGCTAGATCGTGCTGCGCACCGAGCTCACGCAGCAACGCTACGCCATTCTCGTAAGTATTGGTAGCCTCGACATAATTCTGCTCCAGGCGATATAGATCTCCCAGAGCATTGAATGTATGTGCAATGCGGAAAGCATCACCATCTTGACGAGCCAGCACCAAGCTCTCATCCAACCACTCCCTGGCTCTATCATACGAACCCATCTGAATCGCGATTTCTCCGGTTGCAAGCAATGACATTCCTAAGTTGAACGAGGACACATGCGAAGTACGTAAGTGTTTGATTGCCTGCTCACCGATGGAAAAAGCTGTTTGATAGTCACCCGCGGCTCTCGCACCGGAGGCCAGACCTCCCAAAGCGAACGCTAGTACATCCTTGTCTTCAGCGCACACCGCTTCAGCTAAATCAACAGCTTTACGCCCATATGCCATAGCTGCCGGACCATTTCCGAGGAACATCTCCAGAAACGATGCAAAGACGAGAGCATTCACGCGAACCCTTGCAGGAATTTCCTCGTCCATATGGGTAAACAAACGCTCAAACCATTCCAGACCTTCTTGAACAGAACCTCGAATCTCCCAAAATCGAACTAGGGCGCTGGCGATACGCAGCCCCTGCTCAATTCGACCGCTTTCCAGCGACCAGGTTAAAGCAGAACGCAGGTTGTCATGCTCGCTTTCTAGCCAATTCAGCCAAAGTTGCTGGTAGACCTCGCCTAATTTCGGTGCAGCTACTTCTGCCCGTGCGAGGAAAAGGTTCAGGTGGCAGTCACGTAGTTGCTTCGTTTCGCCTGCCTCATCCAGTTTCCCGAGCGCATATTCGCGGATGGTTTCAAGCAAGCGATAACGCGCCTGGGCACGACCAATGGTATCTGCCACAACAAGCGATTTCCTTACCAGGGAGGAGATCCGATCCAGAGTGCGCCCTTCACTAATCCCATCACCTGTGCAGATGGCTTCGGCTGTGTCGAGCGTACAGCCGGCTTCGAAGACTGCCAGGCGCCGAAGCAATATCTGCTCATCCATCGAAAGCAGCGCATAACTCCAATCGATTGCTGCCCGCAAGGTGTGGTGGCGCGGCTCAATTCCTCCGCGCTGGGAAGAAGTAAGGAGCGTAAACCTGTCATTCAGACGTGTGACAATTTCTTGAACTGTCAACACATTAACGCGTGCGCTGGCTAGTTCTAGCGCCAGGGGAAGACCATCCAGCCTGCGGCAAGTCTCAATAGTTGACCATGCATTTTCATTGGTTAGGTTGAAATTGGGCGAGTTTGCACGCGCCCTTTCAACAAACAGGCGAACGGCATCGTACCCCATTAACTCTTGGAGATCGAATCGGTTTTGTTCGTCTCGTCCAAGCTCTCCGCTAATAGTGGGGCAGTCCAGGCCAGATACCAGATAAACTGTTTCGCCAATAATCGATAGCGCCACACTGCTGGTCGCCAGAATTCGTAACGCAGGTGCCTGGGATAACAATTCTTGGGAAAGCTGTGCGCATGCTTCGATGAGGTGCTCGCAATTATCAAGGATGAGAAGCAGCTGTTTAGATTGGACAAATTTTAACAGTGTCTCAAGCAAAGGTTGGTCTGGAATCGGGCGTAACCCGAGTGCCTGGGCAGCAAGCTGCGGTACCAGTGCTGGTTCGCGCAGGGGTGCCAGATCTACCAGCCACACGCCATCGGCAAAGGATTCGCTCACCGAGTTGGCAATCTGGATTGCCAGCCTAGTCTTTCCAGTGCCGTTCGCACCAGTGAGCGTGACGAGGTGTGAACTGAATAACAGGCGCTTGACCTCGGCTATCTCGCGCTCACGCCCGATGAAACTTGTCAACTGTACCGGTAGATTTATAGAACCCATTTCGATCTGCAAAAAACCAGTTGGTAAAGTATTTATCCCATCTATCTATGCTATATTTTATACGATATCCTGCCAGTTAAGCTCACAACTTCGGGGTTAATCATCCTGCTCATGGGCTGGTTCGTTTTGCTTGATGCTGGGGTGGTATATTGGATCCCTCAGCGCTTATCAGGGGCATCACTCCATATGGATGCAAAGTTTGTTTGAGCAACCCTCAGGTTGATCAACATTGGGATTGGGATGGTAACATCGGAAGTGATTACTTTCCTCCCAAAGGTGTTATTGCTGGGTAGCTTAGCCGAATTTGGAGGAGTCCTGGCATTTGTAGCCGGCTCGTGGAAGCGGGTGAAGACCTTTGGCAGGTAAAGATTTCTTTTATAACGAAAAACAATTCTTGAAAATCGACAAAATACGATTACAAACAAACTATTAAGTTGTATGATATAGGAAAGTTTAATGCCCCAAAAGGAGAAAAGTCGATGACAAGCATAACCCAACCCCTAAGAGATGAGCACAAAGAGCTGTACCCGCAGGTCGAATCGCTGCGCCTGGCCGGGGATGCTATTAACACGAGCCTGACCAGCTCAGCCTATGCCAGAATAGAAGAGTCTTATGATTTCCTGACCCACCACCTGCTACCTCACGCTCAGGCGGAAGAAAAAGCGCTTTACCCGATGGTCCAAAAAGCGATGGGAGCCGCCCAAGCTACAGCTACAATGGTCCGCGACCATATCGAAATTAGTCGGCTGACCGAGGAGCTGGGATCCCTGCGCGTCCATAAATCGCAGCTTACCATTACATCTATCCAGGCCATGGCATTACGGCGCGTTTTGTATGGTCTCTACACGCTGGTGAAAGTCCACTTTGCCAAGGAAGAGGAAATCTACCTGCCCTTGCTTGATTCAAAGCTGACCGCCGAAGAAGCTCACGCGATGTTCGAAGCGATGGAAGCAGCAGCCCGCGAGGCCAAAGAACACCTGCCCCGCTAGTTAGGGATCCATGTTGTAAGGGGGTTCAATTCTTTATTTCTAAAACAGGGCAGAAGGGTGACCTTTTGTAATTTGGAGATGTGAACAACCTCCGAGGATGACCTTACGAAGATCGTTCCAGAACTTGGTTATATACAACACAGCCAGCCCCAAATCAGGAGCTGGCTGCAGGAAAAAATATTTAGTTTGACATAATATCCTTTTCAGGCTTTGGGGAGGATATTTTGATTTATATGGAAGAAGTTATTCGGATCGTATTTTGCTTTAATCTGCGCCAACCGTGTATAGTTTTCTCTATATCCTGCCTTAACGGTTTCCTGGCCTTCATCCATTTTAAAGTTAAGGTAAGCACCTCCAGCTGAATAGGGGTGCAAGGCAGACCAGAAATCTTTAGCCCACCTAATTATGCGTTCATTATTCGCAGGGTCTGGGTCAACTGCAACGATGACCTGGGAAAAATTGGCATCCCGATACCCCCAGGCTGTATCACGCGGCCCAATCCGCCCAGCTGCGCCGTTGATTGGATAGATGTGGATATTCGAAAACATCGTAGGTAGTTCTTTACCGTGCTCGATCAGTAGGTTGATTGCTTTATCATCATAATGTTTAACGAAATCTCCCTGCCAATACCACTGGTAGCCTGCAGGAAACAAAGCATCAAACATGCTTTGCAATGCTGGGAAGGGAATCGGTCCAGCAAAATCGATCGCTGGCTGGCGGAAAGACCGGATGGGTTTAAATACCTGGTCAGCTTTCTCCAATGGACCGGTATAGCACCAGACTATGGCACACATTTTCTGTAGTTGATACTTCTCTGGGAAGGGAGCCACGGGTGGAACTGTTGCAAACCCAAACCTACCATAAAGCTCATCAGGGGCATTCAGGATGAGATTCTGCCAATAAGGTAGGATATCAGCAGCAGCCTCCATCGGCCAGAACATTGGTCCACCATAAACTGTACTGACGGGGTTGCCTCGAAATAGAAATGAAGTCACGATGCCAAAGTTTCCGCCCCCACCGCGCACCGCCCAGAATAGGTCTTCGTTCTGTTCACGGCTGGCGGTTACGAAACGACCATCCGCCAGGACCATATCCGCGCTGAGCAGGTTATCGATCGTCAGGCCATAGCGGCGCGTCAGATAACCACTTCCTCCACCCAGGGTTAAGCCACCAACACCGGTAGTCGATAGAAAACCACATGGCACAGCCAATCCAAATGGATAGGTGGCGTGATCGACATCCCCCCAAACAGCGCCACCCTCAACTCGCACGGTTTTCTCTTCAGGATCGACGCGAATGCCACGCATGCGTGAAAGGTCGATGACCATACCGCCATCAACAGTACCAAAACCCGCTCCGTTGTGGGATCCACCACGAACCGCAACGTCTAAACCCTGCTCGCCCCCAAAATTGACTGCACTGCGGATATCAGCGACATCAACAGGGCGTATGATGAGTGCTGGGTGTTTATCGATCATTGCATTATAGACCTTGCGAGCCATCTCATATTGTAGGTCGCTAGGTTGGATAATATCGCCGCGTATTTTCATGCGCAGTGCGGCTATCGAATCTTGTATCAAACCGGTAGTCTTTTTGGCGTCAGTTTTCATATCAGACATGGCATGCCTCTTTGAGCTAGAGTGGGTAATCCCCTCTCCGTGTGAAATTGAACGTTTCATCCAGATACTTAGATAAGTTCTGTAGTAAGACAATTATACTCTTTTTTATCTAAATACGCAGGTACAATTTGAGTACACTAACTTATGCCTAACACTGGCTCGCCCCCGATGAAACCGTGCTAATTCCTCGGGTTCTTTAGCTCATCCTGGACGCACTATATAGAACGAATCGGGTGGCATGATATACCCCCACTCCACTCATCGGTATGCTTATACTGATAGACAATGAAGGCTCAACCCAGATGTTGTCTGGATTTGCCTTTTCGATCCATCCCTGGTGTGGATGGCTTCCAGACCCCGCAGTTCTCTTACCAGCTCCACATTCTCCGCATTCCATAACCGGACCAAGCCATCCACATGACCGGAGGCCAGCAGTTTACCACCTGGAGAAAACTGTATACCACAGGCCTGAATCCCCGGATAATTGATCCGCAGCACCACCTGGGCACTGGATAAATCCCATAACGCGATGGTATTG
>JBAPSY010000066.1:0-7106 GCA_049281855.1 Anaerolineales bacterium
GACTACAACGGCTCGCAGATCCAGGTGGACCGCATCGAAGAACAAGCCTCAGGCGGTTACATGTCGCCCGGTGCTACGGAAGAGTTCGCCGACTGGTGGGGCGTCATCAAGAGCAACGAACCAGGCGCGGAGTATGATGACTGCTTCGAGCGGCAGGATCTTGGGCAGATCATTTATTTTGGCATCGATTCCAGGGACCCAGCAGTTGAATCCAAGATTGTAGCGCTGCGCGACAGCGGTAAGATCGTTCATCTTTATGGCACCCTGGTCAGCAATGTACCTGACTGCAATGGCTCGCAGGTCCAGGTGGAGCGTATCGAGGTTGACGGGTAACAGTCAGCACAAATGGACATGAAAGCAATGGAATCTGGTTTGGAATAGAATCGAAACATAAAGAAAATTGCTTAATATAAAAAGGGAAATATCCTTTCCTCTTCAGATTTTGGTATGCACCCATCCCTTTGAACCACAGCCCTTTCATCACCAATCCACTCTGAAAGGGCTGTGGACCAAATAACTCATCTACTCAAAATGCGGAATTTTTAGTTAGCTGATTTCAAATTCTTTAATTAATTTCTTTTCCTTTCTTCTTTCAATATATGCCCTGATTTTTATATACTTTTCAATGCCTGATCCAAGCAGTTTCTTTTTTAATAGCTCATCTACCTGGAAAAGACCTGCAGAATTATTCATCAGGATATTGATTTGGATAGGAGTTTCTTCCCCTTCTTCGATCTCCACTTTATCGATGGCTGCTGCAGAAACAGAATAAATATCGACATACCCGGCCTCGTAAGGTATTCTTGATCGTCCCTGACTGATATCCAAAGCGTCTGCCACACGCACGATTCCCGCTTCGATGGTATAAGGCTTCCCATCGCTACGATGGGCAATGATTGCATGCAGAACTTCAGATGTAACAATAGTTCTCTCTTCTACCGGCATGAAATCGAGGATCTGGTGAAAGAGATTGTTAGCTAAAAACAGGCTGAATTCCTCGTGCCCTTCACGATTGATAGACATTCCCAGGTCATGAAATAAGCTGGCCAGCAGAATTACTAATTCGGCGTATTCACTCGGCAAGCCGAAATATTTTGTTATCGCCATTTCGACATCATTCTTTTTGAGGATCCGACCCAGCCGAAGCGCAATATTAGCAACAATTTGAAAATGGACCGGCCCATGGTCGCTCATCCCTAACCGGTCAATCGCATTAACGTTGATTACCTTCCAAAGCGCGTGTACTTCTTGGTTATCGTTGATGATTTCCAGGACTTTTTCCAGGATTTTATTACCAAGAATTGGTACATTGATCTTTCGTGGTTGGGAGGTCTTGGGAGAAGGAGAAGTGGATATCATAGATGCCTATATTTCCATTGATTTACGCAATAATTTATCTGGGTTTTCCCGTTCCATAAATTCAATTATGTATACCACAATTTACCACCTTGTATGGTTTTTATGATGATTGATTGAAAAGGCGCAGCACTCTTCTCTACACAAAAACCGCTTTTGATAACTCGATCATTGCTTTATCAAATGGCAAATGCCTGAAAGTCGTTTCACCATTTATCACTTGACAATGGGTGTACGTTGTATTATCCTGTACAGGAATGTACAGGATAAATGATCTACTCAAGCAGGATCGCAAGCTTTACCACAGCCAAGACCTGGCGATTCTTTGGGGTATTGCGAATAAGAACACACTTTACACGACGATCAAACGATACGTGCAAAAAGGTGTATTGATCTCTGTCTATAAGGGGCTTTATTCCACTGTGCCCTTTTCCCAAGTAAATCCCCTAGAGCTGGGTAAGGCAATCGTCCATCGCTACACTTACCTGAGTACAGAATCGGTTTTAGCTCAGGCTGGGGTCATCTTCCAGGCAATTTACCAATATACCTTCGTTAGTGACTTGTCCAAGAAATTGACCATCGACTCAATGTCGTTTCTCTTTCGGAAGCTCAAGGATGAATATCTTTATCATCCAGCGGGAATCGAAGACCAAAATGGCAATTATGTAGCAACGCCTGAAAGAGCAGTGGCCGACATGCTATATTTCAATCCTCGATATCACTTTGACAACCCAGGAGCGGTTGATTTTGAAAAGGTCAAATTATTGCAACAGGAAATCGGTTACAAATGATCGACTTACGCCCAGAAGATATCTTGCACAAATCTCACCTCAACCAGCTACTGATTGAAATTATCGACCAGCCGTTGCTAGCTCAGAGCCTTGCTTTCAAAGGAGGCTCCTGTGCCTCAATGCTTGGATACTTGGACAGGTTCTCGGTCGATCTAGATTTCGATGTAGCTCCAAGTGCAGATTTGAATCAGCTGCGGGTAGAATTCCGAGAGATATTTAATAAGCTTGACTTGACAGTCCTCAAGGAATTTGACAAAGTCCTTTTCTACCAAATCCGATATCGGGCTGAACCAGGCAAACGCAACACGATCAAAGTCAGTGTTAACAACATAGCCATCGCTGCTAACCAGTATAAAGTTCAGTATTTTCCGGAAATCGACCGAATGATGAACAGCCAAACCATTGAAACCATGTTTGCTAACAAACTGGTGGCAGTTACCGACCGCTACAATATGCACAAAACTATTGCTGGGAGAGATATTTATGACATTCACTACTTTTTAGTGCATGGTTATGCCTATCATGGACCGGTGATTCAGGAGAGGACCGGACTGACGCCCCATGATTACTTGGGAAGGCTGATCGATTTTATAAAAGAGCATGTTACCCAGACGATCATCAATGAAGACCTAAACACTCTTTTGCCGAATAAGCAATTTCAACAGGTTCGTAAGATCCTATTACCTGAGACCTTATCACTGCTGGCTAACGAACAAGCGAGGGTGATATAAGTCAATGAGAGAATTGCTTTTTCTATTTTGTCCTCCTTTGATGGTGATTATCTTATTTTCGTAACTTTGATTAAAAACAAAGCTCTGTGTATGAGTCAGTAATATCTTCCCCCAGTGGGCAGGGCAGCGGAACGCCTTTCATTTTTTCTTGCAGCGGGTACAATTCGGGTACTAATACGCTGAAACAGACTGTTGATTTTGGGCGATATTAGACGTAAAAGACGGTTATTTTTCCTTTTTCCCCTGCATTTTTATCCATCGCACTGAAGAGGTCGAGGGTTCGAATCCCTCCAGGTCCACCTGAATACCCCCATCCTTGGGGATATTTGCATTAAGATGCCTACATATAGAGATATTTCGGTTGGATTTCTCATCCATGGAAACAGTCTCATTGAGCCCTCTTTTGATCGCTGAGTAGAATTATAAAATATCCTATAAAAATTAGAGTATTGACAAATTTTTGAATTGTAGATAAAATTTTTTTATGGATAGAACAATTCCCCTGATTGGAAGGAAGATAAAAGAGCTTCGGTTTCAACAGGGGTTGACTCTTGAAGACGTGGCTGAGAGAAGCAATTGCACGCCGGGTTTCATTTCGCAAGTGGAGCGAAATAAGGCTGCACCCTCTATTACCACGTTGTATTCCATTGCCGAGGCTCTCGGGGTCAAAGTTACTGATTTCTTCCCCAATTCGATCAATCCAACCAAAGTCACCTATCATGATCGTCGTGAGAGCTTCCAATTTGAAGGTTCTGCGATTGATTATGCGTTGCTCACCACCAAATTCCCCCATGGATCGCTTAATGCCTATCTGATGACCATCAAGCCTGAAAGTCAGGCATTACCGACAGACGAATTTCGAGCGCATATTGGAGAAGAATTCTGTTATATTCTTGAAGGAGTCTTGCACATGTGGATAGGTGATAATGAATATGATCTCTACCCAGGCGATAATATATATTTCAAGTCAACCACCAAGCACCGTATTGGAAATAAGGGTTCTCAGCCAGTTGTTGCATTTTATATATATACGCCATCAATCTTTTAGCAGCGATAAACCATGAATATATTTTTTTGTGGCTGATACACATTTAAGACTCAACTAATTAAGGGTGTTCCGTTGGCAGAGACTATCGGTGAACGAATCAAAACATTGCGTACCGGGCAAGGGATGACCCTGGCTGAACTGGGTGAGAAGGCAAACCTTTCGACCAGCTATCTGTCGCAGATTGAGAGGGATAAAACATCACCATCTCTAACCACCTTGGAAACAATAGCCAAATCATTAAATATTGGGCTACGCACTCTTTTTGAGACCGACGATGAAGCAGCTTTCGTCTTGCGCGCCAGGAAAGAAACAAATACACCGACCCATAAAGATCCTGTTGTACGTCAACCTTTAATGCCTCAAATCGGAAATCCTGAGATTGAGGTTTATCGGATCACATTTCATCCTCGCTCAGCCCCTGAGCAGATTGAACAATTTACTGGTGAAGAAATTATCTATATGCTTGATGGTGAGTTAACCATCTCAATCGGTGATGAGCAATTCGTGCTGACTGCTGGCGACAGCATTCACTACGATGCGCTATTGTTCCATAGTTGGAAGAATGAAAGCAGTGATTTCTGTACCATTATCTGGGGTCGGGCGCGAGCTTTGCCTGATTTCCAATCTTCAATCGCCACCAGATTGTGGAACAAAATTACAGAAGAAAATGGAATTTAATCGTTTAATCAGCTTTGGTTTGAGGTCAGGTTTCAATGGAAAAAATCGTCGCATTTAGATATATGGGCGATATCTCCTCAGAAGGTACATATAATTCGGGTTATCCGTGCTGTTCTTGGGGATCATATCCTAAATCACTAATCTTTTATAACCTATGTAACCAACTCAATCAAGCCGATTTCCTAATCTGTTCGACCTGCTTAAAAGAAGGAGGCCTAATAGCATAAAGTCACAATAATTCATAACAAAATCTATCGATCCAGTTAATCTAGCGACCCAAAGGATAAGGAGATAGTATGAGACACAAAAGATTTACCCTTCTAGCAGTTATGATTGTAGTCAGTCTATTTCTGGGAAGCTGCGCTCAAGCCACTACACAGCCTCCTGTTACTGCACCGGAAACTCAGGCTCCTGTCGCACCTACCGCCGTCCAAGCACCCCAGAAGCGGGTTTTACGGATTTCGTTCTCTTGGCCGGATCGCATAGACCCTGCTGTGGGCAACGACTTTGCCAGTTCCACCTCGTTGGCAAACCTGTATGACACTTTGATTTTCCCAAATGCAAAGGGAGGAGTTGATCCCTGGTTGGCTACCTCGTGGGATATCTCTACTGACGGTTTGGTTTATACCTTCCATCTTAGGCAAGGGGTCAAATTTCATGATGGTAGCCTGCTCAAGGCAAGCGATGTTGTTTACAGCTATAACCGCATCAAGACCATCGGTGAAGGCTATGGCTACCTTGTAACCACAGGAGTCCAATCAGTGAGTGCGCCTGACGATTCCACAGTCGTAATAACAGTAGAGAAACCAAGTTCATTATTCTTGCCCAGTTTGGTCCGATTGTATGTTGCCAGTGAGGCCATCGTCAAAGCGAATACTAAAGCAGAAGGCCCATATGCTGAAAATGGAGACTATGGTAAAGAATGGCTCCAGACCCACGATGCTGGATCGGGACCATATATGGTCAAAGAATTCCCATTGGAACAATATCTTCTGATGGAAAAATTCAACGACTGGTGGGGCGAGTTCAATCCCAAAGCACCTGATGAAGTCCGATTCATTGGTACTACTGAAGCCGTCACGATTCGAACTTTGATGCAAAACCATGAATTGGAAATCACCGATCAGTGGCAGTCTTTGGAAGCCTACGGTGCACTTTCAAAGATCGAAGGTGTACAAGTTGCTCCTATACCTACACTATCAGCGTTCTATTATATGGTCAATAACAAAAAGCCACCGACGGATGATGTTCACTGCCGTAAAGCAATAGATTATGCCTTTGACTATCCAACCTCCCTCACACTGGAATGGCCGGGTGTCAAGCAGATGATTGCACCAGTACCTGCGACGCTAGCCGGAGTAGATACGAGCATCCCGTACTACACATACGATGTAGATAAGGCAAAAGCAGAATTGGCCCAATGTAAATATGCTAATGAGCTTGATAAAAATCCAATAATACTCCAGTGGGTATCCGAGGTGCCTGATGAGGAGAAGTACGCCCTGCTGTTCCAGGCAAATATGGCAGACATTGGTATGAAGGTCGAAGTGCAAAAAGTTCCATGGCTGAGTCTGGTTGAAAATACCAGCAAGCTGGAGACTAGCCCATCCATCGCTACCATTTACGTCTCTTCCGACTTGCCTGAAGCTGGCTTGATGTATAAACAACGCTATCACTCAAGCACATCTGGTACCTGGCAGCAGAATGAATGGTTACAAGATACTGCTCTCGATGCCAAGATCGATGATGCCCTGGCAACCCTCGATCAAAATGAGAGGTTTGCCAAATATGCCGAGATCCAAAAAGAGCTTGAGGACCGGGCCGTATCGCTTTGGATCTACGACCAAATCGATAAGCACGCTTATCGGACTTGCGTGGACTTGCCGACAGCCCGAGGAGAAACAAGCCATGTCATGGGTTACGATTTCTTTGCAGCCGATATCGGGGTGGATTGCCCATAACATCTACATAAGATAAAGTCCTTCCAGGTTTGTAAAACAACAAGATCTGGTAGGATTTATTGTATAGGCTCTAAATCAGGAGCTCCCGAGCATACTTGCCCGGTACGCTTGGGAGCTCCACTCGGATAGACAATTGGTTCACTGAAGAGAGGTTCTGAATTATGTCGATGATGAACTTCCTCGCCCGTCGTATCATTTATTCGGTCTTCGTTCTCTTAGGTTTGTCTATTGTAATTTTTATCATCGCCCGGATCATGCCCGGCGACCCGGCCCGAGTGGCATTAGGGGCGCGCGCACCGCAATGGGTGGTAGATAGATTGCGTGAGCACATGCACCTCAACGATTCACTCGTCGTACAGTATGGCTATTGGTTAAGGGATGCAGTACAGGGTGACTTTGGTCTTTCACTTGTCACCCAACGGCCTGTCACTACAGACATCATCGAGTTTTTCCCAGCCTCCCTTGAGCTAGTACTATTATCTGGCTTGCTTTCGGCAGTGGGAGGCATCGGTTTAGGTATCGTCTCTGCTCGCTATAAAGA
>JBAPSY010000067.1:0-15477 GCA_049281855.1 Anaerolineales bacterium
TGGTAAGGCAGTTCGCTATATTCAGACATTTTTGGAGATGAACATGGCAATACCTAAATCTCTTTTGTGAAATCGGGAACCAATATCAAGCATAGAACGTCATTATTATTGCGGTCAAACGTCCGTGCACTTTGTATTTGAAGGAGAGAACTGTGTTACTGATCAGTAAACGCACCATCCCATTCATTGCCTTATTATTATTTAGTGTTGCTTGTTCAACGGCGAGTCCGATAATTGTAACCACCGAGCAGACCGTGAATACCCCAGTAGTTCCAACGCTTGAGCAACCCTCCGCCATTTCACTCCCCACCCAGGAGTCTAGCTCAATCCCCACCGAAATCCCCATCCCCACTGAGACCCAAACGCCTGCCGCTACTCCGCTTCCCATAGCTGGAAATGGTGTAATTGTGTTTGGCTCGAACCGGGATGGAGATTTTATGAACATCTACATGTTTAATCCTTCCGATGGAACCGTAACCCGTCTGACCATGGGAGATACAAATACCTTCCCAGGTCCGTTTTCACCAACCGGCACACAGCTACTCTTCACTGGCTTCGGTCTCACCAACAGCTTCGTCGGTATGATGAATGCTGATGGCACTAACCCGGTTGACTTATCTGAGCGCCCAAACACCGATGAAGGCTTCCCCACCTGGTCACCCGATGGACAGCAGATTGCATTCACCTCCCGTATGGATGGCAACAATGAGATCTACATCATGGATGCGGATGGCACGAATGTAAGGCGGATCACAAATAACCCCGCTGATGATTTTGCTCCAGCCTGGTCACCCGATGGCACCCAAATCGCATTCGTTTCTGACCGGGACAACCCGACCGGGGTGAATAACCTATACCTCATGAATGTGGATGGCTCCGACGTGGTTCGCCTGACCAATGGGAATGAGATCGATTACGGTCCAGCCTGGTCGCCACATGGAAAGCAGATTGCCTTCCGGGCTGATGTCGATGGGAATGGTGATGTTTATATGATCAATGCGGATGGCAGCGGCAGGGTTAACCTGACCAATAACCCGGCGAGTGATTGGGCACCTGCCTGGTCAGTTGAAGGGAGTTTGATCGCTTTCCAAACCAACCGGGATGGCAATTGGGAAATCTACGTTATGCGTTCCGATGGTTCTGAACCAACCAACCTGACCCAGGATCCAGCTGATGACCAAATCCCTTATTGGAAACCGTTGGCATCCGGAACGAGTTGATGCCGGTAGTTGATCCTTAAAGAAGCTTCGATGAATCGGTGATTAATCCTATTTACTAAGCAAATAAGTGGAGTGGTGTGGATAGGACACATTACCACTACCCCAATCATAGAATATCGCTTTTTTGGTTGGATAGATTGAATAGGAGGACCACTTTTAACCGGATCCACTTTTATTGTTGGTAGGGATCCGAATGGTGTTGTGAAAGATGAGTAATAAAAAATTAAGATTACTACTAATTCTTGAAGTTTTTGTTGCTGCGGCAGCTTTGATATTTGTGGTGGTGGTCTTTTGGAACAAACCGCTTGGTCCAAGCATAGAATTGCCCACGACTGCGCCCGGACAGGGTGTAAATTCTTCCCAAACCCCTGTCGCAAGTGTTGGGGATACAGGATCAGGGCTGGAACCCACACCAACCGATCCGTCTGTGCTCTCTCAAATTGTGGCTTTGTTACATCCACCCGCTACTGCTAGTGCAACGCTCTGCAATGGTCCATCAGTGATGACGATTCTGCTCGTAGGATCGGACGAGAGACAGGATGACTATCTATACGGTCTGGCAGATTCGATCCGCATCGTGCGCATTGATTTCGCTACACCCAAGGTGACTCTATTGGATATCCCGCGTGATTTATGGGTGGAAATTCCAGGTATCTCTGACCATTATGGGATCACACATGGCAAACTCAACCAGGCATATTTCTTCGGCAATCCCGGTATGGATTATTATGATGGTCCAGGCGAAGGACCAGGATTGCTTGCTCAGACTTTGGAATTAAATTTTGGCTTGCGGGTGGATCACTACCTGGCTATGGATATGAAAACCTTTGTCAACCTCATCGATACTGTTGGTGGCATAGATATTTATGTGAATTCCAAGGTCGATTTTAACGCAGGACAGGATGGCGCAAACCCCGACTTGGTATATGAGCCGGGCTATTACCATCTGGATGGTACCCAGGCGTTACGTCTGGCGCGGGATCGCCACCCCACCATATTTCAACGCGCAAGGTATCAAAGTATGGTCTTGAGTGCCTTGGAAAATAAGCTGCTCAGTCCAGAAGTGATCCCTGTCTGGCCGCAAATTATCGCTCAATTCACACACTCCGTCCAGTCTGATCTAAGCCCGAACGATATTAGTAAGCTGGTATGCATTGGACAATCATTGACCAAAGACAATACCACCATGGTTGCATTTCCGGATGACATGTTCGCCTCCGGGAGCATCTACGATCCGTATCGCAAAGTTTACACCTATATCTTGGAGGCAGATTTCAATCAGATACGCACATATATCACAGATTTTATGAATGGAATCTGGCCATAAGTGTAGGAATTGTCCAGTAAATCAATCTAATTAATGTGTTTTTCCCAAAATCTAATAATTAGCTTATCAGTATCCGGTAGTCGTATGTTTCATTCGGATGCATTGATAACACTATATAATATTCTAGATATTCGGCATTGAATGCTAATAGCTTTAGACAAGGATATATTATTGGCGCGGAATAGGTATTTAAGGGGGTAACCTTTCATAATTGTTGGACATAGTCATTCGGTATTGGAGTAGAATTCGAATGGTCACGTGAAGTATGCATAAACACAATACCGTCCTATGGATAATTCTGATCGTTGCATTTGGGGGAATATGCATGGCATTGGTTGTATTTATTCAATGGAGCAAGCCTCTTGGCCCAAGCCTGGATTTACCCACTCATTCCCCTAGCCCGATAACCATATCTTCCATCTCTGCTACCCCAGCCAGTTCGGTTGAAGGAGTCTCGCTATCCAACCCAGAGATGACCTCAACCCAACCAGAAAATTCAGGTGTGCTGGTGGCATCTACACCATCACCAACTGCAACCAGCCAACCGCTGTGTGGTGGACCAGTAACGATGACTATCCTGGCAATTGGGTCTGATGAGCGAGGCTCGGGTTATCTCTATGGTCTGGCCGATTCGATCCATATCGTGAGAATCGATTTCACGATCCCCAATATAATGGTGATTGATTTTCCGCGTGACCTGTGGGTAGAAATCCCGGGCATTGCGGATCATTATGGAATCACGCACGGCAAGCTTAATCAGGCATATTTGTATGGTAACCCAGGTATGGGTTATTATGATGGCCCTGGGGATGGGTCAGGTTTATTGGCGCGCACCCTGGACCTCAACTTTGGCCTGCAAGTGGATCACTATCTCGCCATTGATACCCAGACATTCGTGCGGATGATCGATGCGGTGGGTGGTGTGGATGTTAAAGTAGAATCACCCATTGATTTAAACTATGGCATGGCCACACCGGACCCGAAGCTATACCTTTCAGTGGGAACACATCACTTGGATGGTGAGCTTGCTCTGACATTGGCGACCAATCGTATCCCATCCACATTTCAGCGCATGAAATACCAAAAAATCATCCTGAGTGCCTTGAGGGAGAAACTACTCAAACCAGATATGATCTCCGAATTACCGGGCTTGGTGGCACAGTTTATCACCTCCGTCCAAACTGACTTAAGCCCGAACGAGATTAATAGCTTAATTTGCATAGCCCAGGCAGTGCCAAAAGAAAACATTAAAGCTGATTCTTTTCCGCAGGAAATGTTCAAGGCGGACGGTATTTATGACCCCAACAGAAATGTCACTACCTTTATCTATGAGGTGGATTTCAATCAGCTAAGGGTAATGGTCACCGATTTTATGAATGGGATATGGCCGATGCCTTGAGGTTAATCGTTGTCTTCGAGCCTTTGCACATCCCCACAAAACCCTCCTGAATAAAGTTTTCTAGGTTTATTCGCTTTGTTTGATCCTGAAATTTGTAATCCCCAGATCGTTCTAAAATTTAGATGGATTTTTGGAGATCCATATGCCTGACCAATCCCCACACTTAAATATCACCCAGGCCACCGAGATGACCGAGGAGCTTTACCAGGCATGCCAGCGCCTGGTACCACAGCTTACCAGCAATAACCTTCCTCCCTCGCACCAGGAGCTTGCCCTCATGCTGTCTACGGGGTCATCCATCCTGTACATAGCCAAATATGAAGGCTATGGGGATGAGATCATCGGATTGGCCACCCTGGTGCTCTACCGGGTGCCCACGGGGATCCGCGGCTACATCGAAGACTTGGTGGTGGATGAGCAGGCGCGCGGCAGGCGCATCGGTGAAGCTCTGATACAAGCCTGCCTGGATCAAGCCGATCATGCGGGTGCTTCGCAGGTGATGTTGACCTCCAACGCCGGGAGGGCAGCTGCCAACCGGCTGTACCAGCGCATGGGCTTTGAGCTGCGCCAGACGAATGTATTCCGGTATGGTTTTAAGCGGGGATGAGCGATTGAGTATCTGCCTACATAATCTTTGATATTACCTGACAACCGGCAGCTCTAAATAACTCGGATGGTCCTTATCGTGATATAGCGTCACGTTGGCGGTGCGCGCCTCCCTGCCAGACTCTTCTGAGACGACTCCACCGCTGTTGTAATTCTTCTCCAGGTAGATGGTATTTGGACAGCTGATAATCAGGCGAAGGCGACTGCCCTTGGAAATCCGCCTGGAGAAGAAGGTAAATCCGTCAAATGTGTACAAGTTGATCTCACCCGGAACGACCAGTTTCTCAACTCGGTTGGATTCGCGATAGCGCGCCCGCAGCAAATCCTGAGTCAGTTTGATCATCTTCCCGTCTGGTAATACCTCTGCCAGGGTGACCTTGAAATCGGTATCTGGTACATCCATTGAGATCCAGGTATACAGCTTGACCCAACCAGTGATTTCTGAATCTTTGGCGAACGGGGCTGAGTGGTAGACCAAACCATTACCGAACAGGTTCAGGTCGTAGGTCTGGTCGGTGAAATAGTCTGGGATCAGCACGCGTTCAAGGTCGCCAATGCGTTTATCCAGAGGGTTATAGGTGAATGTATCTGAGAGCCTACCTTTGGGGGCATCATTTTCTAGCGTACCCGAGTGAAATACATCGTTAGCGCCTTCATTGGAACAGAGATACATCTTTTTCTGGGTCGCCCCAATAGCCTCCAGACTGTCAGCATATTTCCACTTTTCCTTGCCCATTACGTAATAAGCCACACGTTTCTTAAGAAATGTGGGTTTCTTTCCATCCTTCATCGTCCAGTCGTACCATTCCTGATGGATTTTATTCATATCCAGGAGCGCATTTTCGGAGAATTTCAGCCCTTCGAATTCAGTCTTCGGATCGCGCGTCCCAGCATGATCCCACGGACCGATGATGATGTAGTGCTTCTCCCTGGCGGGAGATTTCGAAGCCATATGCTTGCGATAATATTCCATGGCTCCGGTCTGGTCATCATCATAATGTCCGGTGATCGTCAGAATAGGAATGATGATCCGGTCGTACTGCTCTGCAGGAAAGGCCATCCTGTCCCAATACTCGTCCGGATAGGGGTGTGCAACCCAGGTCTGGAAAAAGGTCGAAGGATTACCAACGATAAGGTCCAATTCCTTATAGGGCAGGTTCTGTTGGTACATTTCCTGGAATTTCGCGATCCAAAATTCGGGGTCGTTCATTATGGTCATGTTGCGTGCAACCCCACTGGTATAAGTCAGCCACTGCATCTCAGATGGAGTAAAAATGTTCTTAAGAAATGGGAAATCCACACCCGCATGGGCGGAGGCCACTGGGACAATGGTTTTAAGATGGGGTGGTGCTTCCCGCAGGGTCACCCACTGGGCATAGCCACAATAAGACCCACCCCACATCGCCACTTGCCCATCGCACCAGGACTGACTTGCCAGCCACTCAACGATATCGTAGCCATCACGCGCTTCACTTGCAAATGGCTCGAAGACACCCTCCGAGTTGCCGCGCCCGCGTGAATCCACCGCGGCAAAGGCATATCCATGTTTTACGAAATAGATCCCGCGTAAATGAGCCCCATCCGCTATGTAGGGGGTAAGTGTGAAGATGACTGGTGTTGGCTTGGAATCCTTGGGTTTGTAAAGCGTGGTATTTAGCTGAACACCATCACGCAGAGGGATTTTCAAACCCCACATGAAATCGATATTTGGAGGTATTTCAATATTTTTTCCGGTAATTGAAACGTCACTTATCACTGAAAAACTCCTATCCTCGTTATGTTTATGGTAACTTCCGGTAGAATGATCCTGATATTGTGGTTACTCATATTCCCAGCGATCGTTCCCTTGCAGTAGGGAGCGCAAGTGGTTGATCTCACCTGCGTGATAATAATCATGACCGATCATAATGCGGATGATGGTGCTCGTTTTCATCCATTCACCCCAATTGGTTAGCCGCTCACGTTCCAGTCCGGTGTCATCTGGCAGGGAGCGCACTGAGGTAAGCCATTGATAATGGCCTTCCTTGAGCCAGGTCAGTAGCTCGATATGTGGTCGTGAGCTGGCCCCCTCAGTGGGGATGAGCGGCGGTTGGTCACCACGCATCTTGGCAGTGCCGAAGGCATAGTCTTCGTACATCCATTTGCACCAGCCGACGTGCTCCAGAATATCTGCAATGGATCGACCGCCGCCGGGTGGAAGTGCTGTCCATTCCTCCTCGCGGAGGTCAGTTAGATTATTCAGGAGGGATTGCGAAAGGTCGCCTCCAAAGGCATCTTCGATGAGCCAAGCCAGGGTATCAATCGCTATGCGATGGCTGGAGTTATTACCAGAAGGTTTTGGTGTATTCATCGTTTTTTCCTTTCTTCAGGTCAGGATAATGGATCTATCAAAGATCAACAAGCTCTGTAAATCCTGCTCACACCCATAAATTCCTCATTTTTAAGATGAGTATGCATGAACCATATGGTGGATGACTAACCTCAAGGGATTTTACCTGGTTTTGATTTATGCAGATGCCCCGGAGTAATTTTTTAACCCCAGGCGCCATATAAAGCGTGACAAGACGATGAATAACGAAGTCAGCGCAAAGGTGCCGACCAGGATGAGTGGGGTCAGGCGGGAGGTGAGGGCTTCAGCCGGGATGGTTACCGCGAATGCCACCGGGATTATGAAGGTGAGTCCCACCTGCAACCAACGTGGGTAAATGCCCACCGGCCAGCGCCCAGCCGCATACACCCCCTGGAACAGGTTGACGATTTCATCCACACGCACGATCCAGAAAGCGGTGGAGGTGATGATCAGCCAGAAGCAATAGATCAGGATGCTACCCATGAGCAGTGCAAACATGAATGCCAGGGATTGGCTTATACCCACACTCCCCTTGTAAATGTAGACCCCATACGAAAGCACGATGATACCCACAATGACATCAGTGAGCGACCACAAGCGGAATTCACGGATACTGATCAATCCCTGGGCATCAGCGGGCTTGGTAAGAGCAAAATCAAGGGTGCCCTGCTGTATCTCTTCCAGTAAACGGGTCATATTGGGCTGGATGAATGAGTTGATGACACCACCCATCAGGATGAAGATTCCCATCACCATCAGCAGCTCAGGTTGGGTCCAGCCGTTCAGCTCGGTAGTGTGAGAAAAGACCAGCCACAAGCCGATTAACCCGGTGGCGAGTGAAATGATGGATTGTCCGAGCTGGACGAAGAAATTAACCCGATACTGCATCTCATTTTGTATCCCCACCCGCAAATAATTCAATGCCAGATATAACATAGGTAATCTCCTGAAATAATTAACCACAGATATACACAGATACACACAGATTTATAATTAAAAAACCATGCGCTTGTTCCCTAATTTTGCAGTACCAAAATTTAGGATTAGACCTCGATAGATACCAGTCGCTTTCAAGTAATTTATTAGTCGGGCTTGGTGGCTATCGTCTATAGATTTGGCAGCTTTGATTTCCAGGATAACTTGTCCTTCTACTAAAATATCTGCAAAATAATCACCAACAATAGAATCTCGATAGGTCACCGGGATTGGTTTTTGTTGTTTGCATTTTAGCCCTGAAGTTTTGATTTCAATCGCAAGCGCATTTTCATATACTTTTTCCAAGAAACCACAACCCAACGTGTTACTTACCTTGAAAGCGCAACCAATAATAGTTTCGGTTAGTTTATCTCTATCCTCATTCATGTTTTTCCTTATCTCTTATTATTAAATTATCAGTGTTCATCTGTGTTTATCTGTGGTTAAAATTTGTGACCATATTAGCCTCCCACGGCAGAGTATTGGCGCACACTGAATTTCCACACAATTTTCACTGCCACCCAACCAAGAGCGATCCACAATAACTGCATCCCCATACCGCTGAGCATTTGTAGGAGGGTCATTGGTGCCACCAGAGATTCAATCGGAAAAAAGAACGTCCACTGGAAAGGCAGATAGGTCGCCACCTGCTGCACTACTGGTGGCATAAGAGACATCGGCACCAACCGTCCGGAGAACACAAGCTCAAAGGCGAAGAACAGCTCGAAGATCGCACCAACCCGGGTGGTGAAAAACGTGATCATCCCTAGGAGTGAGAGCAGCATCGTCCGGATCAGATAAGCTCCCCAGATGGCAAAGAAGAATCCAATTACCTGGTACCAGGCAGGATGCAGCTCGGGTTTGAAAAACAGCGAGAGCAACAGCCCGAGCGGGATCCATAGGATGATCACCACCACCTTCATCCCCGCAAAATACGCTACATCATTGTTCAATGGGTGGATCGGGCGCAGCAGGTCCATGGAGAACCAACCACTGCGGATGCGGTTCTCCCAGCCATAAGGCGTGAAGA
This sequence comes from Anaerolineales bacterium, assembly GCA_049281855.1. Classification (GTDB taxonomy): domain Bacteria; phylum Chloroflexota; class Anaerolineae; order Anaerolineales; family UBA4823; genus FEB-25. The sequence goes on from JBAPSY010000067.1 coordinate 8,908, forward strand.
CGATGTTCATATTGCGCACCAACGTCCACACCAGGTAGTAAGCCGCGAAAGCCCCCGGGGTATATCCACCCACCGAACCGCCCTGCGCTCGGGCTATAGTCGACCATACCACCAGATAAATGACTGGCTCGGCGATCATACCGATCATGTAAAAATATTGCAGCACGCGATATTGGAACTGGGTCTGGATGGCAATCTTGATTGTGGTCAGGTAGTAATCAAGCAAGTGCTTCATGCGGGCACCTCCTATGGCTTGCCCTGTGCAAAGACCTGCTCGATGACGTCTTCAATCGGTGGGTCCTCCACATTCAGGTCATCCACCGGTAAATCTGCCAGCAGGCGGGCAGTCACCTGGGCAGTATCAGCCTTGGGAACCCGTAATGTGAAGCGCGTGCCATCCTGGTTGATCACCTGACCATATTTTCCCAGGTCAGCTGCGGCGGTCTGGAGTGTCACTCCGACCGTCTTGAAGGCGGAAAACTGCTCCACCAGGCCGGTTAGCCCGCCGTCGAAGAGCAACTTGCCGTGATGGATGACGATCACCCTTTTGCATAGCGCTTCCACATCTGCCATGTAGTGTGAGGTGAGTAATACGGTGGCACCATAGCGCCGGTTGTATTCGGAAACGAAAGTGCGGATGCGCCGCTGCATGGTCACGTCCAAACCCAGGGTGGGTTCATCCAGAAACAGGACCTTGGGGCGGTGAAGCAAGGCGCCTGCGAATTCCATCTTCATGCGCTCACCAAGCGACAGGTTGCGAACAGGTTTGTTCACCAGGTCCTTCAGCTCCAGCAAGTCGATGAACTCATCACGCGTGCGGATGAACTCATGGGTGGGGATGGAGTATATGGCACGCATTAAGTCAAATGAGTCGAGGGCAGGCAAGTCCCACACCAGTTGCTGCCGGTTGCCCATTACCAGGGTAATTTGCTGGAGGAATTGGGGTTGGCGGCGGGATGGCTCGAAGCCCAAGACAGTAGCATTCCCACTGGTGGGGTAAAGTAAACCAGAAAGCATCTTGAGGGTTGTGGTCTTGCCAGCACCGTTGGGGCCTAAAAAACCGACCACCTCCCCTTGATCAATCTGAAATGTGATCTCATCGACTGCTTTTACCGTACGAAACTCACGCTTGAATAGGCTACCGAGCGAGGCCTTAAGGCCACTCTCACGTACAGGCACTTTGAAGTGTTTGGAGAGGGTGTCTAGAAGGATGATCGTGGTCATATTGGCTCCTGGAATAAACAACATTCCCAAAATGGTGGTCTTAGACTGGCCGTATTTGCTATAATCCAGAGATATGGAGAGACAAGATGAAGGTTAAATTTACTGGTAGTATCCATTTTGCCAATGGTGACCCCGTTTCGGATGTGGTTGTGCGTATCTTTGATAAAGATGCTTCAGGTAAGCAGGATGATGACCTTACCGAAGCCCCCGGTCTTTCCGATGAACAGGGGCGTTTCAGCCTCTTCTACGAACCTTTACGCTACTTGGATTATCACACCATCCATCTGCCAGGCACTCCCGAGAAATCCGGCAACATCCAAGCTGATGAGCACGGATTAAGCCTACCAGACCTGGGGGATCTCTATCTCCCATACCTGCGATTTAATTATATCTTTAATGGTCTTATTTGCGAGTACACTGCCTCGATGGGGATTTTCCAATCCAAATTTTTCCTGCCGGAGAATCCGCCAGTGGAATTTCTCCCTTCAGTCAATGGATTCAAGTTCCTTAATACCTTCGCAGGTTATTTTTTACCCTACTCTACACCTGCCTTTATGAGCTCCCGCAAGGTATCATCGAAGTATGGCTTGTGCGGAGGGATGTGTTCCGCCGTGTATGATTTTGCCCTGGCAGGCAAATCCATCCCTCAAAACCAGAAAGCTCCTAAACAAGGCACACGCTTGCAGCGCTACCTCTTCCGGCGACAAATGGACTCGCTGGGAGGCTTGGGTCAGGAAGTGATCAAGGTAGCGCAATGGACCAGTTTGCCCGATGACACACTGGTTGGGACTGAGCGGCGTACCGCGGATGAATTCAACCAGTTCCGCCGGAAACTGGATGAGAAGAACCTGGTGATATTGGCGATCATTTATGAGCGCGCCACCACATTGGCTGAGCTGTCCAGGCTGATCTTCAACAATCACCAGGTGCTGGCTTACGCCTACCAGCAGGATGCCTCGGGCTGGATCAGGATCAACATCTACGACCCGAACCTGCCTGGTAGGGATGATGTGGTCATCCAGGCAGAACCGGTGGTGTTGGGTGAGGAGGCAACACCTACGGGTTCGCAGACGGTGATGGGTCTGAGATCCACTCAGCTGGTGGGTGGCACCCATTATCGGGATGTGCGTGGTTACTTTGTCATGCCGTACAAGCCCGTAACCCCCCCTAAAGGAATTTGATCATTTAAAAAGGATAATAATACGGTCAAAGACTTTACTTTACAGCTACTCTAATTAGTAGAGCTTAGAATTTTACAGTATACTTTCCTAATTGACAGAAGGTTTACAAAAGAATTCAACGAGGAACCTATGGAGTGGCAAAGAGAACAATACAGCATCAGCACTAATAAATCAAAACTGGATGTAGGGATGATCCACCACTTCCTCTATACCACGGCGCATTGGGCGATAGGTCGACCCATGAGCATTGTGCGCAAATCGATCGAAAATTCACTCTGTTTTGGGCTGTTCGACGGTGATAAGCAGGTCGGCTTTGCCCGCATCGTGACGGATGCAGCCACAGTGGGTTGGATTTGCGATATGTTCATCCTCCCCTCTCATCGTGGTGGGGGCTTAGGCAGGTGGCTGGTAGAGTGTATGATTGATCATCCAGATGTCAAGGGTTTGCGTCGCATCCTGCTCAATACTCGTGACGCACATGATCTGTACAAGAAATATGCAGGTTTTCGACCTTTATTATCTCCGGAAAGCTGGCTGGAAAAGTTCACCGGTCCTCCCTTACGACGCACCAAGCCATCCGTTCTTCCTAAAGCCAATAAAACTACCTCTTAGTTAGTTATTCTTGGTGGGGAAATGGGCACTGCACTATCCTCAAAAGAGAGCCAACCCAAATGGGCAGCCTGGGCGATGCTCTTTTTGTGGCTGATTTACACCCTCGTTTACACGCTCCCATTCGATAAAAACCTGGAATCTCTTTCGGAAGCATTGTTGGGTTCTTTGGGGATTGTGGTTCTCTTGGCGATGGGTTTTAACCGGCATGAGTTATTCTTGCAGCTGAAACCAATCTCAAAGGGAGGTTGGGTCGCCTTGGGGTTGGCTACGTTGGCACTTGCGGGTCCACTGGCAACCAGTCATTGGGTGGGAGTGCGTTGGCTGCCATTGTTAGTCTATGCCCCGCTGAGTGGTATCACCCAGGAGCTATTTTTCCGCGCCGGCCTTCTACCAGCCATCCAACGATTGTGTGGTGGTAGAACCTGGTCATCCTTGGTCTTGCATGCCGTGCTGTTCGGCCTTTGGCATGTTCCCCTGGCGTACTTGGCAGCCCCTATCTCACCTTGGGTGGCGGTACTGGCATTGTTTGTCGTGACATCCCTGGCCGGGTTGGCCTGGGGTTGGCAAGTCCAGCAAGACAGGACAGTAGTTTGGACGGTGCTGCACCATACCCTCTTATTGATGGTGATGTCCCTTTTTGGACTGTGAATCTGGGTCATCAGGTAGGTGCTATAATCTTAAAGCTACTGAAATAAGAAATGATAATGAGGAGACCGTTCGATGTTCCAAACCTTTGAACAGGCAAGGCGTTACTTGGACGACCAAAACATTCAGATGGTGGACCTCAAATTCACCGACCTGTGGGGACGATGGCACCACTTGACCGTGCCTGCGGGCCAATTCTCACCCCAATTGCTCGAAAATGGAATTGGATTTGATGGTTCTGCGGTGGGTTTGAAAAGCGTGAAAGCCGGCGACATGGTTCTCGTACCCGAGCTTTCCACCGGAATGCGCGACCCATTCTGGGAAGTCCCCACGCTGAGCTTCATCTGCACCACTTTGGAAGCCGACACTCATGCTGTCTTCACCAACGACCCGCGTAACATCGCCATTCGCGCCGAAGAATATATGCGCTCTACTGGCATCGCTGACGAGAGCCGATGGGGTCCGGAATATGAGTTCTACATCTTCGATAGTGTATCCTACGAATATGGGGTCAACCGCGCCAGCTATCGCGTGGATTGCCAGGAAGCCGATTGGACAAGTGTGCAGAGCGGTCACGGGCATTACATCCCCGTGCATGGGGGCTACCACGCCATCCCACCCAAGGATCAGTTTTTCAACCTACGCACCGAGATGAGCCTGCAACTGCAGGCAATGGGCGTGCCGGTCAAGTACCATCACCACGAGGTGGGCGGACCGGGTCAGTCGGAGATTGAAACCCCCATGATGGGGCTGTTGCAGGCGGGCGATGCCACCATGATCATCAAGTACGTCACCAAGATGACCGCTCACGCACACAACAAGACAGTCACCTTCATGCCCAAACCATTATATGGGGAGGCAGGCTCGGGGATGCACTTCCACCAGCACCTGTTCAAGGCTGGGGTAAATGTGTTCTATGACCCAAACGGATATGGCTGCCTGAGCCAGACGGCATTATATTACATCGGTGGGCTGCTCACGCACGGACCTGCTCTGCTTGCCTTGACCAACCCCAGCACCAATTCGTATAGTCGACTAGTCCCTGGATACGAAGCACCGGTGAACGCCTTCTTCTCGATAGGCAACCGGAGCGCGGCGGTGCGCATCCCCAAATACGCCACCCAACCTGATACAGCGCGCATGGAATTCCGTCCACCTGATGCCACCTGCAATGTCTATCTGGCACTGTCAGCCCAGCTCCTGGCTGGGCTGGATGGCATCCAGAGGCAGATCGACCCGACTGAGGCAGGATTTGGTCCCTTCGATGCCAACATCTTCGCGTGGAGCGATGAACAGCGTGGGCACATCAAGAGCCTGCCCGATTCGCTCAATGCTGCCCTGATTGCCCTGGAGCAGGACCACGAATTCCTACTGGCAGGGGAGGTGTTCAGCGAGCTGATGATCAGTCAGTGGGTGGATTTCAAGCGCAATGAGGAATACTATCAGGTGCGCAATCGACCTCACCCGTATGAGATGAGCCTATATTTTGATGTCTAGCAGGAGAGGTATTTACTGATTAGCTGCCTCATATTTGTCAGTTATGGTTCTAGGTAAACACAGTCTGTGGAGCTTGCACCACAGACTGATCATTTTAAATGGGGTAAGAAGGTATCTGCTAATAGAATTAACAGTCCCTTTACTTGGAAGACTTGTCTTTTATTTGAGGCATAATAAATGACCCATTACACCCTGCTGGATAGAGACAGTAGGTCACTCTTTTTCAAGGAACTCCAACAGTTCTTTAACCAGAAACACCGGCCAGACCAGGGCTTTCAAGAAACCCATAACCTTTTCCTGAGTGGTGGTGCCCCGGCTCATGTAATATATACAAGCCCCGATGACACCCAGTCCATAGACTGCCCCTGAAGAACCGCCCTGGACCCTGACATTAACTTTTTCACCATTTTCTTCAGTTGGGGTTATTTCAGTAGTCATTTTCTCTCCTGTCTGTTCTATCCTAAATTGAGGCTGATTTATGATGCCCAATATTATATAGTTAAATACATTAGTTAATTCATTTCCTTGGTGTTTAATCCATATTTGCGGCTGGTTAATGATACCAAAGATTATGTTATTGAATTGGTTTCTCATTTCTTCACCTTTTCGATCCTGTATCTACTGTGAATCTATTCTTTATTCCCGTAACAGAATTGTGCTCGGATTTTCCGATTTTGGCAATGGTATATTTTATTTTTCCAGATTCCGGTTAATTTTCAATTCATAGATTGTATTTCCTGATTTGTTGCTCAGATAAATTTGGTGCGTCCCGTTGTGTGATCGAACTACAGGCTGATACTTCTTGATGGGTAAGTTATAATCGGCTGCATGAATTCACAGCTTCTTTATCAGCAAGATATCACCATCCACGAGTTCGAAGCGATCGTTGTGGAACGCTTCATCCTGCCCGATGGACGGGTCGGTATCATCCTCGACCGGACTTACTTCTATCCCACTGGGGGTGGTCAGGAGCATGACACTGGTGAGATCGGCGGATCAAGGGTGGTGGATGTTTTCATGGACGAGACTCATTCCCGCCTGATACACGTGGTGGAGGGGGAGGTGAATCTGGGACCAGTCAAGGCAAGCATAGATGTTGAACGTCGATTGCGTCACATGCAGCACCACACTGCCCAGCACCTGCTAACTCAATGCATCCTGCGCCAAACGGGATCCGAGACCGTCTCTGCCAACATCAATGGTGTTTCTCCTTCCACACTGGATGTCTTAGCAACCCAAATCAGCAAGACCGACCTGGAGCAGGCGGAGTTGCAGGCAAATCAGATCATCTATGAAAACCGACGCGTCAAGGCCTATTTCGTTTCACCCGAGGAACTTAAGTCTATTCCTCTACGCCGTCCTCCCAAAGTGAGTGAGAACATCCGCATTGTTGAGATCGATTCATACGATT
>JBAPSY010000068.1:0-11178 GCA_049281855.1 Anaerolineales bacterium
TTCAGCCGCGAGCTGTTTGAGGCCGGTCTGTTCGCCATGTCGATCGGTTTCCCCACCGTTCCCAAAGGCAAAGCTCGCATACGCGTGATGATTTCTGCTGCGCATGCCAGGGAAGACCTGGATAAAGGCTTGGAGATCTTTGCTGGGATGGGTCGTAAGCTGGGTGTGATTAGTTAAGGATATCTATAAAAAAGGTGGCTGTCCACAAAGGTTTGCCCGGTTCACAGGAAAGCGTAAGAGTGGAATGAGTCCGGTTTGTTTTTTTGCCGGATGGAATCTGCCCTTTTTGTCTCATTTAGGTGCCGATTGAGGCTAATGAGTTTTGCTTAACGGTATTTTTTCATTCTTTGAATGGATCAAAGGCTGGGTTCGTGCCTGCCCAGATGCAGCTTGGTCGCCCATCCAGGTTGCAGGCGAACCCGTGGCTGCAGCGGTGGGCGAGAACGCGCCCGGGTTGGTCGGGCAGGTGTTCGGGAGGGTAAACGACCTGTGCTTGCAGGCCAACCTTTTGATCCACATGCTGGCAATATTGTACTTTCAGGGTTTCCCAGGTTTTTTCGGTCATGGATTAACTCCGCTGAATACTTAGTATACCTTGAACTTTTAACCTAGCAAAGAGTAATCCATAATAACTGATCATCACGCATAGAATTTCTGTTGATGAGTTGCTTGTGGAATATATATCTTTTCGATTATGGCGCTAAGATATTGTATAATCAATGCATTCTTTTTTTAACATTGATCTTCTGATTGATAATGGAAAGGAGGTGAATTTAACTAAGACCGTTGATGATCGTTTATCCAACTGAAACAGTATTTACCTAAATCTAGAGGAGAAGAGAAAGATGAAACACAACAAGTTATATATACTGGTGGCGGTCATTGTGCTGTCCAGCATGATCCTGGCGGCTTGCGCCACAACGCCAACCCCTACTGTGGTTGTTTCCGCAGCACCTGCAACCCAGGCGCCGGTAGCGACCACACCACCTACAGCGGTGCCCACTAAAGTACCCACTGAAGTACCGACTGCAGCACCAACTTTCGAGGGATTCTCACTCAGTGCAACGGATTGTTCCTACGGCGGTGAATTCTCGAGCATGGAGGCCGTGGATGAACTAACAGTGAAGTTTACCCTGTGTTACCCAGACCCGGCTTTCCTATCCAAAATTGCCTTCTCAGCATTTGCCATCCATTCCTCTGACCAAATCGTGGCAACGGGTGGGGGTGGAACTGAACTGCTCGAGAACCCCATTGGCACTGGTCCTTACATGCTCAACGAGTGGAAGCGCGGCGATGAGCTTGTCTTTACCCAGAATCCGAATTTCCGAGGCGAGGCTGCCAAGACCCCGACGCTGGTCTTCCGCTGGAGCTCTGAAGCAGCCCAGCGTTTGCTTGAGCTTCAATCGGGCACCGTCGATGGCATTGATAACGTTGGTCCGGCAGATTTTGACACCGTAAAGAATGACCCGAATCTCCAACTACTCAATCGAGAAGCTCTTACCACCTTCTACGTCGGTATGAACAATACCTTCAAGCCGTTCGATGATGAGAAAGTGCGCCAGGCGGTTGCCATGGGCATTGACCGCCAACGCATTGTAGACAACTTCTACCCGGCGGGTTCTTCAGTGGCAGAATACTTCACCCCCTGCACCCTCCCCAATGGCTGCGTGGGCGACCCCTGGTATAAATTTGATGTTGTGGCAGCCAAGGCTTTACTGGCCGAAGCGGGCTTTCCAAGTGGCTTCGACACCACCATCACCTACCGCGATGTCGTGCGTGGCTACCTGCCGCAACCGGGTGTGGTCGCTCAGGATATCCAGGCGCAATTAAAGGCAAACCTGAATATCAATGCTGAGATCGTGGTGATGGAATCTGCTGCCTACCTGGATGCGACTTCAGCTGGAACAGTTGAAGGTTTGCACTTGTTGGGTTGGGGTGCTGACTTTCCAGACATCGTCAACTTCCTGGATTACCACTTTGGCGCGGGATCATCAAAACAGTTTGGTACTCACTGGACTGATATCACCGATGCTCTGTCAGCCGGTGCACAACTGGCAGATAATGATGCCCGTGAGCCGTTCTACGTCACCGCCAACAATGCGATCAAACAGCATGTGCCCATGATCCCCGTTGCACACGGTGGATCTGGTGTCGCTTACAAAGCCGCTGTGGTAGGTGGACAAGCTAGCCCACTTGGTAACGAAGACTTCTCCGTTATGTCAATCTCTGGGCAGGATACTTTCGTCTGGATGCAGAACGCTGAGCCTATCTCGCTGTATTGTGCGGATGAAACCGATGGCGAGACTTTACGTGCCTGCGAACAGATCAATGAGGCGCTTTATAAATATGAGTTGGGTGGTGTGGCTGCCGAGCCTAACCTGGCGACTGCCTGCACGCCGAATACGGAGTTGACTGAGTACACCTGCACCCTTGGTGCGGGCATCAAATTCTCTGATGGCTCAACCTTGGATGCCAATGACGTCACCATGTCGTTAATTGCCCAATGGGATGCATCAAGCCCCTATCATGTGGCTCGCACGGCTACTTTTGAGTACTTCAATGCTTTGTGGGGTGCTTTCCTGAATGCACCACCACCAGCTCCATAAACCAGACAACTAACTTTATTCCTCTGATCCCCGGTGGAGAAGATCCCCCCTCCACCGGGGACATCTCTGAACGATGTTTACTTATATCCTGAGGCGCATCTTGTCGAGCATTCCGGTCCTTTTCGGAATCTTGGCAGTCACCTTTATTTTGGCGCGGGCGATCCCGGGTGACCCATGCCGGGCTATGCTGGGTGAAAAAGCCACCCAGGCGGTGTGCGATCAATTCATCCATCGGCATGGCCTGGATAAGCCTATCCTGACCCAGTTTGTGATCTATGTGGGTGAGATTGCTCGTGGTGATTTTGGAGAGTCGTTGCGCTTCGGGAAAGCCGTGACGGTTCTGATGAGCGAGCGCTTACCGACCACACTGGAACTGACCTTTGCCGCAATGGGTTTCAGTATTTTTGTGGGCATCCCGCTCGGGATCATCTCAGCGGTGCGGCAGAATTCCTTAATCGATATCGGCACCATGCTGGTGGCAAATATCGGCATATCCATGCCTGTGTTCTGGTTGGGATTGATGTTGGCGTATGTTTTTGCTTTATTGTTGAGAGGCACACCTTTACAATTACCGCCGTCTGGGCGGCTTTCTCCAGGTTTATCTCCCGATCCATTTTACGTGGTATGGGGATTGCATGTTACTTCGCAAGGTTTATTGAGCGTCCTGAATTTCATAAGCCGGCTTAATATGCTGAATGCGATTCTGATTGGTCGCCTGGATATTTTCTGGGACGCATCCAAGCACATCCTGTTACCGGCAGTGGCGGTGGGTACCATCCCTTTGGCTTTGATTGCGCGCATGACCCGCTCCAGCATGTTGGATGTTTTGGGACAGGACTATGTACGCACAGCGCGTGCCAAGGGCTTACCTCGTTACAGAGTGGTAATGAAACACGCTTTACGGAACGCCCTATTGCCTCTGGTGACGATCATTGGGTTATCCTTGGGTAGCTTTTTAGGGGGGGCAGTGCTTACCGAGACGATCTTCAACCTCTCAGGAGTGGGGCGCATTTTATACGATGCCATTACTGCCCGCGATTACATTATTGTCCAATCTTTCACGGTAGTGATTGCCATCTTCTTTGTTGTTTTGAATCTCATCGTAGATATTTCATATCTGTATCTTGACCCCCGCGTTCGGTTGGAATGACCCTTATGAGTGAGGTTACGAAAAGCGAAACGACCGGTCAGGTCAGAATATTGGATGCGGAAAAGTTAAGCACCGAAAAACCGGTTACCCTCTGGGAGACTGCCAGGCGGCGGCTGTTTAAACGTAAATCAGCAATTTTAGGAATGATTATCCTGGGCGTGCTGGCACTCGTGGCGATCTTTGCTCCCTGGTTAGCCCCGTACCCACCTGATCAGGTGCTGATCGGGATTGAAAATGTAAAGGTCCGACAGGCTCCCTGTATTCACCTCTTGGGCTGCCCGGCAGACCAGCCGCAGCATTTTATGGGTATCGACGGAAATGTGCGTGACGAGTTCAGCCGCGTGATTTTTGGTGCCAGGTTAAGCTTGATCATTGGCTTCACCTGTGTCACGTTTGCTATATTTATTGGGACGGTACTCGGGGCATTGGCGGGTTATCTGGGAGGCTGGGTGGATAACGTGATCATGCGCTTCATGGATGTGCTGCTGGCTTTCCCGTCGCTTCTATTAGCCATTGCCATTGTCACTATTCTAGGACCTGGGCTGATCAACGCTTTGCTGGCAATCGGTATCGTCTCCATCCCGGCATATGCACGTGTAACGCGCTCAGCAGTACTCACCACACGGGAAATGGAATTCGTGGAAGCCTCACGCTCATTGGGTGGTAGCACGCTGTATATCCTATTCGGGCGTATTCTGCCAAACTCGATGACACCGCTTATCGTTCAGGGCACATTGGGGATCGCTACTGCCATCCTGGACGCTGCCGCACTGTCTTTCTTGGGGTTAGGTGCCCAACCGCCAACGCCAGAATGGGGATCCATGCTGAGTGCGGAACGCAATCAGGTGTTCACTGCACCATACCTGGTATTCTACCCGGGGCTCGCCATCATGTTGGTCGTGCTCTCGTTTAACCTGCTGGGTGACGGGCTGCGCGATGCACTTGACCCACGCCTGTCGATGCGAACCAAGTAATTGCAGTACTAGATCATTAAATTTCTAGCTGTTTTCTTCTATTTCCCTCTCCCTGAATATTTTGCAATAACCTTTGACATTCTACATTTTCATAAGCAGCCTATCCTAGAAATATTAATCGGTCAAGTGGGAGTTTAGGATCACTTAGGCTCTCCTGAAAGTTTCGTATCTTTGGCACTAAATACGTATTTTCTGTCTCAATTCTGCATTCCCCTGCGTTTTAAGGGAAAGTATGACTTAAATCGTGAATACTTGAAAAAGATCGCGTAAAACCCGCTTCTTACGTCTCCGATATTCCCTGTTATTTAAATCTCCAATCCTTGAATCAAAAAGCTCCCAGAACAATTGGAAAAAGCCTGGAGACAGGTGAGAATCAATTTCCGCGAGGCTCAACTTGCTTACGAGCTGTATGCTTGTCGGATTTTGATGAGAGGAGTGGATTATGCAACGAGGATTCACCACGTTGAAATTAAGTCTCAAGCGGAGGCTGAATCAGCAGGAGCCGTGATCAAAGCATTTGCCAATATCTTCGGTTTGGTTGAGGTGGTGAAGCAAACGTCGGAGGTTGCAAAGCGGGTTACCTCTTCCATTGCCCGTTGTCCAAAGGGCGGGACTCTGGCTGCTGTAAGCGCTAAGTTCTGACCGGAGTGCGGCACGAAAATGGCTTAAAGTGATTGATTGCGCAGGATCTGCAGTTATTGGGGTCGGTGATATGTCATCCAACCTCGCTGTAAGTTGACAAACCCCCCAAGCGATCGCTTGGGGGGTAATTTTTCACTTCCCTGTATGTTTTCCCGCCTATCAGGGTTGAATACGGCTTGATTTAGAAATGGATCCCCGGTAAGGAATTACACCTTGAGTGCGCCATTGCCTGCCAGGGTTTGACCGAGACACCTGTTTAACTCAACGGGATCATGTTAACGCCAAGGTCGGGGATGAAGCTCGCTGGGCGCCTGCAAGCGGTAAGCATCGATCAAGCGGGATTCATCGATGTCAGTCGCGCTCAGGGCCACACTAGAGGGAAGCACTGAGGAGAAGCGCGATATTGCCTGCAATCGGTAAGCATCGATCAAGCGGGATTCATCGATCCTATTCGCGCTCAAGCCCACACTAGAGGAAAGCCCAGCGGAGAAGCGCGATATTGCCTGCAATCGGTAAGCATCCAGCAAACGGGATTCATCGATGCTATTCACGCTCAGGGCCACACTAGAGGGAAGCCCAGCGGAGAAGCGCGCGATTGCCTGTAATCGGTAAGCATCCAGCAAACGGGATTCATCGATACTATTCACGCTCAGGCTAATGCCTGAAGAAGGTTTCAGGGCATAGAAACGCGCCATTGCCTGCCAGCGGTAAACCGAGACATCTGCCGCACTCAGGCTGGTCAGGTTAACACCTGCATAGGGATGCCCGGCGTAAAAGCTAGCCATTGCCTGCCAACGGTAAGCCGTGACGTCTGCTGCGCTAAGGCTGGTCAGGCTAATGCCTGTAGAAGGTTTCAGGGTGTAGAAGCGCGCCATCGCCAACCAACGGTAAACCGAGACATCTGCCGCACTCAGGGTGGTCAGGTTAACGCCTGCATAGGGATGCCCGGCGTAAAAGCGCGCCATTGCCTGCCAACGGTAAGCTGAGATATCTGCCGAGCTCAGGGTGGTCAGGTTGACGCCTGTAGAGGGAAGACTGGCCGAGAATTCTGCTATGGCCAGCCCGCGGTCATCGATAATACCTGCTATTCTCAGGTTAGTCAAACCAACCCCCGTAGAGGGATGACTGGCCAAGAATTCTGCTATAGCCGGCCCGCGGTCATCGATAATACCTGCTGTTCTCAGGGTAACCAAGCCAACCCCTGTAGAGGGAAGGCTGGCATTGACGCTTGCCATCGCATGCCCACGATAAACCGAGATATCTGCCGCGCTCAGGGTGGCAAGACCGCTAGCAGCGAATGCCTTCCGGCTAGATAGCCCTATTCCAGAAAAGACCAGGAACAAAGCAATAATCCAAATACTGATTCTGATTTTTGTATTCATTTCAATTTTCCTTCATTTTTTATATTTTAATAGTCCGGTAAATTTGATAGCCTGCCCGTTATGCGAGTGCTCGGGTCTTAGCTGAGATGTACTTTATCATTTAGTACCTTGATTAAGGTGTACTATTTGGATACAATTTGGTATAATTATATACATTCATTAACAGAAAGGATCTGGGTGGATAAAGGTTTAACTTTTGGCTATTGGGTACGTCGCCGTCGTAAGGCGTTAGACCTGACGCAGACACAGCTCGCTGGGCAGGTCTTTTGCGCGCTTTCGACCATCAAAAAGATCGAGCTGGATGAACGCCGTCCATCCCGCCAGATGGCAGAACGGCTTGCGGAATGTCTTCACCTCCATGACCAGGAGCGTGAAGTCTTTCTTAAAGCAGCCAGCGCTGAATTGTCGTTTGACCACCTTCACTTGTCTGTCAATCCGGTTATCTCCAGACCAGCGGTTTCTAACCTGGCATCCTACCAACCTCTGACCCCTTTCGTTGGTTATGAAGAGGAATTAACGAAGATCTCCGACCTCATTAAGCAACCTGATTCCCGGCTCATCACCTTGGTAGGTCCTGGGGGGATTGGAAAAACCCGCATCGCCATTCAGGCCGCATCTAACCTATTGGATCGCTTTTCATACGGCGTATATTTTATTCCGCTAGCTCAACTGGACAACCCCGCTTATATTCCCACAACTATTCTGGACGCACTTGCGCTGCAAGTTCCTGCTGCACAGGACCCGAAATCTTATCTTTTAGATTATCTGCGCGATAAGGCAATGCTTCTGGTGTTGGATGACTTCGAGCACCTTCTCGACGGTGTTGGTTTACTGGTCGAACTATTGCGATCTGCGCCGGCAGTGTCGCTCCTCGTTACCTCGCGCCAAACATTGAACCTGCGGATGGAGCAAGTTTTCAATGTGCAAGGAATGAAAATTCCCCCAGATACGATGACCCAAGACTTCGAATCGTATGACGCGGTGCGTTTATTCATCCAAACCGCCAGGCGGGCATCCTCAGGGTTTGATCTAAGCGATGAAAATATTGCCAGAGTGGTTAACATCTGTAAGCAGGTGGAGGGCATGCCACTGGCAATTGAGCTGGCAGCTTCATGGACCCGGACGCACTCGTGTGCAGAAATTGAAAATGAAATCAAAGATTGTCTGGATATTTTGGCGAGCACGATGCAGGATGTACCAGAACGACAGCGTAGCATTCGGGCAGCATTCGATTTTTCATGGCGATTATTGTCGGAAGAAGAAAAACGTGTCTTTTCTGCACTTTCTGTCTTCCGAGGTGGATTTAATTTACCAGCTGCCGAAGAAATCATCGGTACAAATGAAAAAACATTAGAATTTCTGGTGCGTCAATCCTTAATACGCCGCGCTCCCTCGAGCCGCTATGATATACACGTACTTCTGATGCGATATGCAGAGGAAAAACTGGACGATGTTGGAGAATTTACCCGGTTACACAATGCCCACCTTTTATTTTACTTGAAGCTTGCAGAAAATTCAGAGTCGATGTCGGTCACAGCGGATGAGGCTCCCAGGTACAAATTTCTTGAGAAAGAGCTTGATAATTTCCGCGCCGCTTTAAATTGGGCGATTGATTGTGGAGCTCAGGAGCACGGGTTGCGACTGGCGAGCGCCATCGGATCCTTCTCGTATGAAAATGGTTACCTTCGTGAGGGGATTTGTTGGCTCAGCAGTATGCTTAACTTGAATAAAGGTCAATTCCCATCTGCTCGGGCAGGTGCGCTTATTAATTCTGGGTACATCGCACGAAACCTGGGTGATTTTGAGCAGGCTATTTTATTGAGCAAGGAGAGTCTCACAATATTTAAGGAATTGAAAGATAAGCGAGGCATCGGCCTCTCACTAATGAACCTTGGCATTATTAGCTACCTTAATAGCGAATTTGAGCGAGGAGCCCGACTGCTAACAAAAAGCCAGGCAATGTTTCAAGAGACAGGGGATGAAAGGCATCAAGCCGAAGCGCTAATCCGTCTTGGAGACCTGCGCATGAGACAGGGAAAGCTCGATATAGCTGCTCGTCTATTTCAAGAAGGCCTGCTTCTATCAAAAAAACTCGATAATAAATTGGCGATAGCTTTCTCGCTAGGGGGGTTAGGAAACATTCATCGGCTGCTGGGTAAATACAAACAAGCCATCGATTTTTTCAAGGAATCTCTGAACATTCTATGGGAACACCAACATAATCTGGATATCCCCTATGTGCTAGAAGCGCTCGCTTTGAATTACGCAGGTTTGGATGTCTATGAAGATGCAACGCTTCTTTGGGGAGCGGCTGAAAGTCTGCGCGAGCGCTATAACTCCCCATTGCCGCCTTCTTACCAGGAGAGCTATACCCTGACCATTATGGAGGTTCGTGCCAGCTTGGGTGAAGCGGACTTTAAGCGAATATGGACTGAGGGACGCGCCACTGAACTGGAAAATATTATTGCCAGGGTTAATGGTTTGTCTGTGTGAGCTTATGGCTCACATCACCTTCCGCTGAATGCAAAATCACTGGTGACGAAAACCGCGCCAGATCAAACATCTCAATCGCTTGGTAGATGACAATTCCAGGTTATCGGAAACGATTCTGGCTCGCAGGCTCACAATTTCAGATTATCTAGCAAGATGGTAGTGGTAATGGACTGTCATTTAACCAGGCCATTCACCGCCGGAAAAAAGTCAGCTGCTGGATTACGCTCTAATGTGGTTATTTCAGATGTGACCGAGCTAGCCGTTTGGAGCATTGTTACCATTTCATCGTTTTCTGGCATGATGAACTCCTCTCTGAGTAATTTTGGAAGAACCTTTGACATTCTGCATTTTCATAAGCAGCCTATCCTAGAAATATTAATCGTTCAAGCGGGAGTTTCGGGTCGCCTAAGTACTCCTGGAAGTTTCTTATCTTTGCCGCCAAACATGTATTTTCTGTCTCAATTCTGCTTCCCCCTGCATTTTCCTGCGTTTTAAGGGAAGGCACGACATAAACCACGAATAAATGAAAAAGATTGCTTAAAACCAGGTTTTTATGTCCCTGGATTTATCAGATACGATGAGAGGGGGAATTAGTGATACTAGAAACGATATCCTGCGATTTTAAGTACCGGGATAAGAGTAAATCAAGCTAAATTATGATCACCGCTCTTATAAATAACATTTATAGTGAATCCGTTAAACCACCTTAATTGAAATGATATACTTCAAATATGCCGTAGATCCAATTGTTAGGGGAGTAGATCGGTTCGGGAATTTGGATGCTTGTATGTCCGAGACTATTAATCAGAATTTGAGTGGTGTGTCTGAAACGTTGCTCGTTACACTTTACCTCCGGGTGATGGAATCGTCACGTCTGGAGGCCATGCGCTAAGAAGAGAGAGCTATGGTATCTGTTCAAATATATTAGGATAATATAGATGAATAATATCTCATATTAACCTTCAACTTTTATGAGTTTTATGTTATATATCATTCAAGGGTTGGTAATGTAGATCAAGCAAGTAATTTCCCTTCGATAATAATGTAATACCAACACCAATCGTCATTTAATTCTATACCATTTCAATCGTATTAGGGTTTTGTGAAATCCAATTTCATGCGATATTTTTCCGGATTGATAGAAATTGATATATTCGAACTACTATAGGAGACATATACTAATGGAAGCAGTATCTTCAATGAAAGTGAAAATGTTGGATGGGGGTGAATTTGATCTCAAGCAGGATGTCATCGAAAGTTTGAGGACACGCCTGAAAGGTCCATTGCTCTTACCCGGTGATGCTGGCTATGAAGAGTCCCGGACGGTTTGGAACGCTATGTTCGATAGAAAGCCAGCACTCGTGGTGCGTTGCCTGGGGGTTGCAGATGTGATCGCGTGCGTCCGGTTCGTCCGTGAACATAATCTACTGCTCTGCATCAAGGGTGGCGGGCACAACATCGCCGGATTGGCTAGCGCTGATGGGGCTCTGATGCTCGATATGTCACTCATGCGTGGTGTATGGGTGGATCCACATGAAAAAGTCGCCCACGCACAAGCTGGATGCCTGAATGCGGATGTGGATCGTGAAACCCAGCTGCACGGGTTAGCCACCGTCATGGGCTTTGTATCCCAAACCGGCATTGCTGGACTTACTTTAGGCGGCGGGCTGGGTTATTTGACGAGACGTTTCGGCTGGACAGTGGACAATGTGGTTGGGATGGACCTCGTTACCGCCGAAGGACAGCTTATACATGCAAGCAGCGATGAGAACACAGACCTCTTCTGGGGGCTACGGGGTGGTGGCGGGAATTTTGGCGTCGTGACTAGTATTGATTACAAGCTTTACCCCATTGGCCCAGAGGTCATTGGTGGCTTTGTAGCCTGGCCTGCCAGCGAGGCACCCAAAATGCTCGAACTATACCGAACAATT
>JBAPSY010000069.1:0-1960 GCA_049281855.1 Anaerolineales bacterium
CGAATTGAGCCTTTCAATTCAAACCAACCCTGCTCCGTAAGCTGCATCCAACCAAAAATAGATCGGTTGTCTCTCCTTAGGTCATTTCTCATCCTGGATCTGCGTTTTCTACAGCGGGAATTAATCGTCTGCCGAACAACCGGTCGGTGCCTGTTTAGCCTACTTGCCATTTTCCCATGACTATGCCATCGAGGAGCAGCGGTAATGCCATCCTCGATCGGTGAGTGTGGTTTTACCTGGATGAGGGGATATTTACCTGAGAATCACGGCAGCTTTTTAAAAGTGGTTTTACAAATATATTAATTAATATACAATCCTATTCTTTAATGTAAATTATAGGAGATGAGATATAATATCCACCATATGGACTTTGTGTGATCTCCATCAATGGTGGACTGAATCAATAACACCTGCGTCGGATAATTTCTGAACCTAAATGGTGTCAACTTAAAAGCCGCTCGGGTGAAGCACGCGACAAAGTAATAATAATATTATTTTACTAAAGAACGGCTAGCTATGACTTTCGACAATATAAGGAGGAGATATGTTAGCAACATCCAAAATCAAATGGTTCGGAAGCATCATCCTGGCCGGTATTTTTCTCGTCCTGGCACTGATCGGTGGTAACTGGGGAACCTCCTATTCAGCCAGTGCCAGCATTGCTGCTGCGCCTATCATCACGTCTATCCGTCCATCTACAGTCCCGGCTGGATCAGGAAATACCATTATCATCATCACTGGATCGAACTTTGGGAACTTGGTCACCCCAATCCAGGTAAGATTAACGATGGTTGGGATTGATCGATTATTGACCCCTCTACAGGTCCTCCCGAACGGAATCAGTGTAATCATACCCGCTGATTTGTTAACTGTGCCCGCCGTGTATACTTTGACGGTCTTAAAGTCTAACCTCGGCACGATACCCACGATCCCAACCCCTCCGGATGTGGAGATTTCCAACCCGCTTCCTTTCATAGTTTACCAGGCCGCGTTTTATCATCCCATCATTTTTAGATAAACCCATTAAGCACCAATCAGAGAGCAGTTTCATAATTTCGTTGAGGATGGTATTCTGAAATAGCTTACATTCAGCCCATAAAACGAGGGTTGCGTGGTTGAAAAATGCATCGATGAACAATCTGAACCACCACCCTAATTTGTGTCCGCGCCTTTTTTTGTAAAATTTTGCCCGAGAATCAACTCTATAAATTTATAAGCCGTCACGCGGTTCTTATTCTTTCAGGACTGGTATTCCTGAGCGTGGCGGTGCTTTATTTATCGATTGCTCCATCCAGGCTTAGCAACGTTAATTTTGGAAGTGATGGCGGGGATCTTCTAGCTGCAATCCTGACTCGAGGCATCCCACATCCCACCGGTTATCCAACCTACATCCTGCTCGGGATCTTATTCCAGTACCTCCCCTTTAGTACTCCAGTGTTTAGAGGTGTCCTGGAATCCTTAATCCCGGCTGCCCTGGCAGCTGGTTTGTTGACTGGATGGATGGGATTCGTGACAGGTTCAAAATCAGCCCCTCATCTTGGCGCGGCTGTTGTCACGGGTACCGCTTGGGGCGTAGCCCCTTTATTATTTTCTCAGGCGGTGATTGTTGAAGTGCATGGCTTGCAATCCTTGATTTTGGTATTGGTTTTATGGTGGATAACCATAAACTTGCAGGCAAGCTCGGGGACAAACAAAAAATGGGTTTTAGGATTGTCGTTCCTGGTCGGATTAGGATGCGGGAACCATGTCACAATCGTACTCTTTGCACCGGCGGCGCTGGCTGCGTTGATCTATTCGATCCATCATTCCGGTTCGTGGAAACTGGTCCTGGCTCAGCTCTCCCTGTTGCTGGCCGGCCTGTTGGTTTACGTTTACCTCCCACTCCGGGCGCATGGCAATCCACCGATTAACTGGGGAAATCCTCAGACCTGGACAGGGTTTTTGTGGGAAGTTACCGGTA
>JBAPSY010000070.1:0-1725 GCA_049281855.1 Anaerolineales bacterium
TGCCAGCCGTATTCAGGTTGAATGTACACAAATACTCGTTTATTGCTGCAATTTGGCCGAACTGCCTCATAATTCTAGGACTGGTAGTTTCGTCAGAAGATGAAAGGCTGGTTTGAGCTGCCTCCAAATAAAACTTACCTTCCGATATTTTCCCGGTGAAAACCAATACCCAACTATAAATGATACATAACCATGACTGCGCTAGGATGATCTCTTTCGGAATCTTTTGCAGCCAAACCAGCATCTGGTGAAAATTTCCTTGATAAAAAAAAGTGTATCCATACTTCTCAACCAGCCGTGTGGCGTGATTAAAATCTAGAGCAGCAATCCGATGATCTAAGGCATCCGAGATACTGCCCTGCTTTTCAAACCATTCTGCTGCCCGCGAATGCAAACTGGGGACCAAATCGGGGAAGCTGCGGTGCAACCGGTGGCGAAGCAGATCAGCAAAAAGGTGATGATAGCGATAATAACAGCGTTCATTATCCAGCGGCACTAAAAAGAGATTGGTGCGATCAAGGTGTTCCAAGATTTGCTGACCCGATGGCGGAGAGAAATCCTGTTCTGGGGGAAAAGATGCCTCCTCAGATTCTTGTTTCTCTAAAACCGCATCACAAAGTGGCCCGGTCATTCCCTCCAAGATCGAGGTTTGGAGAAGGAAGGTTTGAATATAGCCGGGCTGCCGGCACAGGACCTCTTCGAAAAGATAATCGATCACAAACCGCTCGCGCCCGCTGAAATCCCGGATAAATCTGGCAGGATCGGAGTGTTCCTGAAGCGCTAGAGCAGCCATCTGTAATCCGGCAATCCAACCCTCTGTTCGGTTTACCAAGATCTCCACTTCCTGGTCTTGTAAACCAAGATTCATGACTTGCTGGAGAAAAGCAGCTGCTTCGCCTTCTGAAAAGCGCAAGTCGTCAGAACGCACCTCGAGGAGCTGCCTCCTTGCCCGCAATCGCGTGAGAAGTAGGGGTGGATCTGCCCGCGTGGCAATCACCAAAGATATCTTTTCAGGCATGTGGTCCAGCAGGAAGGTTACCGCCTGGTGGATTCCCTGATCTTCCAGAGTGTGATAATCATCGAATACGAGAAAACATGCTTGGGGAATTTCTGAAATCTCATTGACCAGAGCAATCATGAGGTTTGAAATCCTCAATTGGCTTATTGTCCATTGGGGTGACTGCAAAACAGCCAGGACTGATTCTCCAATGCCGGGTTGGATCGTTTGTAAAGCAACGATTATGTACTGAAGGAAGCGACCCGGATCATTATCGGCTTCATCAAAAGTAATCCAGGCAACAGGAATTTCAAGATGTTTGAGCCACTCACAGAGAAGGGTGGTTTTTCCATACCCCGCCGGAGCGGCGACAAGGGTCAGGCGGCGCATAAAATCTACACCCCTTGTATGCCATAATCCTTCATCCAGTCTTTGGTTCAGGTGGAGTCGAGAGATCCTATTGGGGTGGGCGCGCGGAATATGTAACTTAGTCGCCAGAACAGGTAACATGACGAAGAATATCCAGACATTATCAGTTTAGCATAAATTGATCTTGAAAGTCAATTGATCCGCTCTCCCATTAGTATGACATGGATAAATAAACCTTATTATGACCTTAGTCAGATGACACTGAGAATATTTTTAGGTAAATTTATCCTAGGAGAAAGCGATATGGAAAACTCATCCGGAGAAGTTTATGAAATTATCGTAAAAGAGCCGCTTGATCC
>JBAPSY010000071.1:0-2097 GCA_049281855.1 Anaerolineales bacterium
TGAAGTGCCTAAAGCACTCAAAGCTAGAGCATACCCGGCGCGTGGTCGTCACTCAGCGAACCTTCCGCTCGGAGCTGCGCATGGGTGAAAAACTCATCCCGGGTGATGCGCCGGTGATCGAATATCGCCGCAGGTGCCAGGCATTGATCGATGGAGAACAAGAGAAGGAGGCACATGCGTAGTGAAGTAGATATTCCTGGAAGACGGATGTTATCGTCATTATAAATTTCACCTGTGATAATTCCATGTAATTGATCATGCGAGATTGCTGTGAGTATATTATTCATACTCACAGTTTATATTCTTTCCAAACCCTGCCACTCTTAGCATGCAACTTGCATCACCCCAACCGGATCACAGGAGTGCTCCTCTACGCCAGGGGTAAAGGGAGCATCCTGTGGTCAAACCTTTTCGAGATTGGCGATTATTGAAATGGAATGGAGAGATAGTATTAACCACTTTATCCCCACTCGAAACCTTTCCCCCTTGAGTGGGTTGGAGCGGGTTTCTGCTAAGCTTGCATCTGCGCTTATGGTGCTGCGTGCGTGTATCGGCTGGGTGTTTGAGTTGGGCATCACCACTGATATGCCGTTCTATCAGAAGAAAAACCTGGCACTGATCAACCGGGTATCTTTCATTAGCCTCCTGATGGCACTTCCAGGATCATTCTTACTCATCCTGATGGGATTTAATCACCCTTTCAGCCTGCTGTTTAGTGGAGTAATGACGGTTTGCCTGACCCTTGGTTTGAACGGGGCAAAGCGTGTGGAGTGGTCGAAAATCCTCTTTTCCTATGCCCTCCCGGTCATCATCCTGACCTATACCCTGCTCGAGCTATCTTCGGGAGGCTTGGGTAATCCTCTGAGTTATTTCCTGACACGCCAGGGTTTGTGCTTTGCGCTTCTCATTCCCATTTTGATTTTCGGTTTTGAAGACCGTCAGAAAATTGTGGGGGTGTTGGGGGTTTGTGTACTCATCTTCCTGCTGTTTGATGTTGGCAGTTTGCGGTTGGGAGCAATCACGGAAGGGAACCTGAAAGGCTTGAGTCACGGGTTATTTTCTGTGTTTTCCGTGCTTCAGTATGCAGGGTTGGCAGCTTGCGTTCTGTACATGCAAAGCTATACCCTGAAGCATGAGCAGCAAGCACAACGGTCAAACGAAAAGTTGCAAATCATGGCTGTCAGGGATGGCATGACGGGTTTGTTCAACCATACATTCATGGAAGAGTTGATTGGTGATGCCATCAATCGTACCAAGCGCTCCAATATTCCTTTGGCACTTTTGATGATCGATGTGGATTTCTTCAAGCAGATCAATGACACCTTAGGGCACAATGCTGGAGATGAAGCCTTGATCAGGATCACCCAGGTGTTGAATAGCAACAAACGTTCCACCGATTATCTGGGTAGGTGGGGCGGGGATGAACTCATCCTGCTGCTTACCGATACCAACTTATCTGGGGCAGCCTATCTAGCGGAAAAGCTGCGCGGACTGGTGGATAACCACCTCTTCCCACACTGCAAACACATAACCATCAGCCTGGGGGTAAGCGTTTATCAGGACGGTGACGGTACGGCAAGTTTCATCGAGCGGGCTGATGCTGCCATGTACCGTGCCAAATGCGGTGGACGGAACAGATTAGAAATCGAAAGAGCAGCAATTAGCAATTAATATTTAATTATCAATGTAAAGCCATCAGCGTTCAGCCATCAGCGTTTTTCCACAAATATCAGCGATTAACTAGTTTTTGTCATTGTGGATCTGTGTTTACCTGTGGTTTATTCATTTCTCAAGAAATCTCTGTGAACTCTGTGTTTGGCATCGCTCTTTTTACACACTGTCTTGTGGTGAAATGTCGTAACAAGTGTTTATAATATCCTTGAAACAAGGATTCATTTAGACAGGGAGCAACGATGCAGATCAGCCGGGTGGAGCGATCGAAAAGCGCGGCCAGGAGGGCATACAACCGCATGAGCCGTATCTATGACCTGCTGGCTGGCTCAAGCGAGGCGCAGTTCATACACCTGGGTCTGGATATGTTGGCTGTCAGAGCAGGAGAGACTATCCTTGAAATCGGCTCGGGGACCGGTACAGCCC
>JBAPSY010000072.1:0-2177 GCA_049281855.1 Anaerolineales bacterium
GATTGTCACCTCGTCACCTTCCATTGAAGATGCTGGATGGCTATCGTCAGAGCAAGGCTGGCTGGTGTCAGGCAACCACCTGTATTGGACCAATGATCGGGGAAAAAACTGGGTGGATATCTCACCCGCACCCATTCAGCTGGCTTATTTCCTGCCTTCCGGGCAGGCATGGGCAATCAGCAACCAAAGTCAGGGACGAGTGATCCTATATCGTTCATCCAATTGGGGTTCCACCTGGGAGAGTCTTGAGCTGACCCCTCCGCCCGATGCCTGGTCGTCAATCCAGCTGCATTTCACCTCACCTACCACCGGCTGGGTCGTGATGCAAAAAGACACCAGTCAGGCATTTAATGTCGGCATCCTGATGAAAACCATTGACGGTGGGCTCACCTGGCAAACTTATGATCTCCCCACGGCAGCGAAAATTTACTTTACCTCCCAGGCTGAGGGGTGGCTACTGAACTACATAATGGATGAGTCGTTCCGCACCACGGATGGCGGGTTCACCTGGAAGACTGCCCTACCTGCGGAACAACTGCTTTTCCAACCACTGCTGCCTGAAAGCACTATATTATCCGGATGGCAAGGAAGTGAGCTGGGCTGGGCAGCGACCTCCATGGGCGCCTGCAGCGGTGAAAAATCCACCCCCAACTTCACCTGCCAGGTTAACACTGCTTTCTGGCAGACTCAAGATGGGGGTACGACGTGGGAAGCGGTCCCTTTCCCCAGCAGGTAGCTCCTTAAGCAATAAATATCCCCAAAATTACACAGTTAAGTGGTATAAGCACTAATCATCAATCCATTCGAAAGGTGCCCTATGTCCTTGCGTTCCTACCTGCAACAGATGACCAATTCGGGCGAGTTGCTCACCCTGAGTGCTCCGGTATCCAAGACGTACGAAATGACTGGTATTCTTAAAAAAATGGAGCCGCGCCCTGTCCTGTTTGAGAATGTGAAAGAGAGTCCATTCCACATCATCGGCAACCTGTTATGCTCGAAAGCAGACTTTGCGGATTACTTTGGCATTCAGGTTAAGGATATCATTCCCACCCTCACGCATGCCATTGAGTCGCGGGCTCCCTGCCCGGTCATCCCCTCGGCGCTTTGCCAGGAAGTAATCATCGAGCAGCCTGACCTGGATGCCTTACCCATCCTGCGTCATTGTGCTTTGGATGGTGGCAACTATATCAGCTCGGGGGTCTTCATCGCCCGCCACCCCAAGTATGGGCAAAACCTGGATTTCCACCGCGCGATGCAGTTCTCCAAGACCGAGATGGCCATCCGGGTGGTGCGCGGGCGTCATTTTGACCGGTTCCTGAAGGAATTAGGCAGCATTGATGTCGCGGTTTGTATCGGCGTGCCACCCCACGTTCTTGCCGCTGCCGCCACCTCGGTCGAGCTCGGCATCGACGAGCTCGAAATCGCTAACGCCCTGTCCACCACCTGCCTCAACGAACCGCTCAACCTGGTCCATGCCAAAACGGTCGACCTGTTCGTACCCGCCGAGGCTGAGTTTGTTCTCGAAGGTACAGTCTACAGTGAACGCCTCCACCCAGAGGGTCCCTTCGTCGATTTGACCGAGACGTATGATATTGTGCGCAACGAGCCAGTGTTTGAGGTCAAGACCATCACCCACCGCAAGGATGCCATCTGGCATGCTTTACTACCGGGGGCGCTTGAGCACAAGCTGCTGATGGGCATGCCACGCGAGCCCACCATCTTCAAAAAAGTCAATGAGGTCGTCAGGTGCCTGGACGTGAATATCAATCCGGGTGGCTGCTCATGGTTGCACGCCATCGTGCAGATCGATAAGCAATCGGAGGGTGACGGCAAAAAAGCCATTCAGGCAGCTTTTGCCGGGCACCGCTCATGCAAGCATGTTTTCGTGGTCGATAAGGATATTGATATCTATAACCCCTTGGAGGTGGAATGGGCATTTGCGACCCGCTTCCAGGGGGAGGCTGACCTGGTGATCAAGCCAAAAGAACCAGGCTCCAGCCTCGACCCATCCAGCGAACGCAGTGGAGCCGGCACACACCTCACCACCAAGCTTGGCTTCGACCTGACAAAACCACTCGCCAACCACGGCAAGGATTTCGATAAAGCTCGTTTCCCGGTGGTGGACATTGACCAATATATAAAAGGATGAAAGAATGGATTGGCGCTTGAAACACATC
>JBAPSY010000073.1:0-86309 GCA_049281855.1 Anaerolineales bacterium
GTATAACCCAGGATAATACCAATATCGAGTAGGTTGCTTCCCAACGATCCTAGGTTCTGCGAGGCATTGAACATCCCGTCGGCCAGGTAGTAGGTTGGTAAAAACCTAGCAATTTGCAGCACTGGGCCGTTGCCCAGGAGTTCTCCCCATTGGTCGACGAAGATGCCGCTCACGAGTAGACGATGGAGACTAATCCTGCCACCGTCCCTTCAGATTGAACCGAATTGAACGGGGAGCCAAAGAGCTGACACCAGCGACTGTCTCTATATCCTTAAAACTGCATCGCAGATTGTTAGCTTCAATGAACGGGGTCGTAGTATCCACAAGGCGTAGCTTCTCTCTATTTCTCACCTTCATGAGTGGTTGGATCACTGCCCTTATTCGCCTGGCTCAATCCTAAAGCTACCATGCCGCTCAGGCCACCCAGGTTCATCGTATCCACTGCACTGCTGGGAACGATTACCAGGGCGCCTTTCTCCTTGAGGCCCTCGAAGAGCATGTTCATGGCCCGCAGGTGGAGGGCAATCGGGTTATCTGCGTAGGCTTTGGAGGCATCGGCGAAGCTGTTCGCCACCTGCATTTCAGCTTCTCCCAGGATGATCCGCGACTGGCGCTCGCGCTCGGCCTGCGCCTGTTGGGACATGGCATCCTCCAGATCAGGTGGAATGACCACATCGCGTATCTCGACGGATTGTACCGTGACGCCCCATGGGGTGGTGCGTTCATCAATAATTTTCTGCAAGTCAGCATCCATCTTGGCGCGCCCAACCAGGATATCTGCCAGGGTCATTTGCCCAATGATCTCACGCAGTGCCGTCTGAGCTGCCCATGAAATCGCCACCCGGTAATCTGCCACTTCCAGAGCGGCTTTCTGGGCATCCCAGACCAACCAGAATAAGACCGCATCCACATCGACAGGAACAGTATCCTTCGTCAGCGTTTTTTCAGCAGAGAAGGGGGTGACATTAACCCGGTGATCGATCCAGTTGACGACTGTGTCAGCAATGGGGATGATCCAGAATAACCCCGGCCCCTTAAGATTGTGGAATTTTCCTAAGCGTAAGACCACCGCTTTCTCCCATTGTGAGGCAATTTGCACTGCCAAAAGGACGTAGATTCCGATTAAGATCATAATGACCAGAAACGGAATGGCGATGGTTTCAGATACGCCATTCGAATCTATGATCCCTGTCCCAACAATCCCCAGGATAAATATAATGGTGAAAAGGAACCCACCGACGCCGCTAATGCGTACATTGGATTTTGGCTTTGCGCTCGAGCCATCAGAAACGGTGAGTTGTTTTAACATAGTGAGCCTCGCTTTCTTTTTTCTCATAGGATTGGTTTATTCGCCCTTCTTTTTGATCTGATTAACGAACACATTTTCAACAACTTCACGTTGATAACCCAACCGGTCAGTTTCTCTAATCAATGCTTCGATCAGGTTGTGCAATTTTTCGGTGCGGATGATCTGCATTTCCTCTACCCCGGGGGTACTGGCGACGAAGGTACCTTTGCCGCGCTCGGTGATGATCACCCCTTCATTGACTAGGTCGCGGTAAGCCAGAGCAACTGTGTTGAAATTCACCGATAATTCCACAGAAAGCTCTCTGATCGTGGGAAGTTGGTCTCCGGTCTTGATCTGCCCGGCATGGATCAGACCCTTGATCTGTTCTTTGATCTGGTCGTAAATGGGTACGCGGCTGTTTTTATCGATGCGGATGTCCATAATCGGTCATAGCCATTGATTAAAATTGAACTATTGTACTATAACAATAGCACAATAGTATTATAGCACAATTATGTAAAATGTCAACTGTGATGATAAGGATCAATTTGTAGGTATCATTCCTGGCATATAATCTATGCTCGGAGCAGTTGATATCATCCCACCTGCACCGTCAAGAAGTCAAAAGGAGTTTGATGATGCCAGGGTATTCGTTTGAAGCTATTCTAATAAGGCCAGAAGGGGTTGGAACCTGGACTTACCTCAATATTCCCATGGATATATCCACAACCTTCGGATCCAAGGGGCAGGTCAGGGTTAGGGGAACGATCAATTGGTATCCATTCCGTACTACTGCCCTGCCCATGGGAGATGGGACCCATTATCTTGTGGTCGGGAAAAGCATTCGTGATCAGGTCCAGGCAATCCAAGGAGATACGGTAAAGGTAATATTGGAGCTGGATCCTGAAGAACAGCAGGTGGTCATCCCGGAAGACATGAGGCAGGCATTCATAAGCCAGCCTCTAGCAAAAGATGTTTTAGAAAAGCTACCAAATTCACATAAGAAAGAATACGTGAACTGGATCTTAGGTGCTAGGCAAGAAGATACTCGTCAACGAAGGATTGAATAAGCACTTGAATTGCTATCTCAGGGTAAAAAACTGCGGAGTCATCTCCGCAGCGGATAACTACGCAGAGTGGGCTCAATAGTTAACGGTTTATAGTTAACAAAGCACCTCATGCGATTGATGGGCTAACCAAATGCCAGGACGATAGCTTTGTCAGCATACTTATAATTTGTATCCGATCATGCGCAGGAAGCCCTTGCGCCAGGCGATATCTTCATCCGTCTCGATTCCCAGAGGTGATGATCCATCCACCACCCCCAAAATACCCCGCCCCAGATCGGTTTCAGCGATCAAAACTTCCACCGGGTTGGCAGTTGCGCAGAAGATTTGGCATACTTCAGGAACAGTTTTAACCGCATTCAACACATTAACCGGGTAAAAACCGTCTCCCAAAAAGATGATAAAGCTATGCCCGGCACCGATTGCCTGGGCGTTCCTGCGCGCCAAATCGTTCATGGTTTCATCCGTGCCACTCCAGCGGATCAGGCATTTCCCGGAGGCTTCACAAAAAGCAACACCAAACTTGATCCCGGGCACTGCATTTACCAAGGCTTCATGCACATCCTCCACCGTCTTGATAAAGTGAGACTGACCCAGAATAAAATTGATCTGTTCGGGTTTTTCAATTTTTACGCTGATCAGGTTCATTGAAATCTCTCCTTACTATCTGGTATTTCCTTAACTGTAACAAAATATTTGTCAGGATTCAAGAGCCCACAGGTTTTGTGTATAATCCCGACGGATTGTCACACCCCTTGGGGCGTGGTAGAATGCTGTAAAGGTATATATTTACATATATTTATTGTGAGACTGGCGTTGCTGGTGTAGCACGGGAGTCTTTTCCCGTTTTCAGGAGGTTGGTGAAATGGAAGGACAAACAAATACATATACGGTGAAGAAAGGACTGGCTCAGATGCTCAAGGGGGGCGTGATCATGGATGTCGTGACCGCTGAGCATGCCAAGATCGCTGAGGATGCTGGCGCAGTGGCCGTGATGGCGCTGGAACGGGTGCCAGCAGATATCCGCGCACAGGGTGGTGTGGCTCGCATGAGTGACCCAGAGTTGATCCTCCAGATCATGGATGCTGTATCCATCCCGGTAATGGCAAAATGCCGCATTGGTCATTTCGTTGAAGCCCAAATTTTGGAGGCCATCGGGGTTGATTACATTGATGAATCAGAGGTTCTTACCCCAGCGGACGATGAAAATCACATTTATAAACACGACTTCAAAGTCCCATTTGTGTGTGGTTGCCGAAATCTGGGAGAAGCTTTACGACGCATTGGAGAAGGCGCTGCGATGATCCGCACCAAGGGTGAAGCGGGCACTGGCGATGTGGTTGAGGCTGTCAGACACGCGCGCACTGTGATGGGAGAGATTCGTCGTTTGCAAAATCTTCCCGATGAAGAGCTTATGGCTTTTTCGAAAGAAATTGGCGCACCCTACCACCTGGTTGTGGAGACGCACCAGGAGGGTCGGCTTCCGGTTGTGAATTTTGCAGCGGGCGGGGTGGCAACCCCCGCAGATGCCGCCTTGATGATGCAACTGGGAGTGGATGGGGTATTCGTTGGATCGGGTATCTTCAAATCTAGCGACCCTGCTAAGCGCGCGGTGGCGATTGTCAAAGCAGTCACTCATTACAATGATCCTTATATCCTGGCGGAAGTAAGTCGAAACCTTGGTGAACCCATGGTGGGGCGCAATGTTTCTACAATGCCCGAGGTGGAGCGGCTAGCTGGGCGCGGTTGGTAAATGCGCGTTGGTATTTTAGCTTTACAAGGCGATTTTGCCGAACATCGTGTGATGCTCAGGCGTCTGGGTGTCACGGTAATTGAAGTACGCCTGCCGGAGCAGCTTGAAGGGTTGAGTGGTTTGATCATCCCAGGTGGTGAATCTACTACGATAGCCAAGCTTGCAGTAAGCTATGGGTTAATGGAGCCCTTATGTGAGTTTGGTCAAGAGAAAGCAATCTGGGGCACTTGTGCAGGGGCGATTTTCATGTCCAAGGATGCCCACCGTAACCAACCTTTACTCCAATTGATGGATATTACTGTGGAACGTAACGCTTTCGGTCGGCAAGTTGACAGTTTTGAGCTGGATTTGGATGTCCCAGCCCTGCTGGAGATTGAGCCCAACGGAGAACCTTTCCATGCGGTTTTTATTCGCGCTCCATTGATCGAGTCAGTTCAGGCTGATGCTTGTATCTTAGCAAAACTCCAGGACGGTCGAATTGTAGCTGCTCAGCAAGGTCGTTTACTGGCAACCGCATTCCACCCCGAGCTGACCGAAGATGATCGATTTCACCGCTACTTCTTGCAGTTGGCAGCATGAACATTCGCCCGTTTGGATGGCGTGATTTACTCCTCCTAAATAGTTACCGAAATCATGGTCTATTTCTGGATAGTACGCGCATATTAATCCATGGACCGATGATGATCCCCATGGGTGCTCTGATAACCTTCCTTGGACCATCAACCCGGGCCTTTACATATCGATATGATAATTCCCCTCAATCCGGTAAGCCTCTCATTGGGCAGGTAACCTATGGGATGGGAGCCACATACGCCCGGCTTTCTTTCCTGGCACCCGAAGATGCCATGGAACAATCTGACGTTTCTGCCTTGTCAGATTACATGGCTATTCAGATAGGAAATCAAGGCGCATTCCATATCCTGGCAGATGTAGACGAGAGCAATCAGATCTTTCAATTATTACATCGGGCAGGATTCGCAATTTATGCCCGGCAGCGCATTTGGTGCTTGGATAACCAATCTGTAAGCGATGCAGCAGATGAGGTAACCTGGAGAGCAAGCAGGTCCAGGGATGCGATTGGTGTCCGCTCATTGTATTGTAACGTAGTTCCTGGGCTAGTTCAGCAGGTGGAACCGCTGCCCAAAAAAGATTTAAAAGGGGTTGTCTATTACCAGAATGGTGAATTACATGCCTTTGTTGAGTTGAAATATGGGCGGAATGGAATATGGGTACAGCCATTTGTTCATCCAGATGCAGAGGGTTTCGACCGGCATTTGGTACATTTACTGCATAATTTACCTGGTAGGCGCGAGCGTCCATTGTACATCTGTGTCCGCTCTTACCAATCTTGGTTGGAGTCAGCCATTGAGGTGATGGGTGCTCAGCCAGGTCCTCAACAAGCTGTGATGGTTCGCCATCTGACCTTATCACGCCGGGTAAATCAAACCTACCCATTGCCTGCGATTAATGGCACTCGTGCTGAACCAACTGCACCGATTGCCAGAATTGAGGAATCCCGATACTTGGAACCGCCAGAAGTGGAAAAACGACCAAGGGCAGATTCAATCCCATAATTTCAAAAGAAATCCATCAAGTTGGATATCTTTAGGATGTATATGACAAGAAAACGAATTACTGATAATTTGGATGTGTTACTCAACGTGTTACCACCCCAGGTGGCACAGCAATTGACTGTGATTAACCGCTCAGATGATTTGCTGGAAGTGATCCTCGATCTTGGGCGGGTGCCAACGGCACGTTATGTCGACCGGGAGGAAACTCTTAGCCAGGTTGAAGTTACCCACACCGATATCGGTTATGTCGTTGAACGGATCAGTGCATTTGATACGGATAATCGCGCCGGAATGGAACGGACATTACACCGTATTGCTGCCATTCGCAACCGGCGTGGTGATATTGTCGGATTAACTTGCAGAGTAGGCCGAGCGGTTTATGGTACGACCGACATTATTCAGGATTTGATCGAAAGTGGCAAGAGCTTATTGTTGCTTGGCCGCCCTGGGATTGGTAAAACGACCATGCTGCGCGAAGCCGCCCGTCTGTTGGCTGAGAAAAAACGTGTGGTCATTGTCGATACTTCCAATGAAATTGGCGGTGATGGCGATGTTCCACACCCGGCAGTTGGTCGTGCTCGCCGGATGCAGGTTTCCACACCTTCGCTACAGCATGAAGTAATGATTGAGGCAGTGGAAAACCATAATCCAGAGGTGATTGTGATCGATGAAATCGGTCGCGAATTGGAGGCTGCTGCTGCGCGTACCATTGCTGAACGAGGTGTGCAGCTGATTGGTACCGCACACGGCAACACCCTGGAAAACCTTCTGCTCAACCCCACCTTATCAGATTTGGTGGGAGGGATTGAATCGGTCACGCTTTCTGATGAGGAAGCGCGCAGACGTGGTACCCAGAAGACCGTGCTCGAGCGGCGCTCCCCACCTACATTCGATATGCTCATCGAGATACAAACCCGCGACCGCCTGGCAGTACACCTCGATGTTGGTAATTCAGTAGATACATTGCTGCGAGGATATCCAACCCCGCCCGAGTTACGCTATCGTGATGATAGCGGGGAAATCCATATCGAGCATTCCACTCCACCTGCCAAACGTGGTATAGGTGCTCAGGGGTTTAGCCGCCAGCCAATGGAGTTTGGCAAAGACCGTAGTCTTCCAGCCATCGAAAACCGGGTGCACATGGATGAACTGCCCACTGCTCAGGATGATGAAGCGACTCAGCGGTCACTATCCACACTTCAGCCCGTAAAGATTTATCCATATGGTGTGGCGCGTAATCGGTTGATCCAGGCTGCTAAGTACCTGGGTGTTCCGGCAATCGTTGTAAATGAGGTGGGGGAAGCGCAGGTCCTGGTCACACTGCGGTCGTATTATCGCAGCCGTCAACAACCGGTAGTCGAAGCAGAAAACCGGGGAATGCCGATTTACGTATTGCGGGCGAATACGGTCAACCAGATGCAACACTTTCTGAGTGATTTATATAATCTTTCCACATCGGTACCCGAAGAGCGTGGTATGGAACCAGCCATGCAAAATACCCAAGCAGCCATCGATGCTGTGTTGAATGGGGAACGTTATGTTGAATTACCCCCAGCAACGGCTTATATTCGCCGGTTGCAACACCAAATGGCACGCCAGGCAAATCTGACTTCACATTCCTATGGGAAAGAACCGTACCGTCGGGTGCGGATTTTCAGGGATTAAGTTAAATGTTCATCACCCTCGAAGGCCCTGAAGGCAGTGGTAAGACCTCTCAGCTCCCCAAGCTGGCGGAATATTTGCGCCAACGTGGTTTTGATGTTTTAACCACCCGCGAGCCCGGTGGCACATCGATCAGTGAGCAAATACGGACGGTCTTGCATAACCTTGAAAACAAGGAAATGAATCCACGCACCGAGATCCTGCTCTTTCAAGCCTCGCGCGCTCAACTTGTGGAGCAAGTCATCCGACCTCACCTGGGCAAAGGCGGGATCGTGCTCAGTGACCGCTATGCTGATTCGACTTTAGCCTATCAAGGCTATGGGCATCAAATTGATATCGAAATCCTGAGGGTGCTGGTGACTTTTGCCACAGGAGGGTTGAAGCCCGATCTGACAATATTATTAGACGTGGACGTGGAAACCGGCTTGCAACGCAAGGAACTGAAAGGTGAATGGAACCGTCTGGATGCCTATGATCTAGATTTCCACAAGCGAGTCCGACGAGGGTATTTTAATCTTGTTCAAGCCGAACCAGAACGTTGGGAAGTAATCGATGCTTCGCAGTCGCCTGTAAAGGTTCAGGAAGAGTTGCGGCGGGTGGTTGGTGAAAGGTTAAAAATTAGCAAGTAAGGCGGTGCGCCTTAGAAATCCGCATCGTCTCCCAACCCACTTGCTCCCCGCTCCAAATCAGGAATTGCTTTTTCTATATCTTCGGGGCTTTGCCCAGCTTCCAACCGGTCTACCACTTCATCAAACTCTGGGCCTACTTCTTCGCCCATTTCATTTCCCATTTTACGCATCATTTGCCCCAGGGCGCGCGGATCATTTTCAAGACCTTCCAAACCTGAGGGATCGGTGAGGGCATCCAACCGGCTTTCTTCCGATTTGGCGATGCGGATGCGGCCGATCCGTCTTTGAACCTTGTCACTCATGCAGTGAGGACAATGGACGCTTTTTTCACCATATTCCTTGTAGGATGAAAAAACTTCAAAGCGTTTTTTGCAATTCAGACACCGATATTGGTAAATTGGCATGATTGATCTCCATTAACAAAGATGCCGGTTAGTTTATGCTCGCAGCCTTAGCAAGGCTGAATTATAATGCTTGTCTGTGGAGATTTCTATGAGTGAATTCGAATTTAACCTACCTAACATTGAACCACTTCTGATTGTCATCTCCGGTCCTTCAGGGGTGGGTAAAGATACCGTCATCCAAAGGATGAAAGAAAGGAATCTTCCCCTTCACTTCGTAGTAACAGCTGCAACACGCCCACCGCGACCAAATGAAGTTCATGGAAAGGATTATTTTTTCTATTCACATGATGAGTTTGCAGAGATGATCGAAAAAGGTGAGCTACTGGAGTATGCGATTGTCTACAACGATTATAAGGGCATTCCCAAGGCACAGGTGAGTGACGCATTGGCGAGCGGAAAAGATGTGCTCATGCGTCTGGACGTGCAAGGAGCGGCTACGATAAGCAGGCTCTGCCCAGATGCCCTGATGATTTTCCTGACTGCTCAGGAAAAAGATATGATCAATCGTCTTCAGGAGCGTAAGACAGAGAGCCCTGAAGGGCTCAAGCTGCGTATTGCCACCGCACGGCAGGAATTGACCCAAATGGATACTTTCGAGTATGTGGTCGTTAACCGTGAGTTCCACCTTGACGAGACGGTTGATACCATCGTTTCAATAATTGTCGCAGAGCATCACCGGGTAAAACAACGGAAAGTCACTTTATGAACCAGAATCGTTCTGCCCCTCAAGAAATCCCTCCTTCACCTGCAGTACCCGGAGGACAATCGGTCGTGCGCCCGGTCTACCGCCCGTATGTGACTTATGTTTTGATCAGTATCTGTATTTTGGTTTATCTTCTTCAAGTTGGTACCAGCTATTTATTAAAGGTTGACATTCCAGCAGCTTTAGGCGTCAAAGATAATCAATTGATCATGCAGGGACAGGTCTGGCGGTTAATTACACCCATATTTTTGCACTCAGACCAAACAATCCTACATATCGGTTTTAATATGTATGCCTTGTTCTATATCGGTCCAACGCTCGAAAGGTTTTATGGTCGCCGGCGCTACCTGGGGCTTTTTATTTTAAGTGGCTTCGCTGGGAATGTGATCTCATTCATGTTTTCTCAATACCAATCGCTGGGATCGTCCACAGCTATTTTCGGCTTATTGGGTGCAGAAGGTGTGCTTATTTACCAGAATCGGGAAATATTTGGGAGCATTGCCCGCCGGGCGTTATCTCAGGTGGTCATCGTGGCAGTGGCTAACCTGATTATTGGCCTGACGCCGGGAATAGATAACTGGGGCCATATCGGCGGTCTGATCGGTGGGACATTGTTTGCCTGGTTTGGTGGTCCCTTATTACAGAAACAGGGACTATACCCTCCCTATACCCTGACGGACGCCCGTGGCCGTCGGGAGGCAGTTCTGGCAGGCACCGCAGTGGGTGCTTTGTTTTTTTTCCTCACTATTGCGGTGATGTTTATGCGCCGGGGTTAACAGTTTCCCAACTGGGGGTTCTTTTCTCCACAAATGCTCTGACGCCCTCTTTGTGCTCAGCTCCTAGCCGTGCAATCTCTTGAATATGGGCCTCGTAGTCTAAAACCTGCTCAAGGTGGGGGTAAATGGCTTTGTTAAAGTCCCGCTTGGCTAAACCCATGGCATGGATCGGTCCCATGGCTAATGCCTTGGCCATTGCGATGGCACTATTGTGCAGTATGTGAGATGGTACCACGCGGTTAACCATTCCCCAACTCAGCGCTTGCTGTGCGGTTATAGGCTCGTTCGTGAAAGCCGCCTCAGTTGCCCGTCCCAAACCGATCATCGCTGGCAAGAACAGCGAGACCGCTGAATCGGGCGCCAACCCAATACCGAGAAACCCCACCACAAAACGGGTATCCTCGCTGGCAATGCGCAGGTCACAAGCCAAAGCCAGACCTAACGCGGCACCAGCCACTGTCCCGTGAATTTCAGCCAGCACTGGCAAGTCCAATCGTCGGATTTGCACCACCAGCGGATTATAGGTTTCCAGCATATGCTTTCGATACGACTGCCCCTCTGCACCCAGAATTTCATATACATCCTGCCCGGCGCTGAATACTTCTCCTGCCCCTCTGAGTAGCACAACTCGCGCCAACCTCTGTTGAGCAGCCGCCTTGAAGGCACCCTGGAGAGACTTGACCATCTCCAAGCTCAGCGCATTCGCTTTTGGACGATCCAAAGTGATCGTAAAAATTTCATCTTTAAATTCGGTAAGAATTGTTTCTGACATTGGACTTCCTCCCAAGGATATTCTAAGCCATAAAACAAAGAACAGGCAGGTTCAATAACCTGCCTGTTCTTAATAATTATAGATAAGATTTAGAGCGGTGGTTCCTGATCATCGTCCTCTTTGTCTAATTGGTCATCGTCTGCGCCCAATTCCAAGAGTGCTTCCTGCTCAGTCAAGCGCACCCAAAGGAAGATGAGCTGTCCTTCATCCATTTCCAGTGTGCGTGAAGCCACGATCGGCGTCTTGTGTATCAGCCCATCATTGGCACGGAATTCGAGTTGGATCGTCTGATGTTTACGCCATGCGCGGTAACACCGTTCCACTAATGATGGTCCATTAAAAGTGCGTAAACGGGTCAAGGCTAGTTTATGCAAGGATGGACTTTCATTCAGACCCAGAGGCCAGCCCTCGTGTACATCCTCAAAATTCGGGGGTGGTCCTTCAATTATTGTGATCTTGTCATCCATGTACCGGTTCCTCAGGTTTGGAATCATACCACGAATGATTGCTGGAGTAGTCATTTCTAATATTTTTATACCGTTCGCGCCAAGGGTATAATGGATGGATGCACAAATTGATCATCCTCGTCGAATCGACCACCACCCCAGATTTCCATGTATTCTGGCCACGCTTTCTGCACGCGGCTGAAAATATCCCTGGATTGCGGCGCGAATCTACGAGTCGTGTCAGCCAGAACCTATACGGTGATATGCAATGTGCGCTGATTCATGAATTGTTTTTTGATTCCTACCCTGCACTGCAATCTGGATTGGCATCAGAATCCGGAAAGGAAGCTGGCAGGCTCTTGCAGGAAATGACCGGCGGAAGGGTGCGTCTGCTCATAGCCGATCACAGCGAAGATGAGATGGAAAATATCAGAAAATACAGGACTTTGGAGCAAGATGCAAACAGCCAAACTGGGCGTGCATGAATTAAATGGATTTATGCGATCCCATGGCATCCCGGGTGAAATCTTGCACCTGGGTGTGCCCACCCCCACGGTGCAAGCAGCCGCTCAGGCAGTGGGTGCCCAAGAGGATCAAATTATCAAATCCATTTTGTTTATGGTCGATGGGCAGCCGGTGTTAGCGATCGCCTGCGGATTGTCTACGATCGGGCGGCGTGCCATTGCAGATCTATTTATGGTGGGCAAGAAGAGGGTTAAGCTTG
The DNA here is from genome assembly GCA_049281855.1 of Anaerolineales bacterium. Taxonomy (GTDB): domain Bacteria; phylum Chloroflexota; class Anaerolineae; order Anaerolineales; family UBA4823; genus FEB-25. The sequence continues at coordinate 11,799 of JBAPSY010000073.1, forward strand.
CCACGCCCGAGATGGTTCTCGAAATAAGCGGTTATGAAGTGGGAGCGATGCCTCCTTTTGGTCATCGCCAGCCGTTGACCACATTGATCGACCAAAGAGTACTTGACTTGCCTGAAGCTTATGCCGGGGGTGGAGCTGAAAATGCGATCGTGCGCCTCAATCCGCAGGACATCCTTCAGGTGACCGGGGCAAGAGTACTGGATTTACTTGAATAGCATGATGGTAAAAAAACAGCAAAAAACCACCACCAGCAAATTCGGGTCACCCGGACGTGCAAGTCACGATTCCGCACCCTTTTATGCAGGTCGTTTGTATCACGACCAGGCTCAGGAGCAGGTAGGTGATTTGGTGGAAAACCCCGTCCCAGTGGAATGTCTGAACCGCATTTTTTGCAGCTCTGCCGAGAATATGACTGAGCTGCCTGATAACAGCATCCATTTGATAGTCACCTCCCCACCCTATAATGTTGGCAAGGATTATGATGCTGATCTGACTTTGCCTGAATATCTGGTATTCCTGGAAAGGGTTTGGGCAGAGGTATTCAGGTTGTTGGTGCCAGGTGGGCGGGCATGTGTAAATATTGCCAATCTTGGACGCAAGCCTTATATCCCTCTGGATGCATGGATCACACAGAGTATGCTCCGTTTGGGATATTTAATGCGTGGTGAAATCATCTGGAATAAAGCTGCCAGCGCTGGCTCTTCAACTGCTTGGGGTAGCTGGAAGTCTGCCACCAACCCTACTTTGCGCGATGTGCATGAATATATCCTGGTCTTTTCGAAGGGTACTTTCAAACGTCAAAATGTGCAGCCAAGGGAAAGTACAATCTCAAAAGAGGAGTTCCTCGAATTCACTAAAAGTGTGTGGACCTTTCCAGCGGAGCCAGCCTCCAAGATAGGTCATCCGGCTCCATTCCCCGTTGAACTGCCTTATCGCCTGGTCCAGTTATATTCATTCAAGGATGAGGTTGTTCTGGACCCATTCATGGGCAGCGGGCAGACCGCCCTCGCAGCGCTTAAAACCGGCAGACATTATGTTGGTTATGAAATCAATCCGCAATATGCTGCCCTGGCTGAAGCGCGGATACAAGGATGCGGGGCCCAGACGAACTGATACCCAGCCCGATCCGTCATCTCGCACTCTCAGTTTCAGCTTGTTTTAAATTCGCTTTTCAACAAGCCGTAGATCAAAGACCCACTATACGTCCCATCCGGGTTACGTTTGTTTTCGCGCAGGTGCCCCTCCCGGATCATGTCACAGCGTTCTGCCACTCGTAAACTGCGCACATTCGTCTCGTCACATTCCAGACGCACCCGATGGGCATTTAGATCATTAAAAATGACCCCCAATGTAGCCCTGACTGCTTCGGTTATGTACCCTTGTCCCTCATGGTCCACATCTGCAAAGTAGCCGATTTGAAATTCTGGCAGCTTCCAATCAACTGGTCCGACGTAGATTTGAGCTACGAACTCCCCCGTCATTTTATCGAAGGCGCCGATGAAGAAATAGTTACGCTCCATCCATGCGGTAGCTAGCTCACACACCAATTCCTCGGCCGCCTCTTCGCTGGCTATGGTTGCGGCGATGTTATCTGATTCGTACCGTATGAGGTGCTCCCGGTTCCTCAAGCTCATGGCATAATACCATTTTCCATCCCCAGGGTGGTAACTTTGCATGGATAAACGTTCGCTCTCGAACGGAATGGGAAAATCAAAAAGCATTTTATTCATAGGGTATCCTTATAAATCGGCAGACGGTTTTCACGCTCACTGATCGGAGCCTGGCCCGGAAGCACAAGGCAACAGAATATGGGTATTATATATACTTTATAATTCCCAGGAACCTAATTCATGAAGTAGGATTTCTTGCGTATTATATGGTGATATCCTGAGATAGCGTCGGTTACTGGCCATATTTAACAGTGATGAGATACAATTCTTTTGGTCCATGATGATAAAAAGGGAACAGTCGGTTTTGTGGCGATGGATTTTAGCACTGGTTATGGTGTTTATCCTTGTTGGAGCTTATTTTGCTTATCCATGGCTGCGTACGCGGGCGGGGCGAATGAGGCAGCTGCGCGAATGGCTATATAATCCATCCGCGCATACAGAATGGGCAATCCAGGCTGGCGAGCGTTGTGGGGATGTGCCATTTATCTTTCCTACCAGCGGTTATGTTGGTTTCATCTGGGGGGATTCGTTCCGCCCAGGAAACCAGCATCAAGGGATCGATATCTTCGGTGGAGCCGAGCCTGGTAAAACGCCGGTGCTGGCGGCATATGGAGGATATCTCTCCCGGTTACCGGGATGGAAATCGACGATCATCATCCGCATTCCCGCGGATCCGCTCAACCCCAGCCGCCAAATTTGGACTTATTACACGCACATGGCAGATGAAAACGGTACCTCATACGTTTCACCAGAATTCCCGCCCGGTACAAGCGAAGTATTCGTAAAGACAGCCACATTCCTGGGGTATCAGGGGGATTTTTCTGGTGACCCGAATAACCCGGTGGGGGTTCATTTACACTTTTCGATTGTCCTGGATGATGGTCAGGGAAGCTTCCGCAACGAGCTGAAGATCGAGAACACGCTGGACCCGACACCCTACCTGGGTCTCTCGTTAAACGCTGACCAAATTCCGAACGGGGTTGTAACCTGTGTGTCTCAAGATTCTACTCAATAACCATGGATAGATAATCTGCGTGATGAATGATCAAATCTGGAGTTTGGGAAATAGGCTATGGATGAATTTGTTGACAAAGTGGCATTAATCACCGGGGCTGGTCGAGGTGTAGGGCGAGAGATTGCCTTGGCATTTTCCTCCCTGGGTGCGGTTGTGGCTGTCAATGATATTAACCCCATTAATTTGGATAATACTGTCAGTGAAATCCTCGAAACAGGTGGAAATGCCAGAGCATATGTATTCGATATCGCCAAGCGCATGCCGATTGAAGCCATGGTGGCGCAGGTGTTGGAGCATTTCGGGCGCATTGATTTTCTGGTTAATCATGCCTCGGTGAAGCCTGATGCATACCTCTTGAAGATGGATGAGTGGGAATTTCATCGCACATTGGATGTAAACCTGGGTGGTCCATTTTTCGCCATGCAGCAGGTTGGGCGCTTTATGCAGCAGCAGGGCGGTGGTGCAATCGTCAATCTTATCTCTAGTGTCGGGCAGGGACATATTCAGAAGGGTCATGCTGCTCTTTTGGCCAGTCAGGCTGGTCTGATTGGATTAACCTATGCGGCCGCGCAAGAGTTCTCACCATACAATATTCGCGTCAATTCCGTCTGCCATGGCTCGTTTGAAATGGATCAGTTGGTATCGCGGAGCTGGGATGTAGTGAAACTTCATCGTTGGCTGGAATCATTTCCTCAGGTACGGTTAGGTGACCATCCAGACCTGGTCAGCCTGGTGCTGTTCTTGTGCTCACAAGCCGCTTCCTCCCTGACTGGGCAGGTCATGTCTGTCGACACCGAAGTATAACGATCAATGATCGGGGAGAGGTAGTGACCTATGGAAGAAGTAGATGCTTATCGTCAGGGTTTGTTATCCGCTTTGGAGGGTGTGGTGAATGAGCTATCTGAAACAGTAGCCGCCATACCCTCCAGCAAATGGCATCTGACATTCGGGTTGGATTCACACACCCCCCATTACACCTTGGCTCACCTGCGCGAGCTTGAAGCCCAGGTATTCACGATCCAATTGCGACGTATCCTGGATGAAGACATTCCAATGCTGCCTGTTTTCGATGGTGAAGCCTGGATGGAAAGGCATTACAAGCCAGAAGAGCCAGTTTTGTGTATCGTGCAAGATTTCACGACCTTGCGCAAGCAGGAGCTTAATTGGTTGGGCGATTTACCCCCTGCGGACTGGAGCTGTACTGCCAGACATCCATCGCGGGGGATGCACACGCTGCAATGGTGGGTAGAGCTGCAGCTGGATTATTCTTATCAACATCTGAGCGAGTTATCATCCTTACTTGACACGTGACTCTCCATATTGACGTATAATTTTAATAATCTGGAATCAATCACAATTTCCATCCCATCCTCTTGACCTGCGAGGGGCTATGTCCACTACTTATGAAACCATTCTGATCGAAACCCGTGAACGCGTTGGGCTTGTGCGTATCAACCGACCCAAGATGCGGAATGCGCTCAACAGCACCGTTCTGCATGAGTTAGCCGAAGCATTGGAAACCTTTGATAATGACCCAGGAGTAGGCGCGATAGTCGTCACCGGTGATGACCAGGCATTTGCCGCGGGTGCGGATATTAAAGAAATGGCAGATGCAACCGCTGTGCATATGCTTACCCGTAGTCATATCCCCCAATTTGATCGTTTGCGAGGCATTCATAAACCGATCATCGCAGCGGTATCGGGTTGGTGCCTAGGGGGAGGTAACGAGCTGGCGATGGCTTGTGACATGATCGTTGCCTCAGAAACCGCGCGCTTTGGACAACCAGAGATCAACATTGGAGTAATCCCCGGTGCAGGGGGCACACAGCGCCTGACCCGTGCGGTTGGAAAAGCCCTGGCCATGGAAATGGTGCTCAACAACCGTACATTGACCGCTGAAGAAGCGAGGAATTTTGGCCTGGTCAACCGGGTTGTGCCAATCGAGCGCTACCTGGATGAGGCTCTGCAGCTGGCTGATGAGATTGCAGCCCGCGCCCCATTGGCTGTGCGTCTTGGTAAAGAAGCTGTCAACCATGCTTTCGAATCCTTTTTAAGTGATGGACTGGCAGATGAGCGCAGGGCTTTCTATTTGCTTTTTGCCTCACAAGACCAGAAAGAAGGAATGAAAGCATTTGTGGAAAAGCGCAAGCCAGCCTGGAAGGGAGAATAACCAATCGTGTTGACATTTCGCGATTTCATTACCGGGTTTCGAAAGCTGGATATTGACCACGTCCGACCAGTGATTGTGCATGCTTCACTCTCAGCGTTTGGAGAAATCCATGGTGGTGCTGAAACTGTGTTGGGTGCACTCAGCTCATCCTTCGATACCCTCATCATGCCAGTCTTCACGTATAAAACGATGATTACCCCAGAAGTGGGCGTTCCTGACAATGCCATAACATATGGTAGTGGGAAAGATTCCAACCGGATGGCTGAAATTTTCCGTCCTGAAATGCCGGCAGATACGATGATGGGGGTGCTGGCTGAGTCATTACGTGCCCATCCCAAAGCGCTTCGCTCGACACACCCGATCCTTTCCTTTTCGGGCATCAATGCAAAACAAATCCTGGATTCCCAAAACATCAAAGAACCACTCCTCCCCATTCAAACACTCATTGATCATGAAGGATGGGTACTGCTCATGGGTGTGGATCAGACCGTCAATACTAGCATCCATTACGGCGAACAGATTGCGGGGCGAAAACAGTTCATCCGCTGGGCAATGACTCCAAAAGGGGTCATCCCTTGCCAGAAGTTTCCTGGTTGTTCAGATGGCTTCGAAGATATTAGCCCCCAACTGGAGGAAATTATCCACAGTGTCAGGTTGGGAGAGGCGGTAATTCAGGCGATCCCTGTGGTTAATTTGGTGGATACCGTTAGTGGATTGCTAAAAGAAAATCCTTTAGCCTTATTATGTGGACGTGAGGATTGCGAACGCTGTAACGCTGTCAGGAATTCTGTAGTTCAGCAATAAATGCTCAGCCTAAATTGATGGGTTATTGCAGTTAATTTTCATCTCTACCCTATGCAGCAACAGAACCAATAGCCCAAAAGGCATAGATGACCGCGTTCTGGCAAAAGTGGATGAACCAGGGTACAACGATTCCCTTTGACCCAAGCATGCACTTGGCAAATAACGCTCCCAGCAATCCTGCAATCAAAACTCCAGGTATTCCGGCGGGAGCGCCTCCAAAATAATGCGCAAACCCAAAAAAGGTCGCAGTTAACCAAATGGCTTGATCTGGTCCTATGGCTTTTTGGAGATCTCCCAACAGTGAAGCTCTGAACTGCACCTCTTCGGCGAAGGCATTGGTAGCTGCAAAAAGGAGTGCTGCCGGAAAATATGGCAGTGCCTTGATTAAGATATTGGATGTTGGCAAGTCTCCTATTCCAAAAAAGAGCAGCGTGAGAGGCATAATGCATAGCCCCAGGATCAGTCCTGAGGTTCCCCATGAAATGGAACGCTTACTGGGGTTTCCCTCAGGCTTCATAGGTCTGATGGGTGCATTGAGATGACCCCGTGTAAGGAAGAAATCCTTCCATCGCCTTCCAATCAACAGCAAAACCACGATCATAATAAGTACAACTGCCAACTTTAACAGTTGATAGCCCGCCATGGCAATTACCCAATTGACGTTATTTTCCCACTGGCTATAAGCGCTAGTCCCTCGCAGCCAGTTCGTGCCCCATAGCGCCAGCATCAGCACAAGCAGCAGGAAGAAATACGGACATACAATCTTGATCGGCTTCCAGACCACGCTGATCAAGATCAGAACCCCCAAAAAACCAATCTTCACCCAGAAAAGCCAGGCCGGTGGTTCGCCGAGTATTGCCTGCCAGATGGCATTGGGCAGGTCGGAGACCAGCAGGACCACTGCCCAGGTGAAGAGACTCAACCATAAGGTCTTGGATTTGAGAGCAGCATGTGGGGTATCCATTTGTTCATTCTCCATCAATGTGTTTTAGGCTAATTCTTGTAGAAGAGGGCGAGATTAAAATTATATAATGGTTCGTTTGCAAGTGTTATTTTTTGGTTATCTATTAAGGCTAATACATCCATCAATGTTGTTTTTCACAGATGTGATTGACTGTCATCCGTTCCCTTGTTATACTGTCATGGGGATTATAACCATCCTGGGATTGAAATTACCCTATTAAGATTAAAGCAAGTGATTATTGGGCGTTATGGATAAAAAACTGGCATTTGCTCTAAGTGGTGGTGGCTCGCGCGGGGCTTTGCAGGTGGGGGCTTTATATGCATTGTTGGAGCGCGGGCTCCAACCCGACCTTCTCTTGGGCGCATCCATCGGAGCCGTGAATGCTGCCTTTCTGGCCTTGAATGGATTCTCAAAGAACAGTCTGGATCGGCTTGCGGCTGCCTGGCGAAAGGCTGATACCTCCGATCTACTCCCGGCAAATTACTTATGGCTGACAGTACGCGCCATGTTTGGTCGTTCATCCAGAGATCCGTCCCGTCGCCTGAAGGATTATTTTATTGCTAGTGGCTTAACCCCTGAATTGTGTTTTGCGGATATTGAGCACACACAGCTCATCATTGTCTCCTCAGATTTGAACACAGGGAAACCGATTTTACATGGGATGCTGCCAGATGACAAAGTCTTGGATGCATTATTACTTTCCACCGCATTGCCACCCTGGTTCATGCCAGTGCGTAGACAAGAGCGGTATCTTATGGATGGAGCGGTGGTGAGTAATTTGCCAGTTGAGCCAGCGTTGAAGTTAGGTGCGACTGAAGTAGTAGCGCTCGATTTGACCAACTCGCGTGAGATGCTTGGCGAAGGAGATGGATTCAGGGGATTTCTGGACCGCTTGATCTTTTCTGTAGGGAAACGCCAATTGGATCTCGAACTAGAACTGGCAGAAGCGCGCGGAATACCGATCCTCTACCTGGATCTAACGGGGAAATCAGCCATCCCGATATGGGATTTTCAGCATACCGATGATTTAATCACCCAGGGGTATGAAATTGCCCAGCAAGTGATTGAAAGTCAGCGGCTTACCCATCCCATACTCGCAATTCGGGACAAATGATTGCTAGTGCATCTGTTGGTGGAATAAATTTAAAATTTCCTTCAGCTATTAATAAGTGTGCCTTGAGCAGGTTCCGTTATATAATACCGAAATACCAACCACCATATCCGTTTCCCAAGTGAGAAATTCTTTTTATCAAAGGAGGCTTTCCTAATGCCTAGTCCTCGTTTGAAGTCTTTTAATTACGCCATTGGCATGTTTGGCACATCCATCCCGATCAATATGCTTAAAACATACGCGGCTATTTACTACGTGGACAGTTTGGGGATGACGACTATACAGTTTTCTCTCATGCTGTTGATCTATACCTTCATCGATGCCCTGGATAATCCCGTGTATGGCTTTCTCTCTGATCGGACGCGCTCGCGTTGGGGGCGCAGACGCCCCTGGCTGGTGATTGGTACCCCATTATTGGTTCTGGGTTTCATTGCCTTTTATAGTCCACCTGCTTTACTATCGGGCAATTCCCTGGTTGTCTACTGTATGCTCTTTTATATGCTCACTGGAACACTGGATTCGGTCATCAATGCTAATTACGCTGCCCTTTTCCCAGAGCTTTTCCGTGATGACACGAAACGGGCGAATGTAAACGCTCTTCGGCAAGCCTTTCAGCTGGTCGCCATGATCATCAGCATAGCCCTGACGCCCATGGTAACCAAAGCCCTTGGGTACAGTCTTACCTCGCTCCTGTACGGTCTGCTTGGTGGTGGGGTTATCCTGTACATGACCTTTACCAGTAAGGAAACGAAGGTCCAAACAGATGAAGAGAAACCCCAACTCTGGGACAGCATCAAGAGTCTGATCACCAACCAGAAGTTCTGGGTGGCTGGATTTGCCAATGCCTTTTATAGTGCTGCCATGGCTCTCGTCCTCGCCTCCATGCCCTTCTTTGTCAAGTATGCCTTGAAACTCTCAGAAAGTCAGACAACATTCCTTTTTGCAGCGGTCTTGTTCATCGCCATCGGTTGTGTCGCGGTTTGGGCGAGTTGGGTCAGGAAGTACTCGTTGATGCCGGTGTGGAGAGTCGCGTTGATCACGCTGGCAGTGGCCTTTATTCCCCTCTATTTTGCTAATTCACTGATCAGCGGCATCATTTGTAGCGCTTTGGTTGGTTTTGGCTTTGCCGGAGTGATCACAACCATGGATTTGATCGGTGCGAAGATCATGGACGAGGACACCCAAAAGCACAACTTGCGACGGGAAGGGATCATCTCGAATGCGCTGGGATTCATGAACCGTCTGAGTGGTTTATTCACCAGCTTGGGTTTTTATCTGGTTTTCATTCTATATAAATATGAGAGTGGTTCAAACCCTGGGCCTCAACCCGATCAAGCAGCCCGGTTCTTGCTGACCATATTTCCCCCTATTTTAATGGTCATCAGCTTCGCCTTCTCATTTTTTATCAACTTCGAAAAGACCGAATATACCCCAGCTGTAGCCGAAATTGAATAGGCAGGAAAGGTCATCATGGCACTATTACGGATCGATCATGTACCCGAGACTGTAAAAGTCAATCTGCCTCTGAATATCATCCTTCCCGACCCAGGGAAAATGGGAGGAGTAGCCGTTGCCAGGCGCAAAGTACTCTACCTTCTGCATGGGCTTAGCGACGATGCCAGTGCCTGGCAGCGTTACACAGCCATAGAATCAATTGCTGCACTATATGGTTTGGTGGTCATCATGCCATCGGCAGGTCGCAGCTTTTATACTGACCAACCTAATGGGCAGAATTATTTTTCCTACTTGACGGAAGAGCTACCGCGTTATCTCAAGCAGGTCTTTGGACTTTCTCCTTGCCGCGCAGATACACTCATCGCCGGCAATTCCATGGGAGGGTATGGTGCTTTCAAGGCAGCTTTCCTGCACCCTGAATTATATTCAGCTGCTGCCAGCTTTTCGGGAGTGCTATCTCTTGCATTCATCACGGCTTATCCCAATGATCCGCGCCGGGGTGAATTTGAATATCTGTTTGGAGACCTGGACAAAATGGCAGGTAGTCAGCATGACCCGGCTGTCTGGCTGAAGCGTTCAGCCCAAAATCCATCCAGCTTGCCCAATCTATTCATGGCTTGCGGGCGCCAGGACGACCTTTACCCACTAAACAACCAATTTTATGCAGCCTGCGAATCACTGGGAATTCATGTTGATTATTATGAGGAGGATGGATTCCATGATTGGTTCTTTTGGAATGCGCAAATTCAACGCTTCCTGGCAGCCAATTTGAGGCCAATATAAACTACTATGGACAAAAAACCTAACGAAACACGAATGCAGATTCCTTTACTCATCGAACATGGCAAGCAGGGAACTTACTTCACCATTCCGTTCATCATGCCTGCTGATACCGAGATTTTTTCTCTCACTTATCGCTATAAAAGGCATCATGTAAGCGAAACCCAGGTTGAATATGGAAGTTTTACCTCTCGCAAAGAGCGGAGTATCATCGATCTGGGTCTGATTGCCCCCGATGGAACGCAGGTGGGGGCTTCTGGTTCTGATAAACTAAGCATTTCAATTAGTGAGACCTTTAGTACTCCGGGATACCATCCCTGCACTCTGGTACCTGGTGAATGGCAGATCATTGTTGGGGCGTATAAGGTAGCTGAGGAAGGTGTGGAAGTCCTATATGAGCTATCATTCACCTCGAAATACCTGCGTTTGTATAAGGGGGATTTGCACACCCACACCCTGGCTTCGGACGGCGTCCTTCGGGTTGAAGAGTTGGCTCAGCACTCATTGCAAAATGGGTTGGATTTCCTTGCCATCACAGACCACAACCAGATGGTTTCAGCAGATACATTGGGTCAAAACTCCGGCCTTACGCTGATACCCGGTCTCGAATGGACGCATTACCAGGGACATGCCAACTTCCTGGGAGTGGATAAGCCATATGATGAGCCTTTTCTAACCAACACAATTGAGGAAGTAAGAGCACGTTTCACCTCGGCCCGCTCACGCGGGGCGTTTATCAGCATCAATCATCCATGTGATGTCGTTTGCCCGTTCCTGTTTGATATGAATTCACTTCCTTTCGACTGCCTTGAGATCTGGAACGGACCAATGCGAGGGTCCAACTTGCAGGCAATCGGCTTGTGGCAAAACATGCTCCTGGCAGGTAAAAAAGTGCCCATTTGCGGCGGGAGCGATTATCATCGAGATTCTCTGCTTTTATTCCCTGGCGGACCGACCACCTGCGTTTATGCCATGTCAGCCAGCACGGCTGATATCCTTTCTGCATTGAGGCTGGGGCACTCTTTCATCACTTTTAGTGCCAATGGTCCGATGCTGGAGATGACCGCCGGAGATGCTATGATGGGTGATAGCGTGGAGTTCTCCAAAGTAAAGCTGCTGGAATTTAAGGTCAGTAGGTTGCTTGGTGGTGACGTCGTACAGGTGGTGACCGCACGTGGGAATATTCCTCTTCTCAAAGCTGAAGCGAATGGAGCGATGCGAGGAATATACACCATGGAAGCTGCCGGGTTTGCTAGGATTGAAGTCTTGAGGAGCTTCCTACCTGGTTTGCCCTTGCTGCCCGCATTGATCTCTAATCCAATCTATTTTGATGCAGAGAAGGTTTGAGGGATCGTCCCGGTCGAAGAAAAATTCCCTTGTGACAAACATTAATTATCACACGGAATACGTGACATGTGTGTGATTGGGTGATAAGGCTGTGGTATCCGGAGGGTCAAGCCTGAATTCTATGATCGCCCACGCATATGCGCGATTACTGTAGGGTTAACACTTGTGTTAAAATTAACATAGACTCATCAGCTACCCGGTATATTACCAGCCAGGTCGGGTGTCAGATATGCACCACCTATTGAACGGCATTCGCCAACGCTATCAAAAGATGAACCTGTCACAGCGGCTCATCCTGAACCTCGTGTTGGTAGTGGTTGCCATCATTGTTTTCATCGGTTTACCGACCAATCTTGCCATGTGGCGGGCACTTGAGAGCCAGGTGTGGTTACGCGTTCAGGATGCGCAATCTGCCACTCAGGGGCTCTATAATGCAGAAATCATCCGTCTGAAGAAGCTTGCCGGGCTGATTGCCGGGCGACCGACCCTTTACAGTCTGATTCAACAAGGTGATATTGTGGGGATGGGACCGTACTTAAACTCGCTCAAAGAGGAAAGTGGAAACCTGGATATCGTTCAGGTGATCACGCCTGACCTGCAGGCCGGTGATAAGTTGGTAGGTCTGCCTTCCCCACAGGCATTCCTGGTTGGAAACGAACCCTATTTTGCTGATTTCGTCATTGTCGGAGATCCAGGCAGGCTCTTTATCCTGGGGATCAGTCAAATTCAGTCAACGGAGGCAAATAATCCCGTCCTGGGATGGGTGTTAGTAGCGCGTGAGCTTAAGGCAGACTACATGGTCACTCTTGAAAGTGAGACTGGTTTGGCACAAAGCTTGACCATCAACGGTCGACGGGTTGCCACCAGCCTGCCAGCCGCTCCTGATTGGTCACTTGATCCCCAATCAGCCTTGCGAGTTGAAAAGACCGGCCAGGCCTGCTGCACCATGGGTGCTGCTCTGGATCAAACCTATTATGTTGGATTAATGCCACTTCGTGATTCTCATGATAATTTAGTGGCAATAAGTGAGGTTGCTCTTCCAGGCAACTCTATCCGTCAGGGGATGATCAATACAATCATTGTCTCGGCTGGTTTTAGCCTGCTGGTGATGCTGGTTGGCTCGTTCTTGGTGGCGCGTCAGGCCCGTTCCATTACCCTCCCATTATTACAATTGAGTAAAGCCGCCGATCAGATCAGTCAGGGCAATCTAGAAGTTTCTACCCCTCTTGAAACCGGCATACCTGAGATTAATCAACTTTCCCGCCATTTCGAGCTGGCTCGCCGCCAACTCCGCTATGCTCTTTCGGTAACTCAGCGGGAGATGAAACACGCTGAACGATTATTATCACTGGTTCCCAAGGGGGTAATTGCTCTAGATGAAAACGACCGCATCACCTTCTTTAATCCAGATGCAGAAGAAATCCTGGGTTACAGTAGCCGGAATGTAGAACGCCTTCATTACACGCATATTTTTCCACCTGCTCCTGGAGAGACAGCAACGGTTGGGGAGATGTTGCACAAGCCATCTGATGGGCCAGTGGCGCAGCGCTTGAATGTGCTCGATGCACAGGGGAAACAACTACTTTTATATGTTACTATCTCTCCATTAGATAATAACCCTCTCAGTGGTTATGGCTCTGAACGCGTCGTGGTCATCAGGGATGTGACCGAAGAAGAGGCAGTTAACCGGTTGCGTTATAACTTTCTGGCCAATGTTGCCCACGAATTTCGTACCCCACTGGCTGGGATTGCTGCCACCACCGAGCTGCTGGTGGAAGAAGGCGATGATCTGACCCCGGATGAGTTGCACGAATTGGTGGAAACCATTCGCTTGAGCACCTTGCACTTGCAGACCTTGGTGGGGAATCTATTGGAAAGCACTACCATTGAAGCAGGATGCTTCCAGGTTCACCGCCGTCCAATCAATCTTCAGGATGTCGTCCAGGATGCCGCCAATTTAATGTCCCCCCTGTTAAAGCGCCGGAGTCAGAGCCTGGATTTGACTGTACCAAATGAGATACCCACCTTGTGGGCAGACGCCAATCGCCTGACTCAGGTGCTGGTAAATTTGTTGTCGAATGCCAGCAAGTTTAGCCCGATGGGCGGGAAGATCGAGTTGAACATCACCCAGGACCCCGAATGGGTGACGATCGCAGTGCTCGATGACGGTCCCGGGCTTCCCACTGATCGCTTCGTTGATGTGTTCAAACGCTTTGTTACCGCCAACCAGTCACATGATACCCAGTATGGAGTTGGTCTGGGACTCTCGGTGGTTAAGTCAATCGTCGAAATGCATGGCGGGCAGGTTGGTGCAGAGAACCTCCCCAAGGGAGGTGCCAAAGTCTGGTTTACCATCCCCATCCATCCCCCAGAGGAGAAAGAGAACCTATGACCAAGATACTTGTAGTTGATGATGATCTGGCTCTATCGGACGTGTTGGCTTTTGCCATCCGTCGGGCAGGTTTTGAGGTAGTCAATGCCCATGATGGGCTGAGTGCACTTGAGCAGTTCTCCAAGGAAAGCCCCGACTTGATCGTGCTGGATTGGGGTTTACCACGCATGGATGGTCTGGAGGTTTGCACGCGCATTCGAAATGACTCGGATGTACCTATCATCATGCTCACAGTACGTGATACGGATGACAACGTAATTGCAGCTCTTGAAGCCGGGGCTGATGAGTACATCATCAAACCCTTTAGTCCGCGCCAGCTGATTGCACGCATTCGGGCATTGCTTCGCCGGGCGGTGAGGGAACCTCAAGAAGTTCTACAGGCAGGTCAGCTTTCTTTCGATGAGGAGAGGAGGGAGGTTCGCTTCGGTGATGCTATCCCAATCCGCCTGACGCACTTGGAGACGCGCTTGCTGCGTGCCTTGATGCAGAATCCCGACCGGGTGCTCAATAATGACAGCCTGATCCTGCGTGTCTGGGGTCCGGAGGGTGCCACTAACGAGATGCTCAAGCAGCTGGTGTATCGCTTGCGTAACAAACTGGAAACAGAAGCCGGTACCCCTTCCCTGATAGAAACTATCCCCAATGCTGGCTATGTGCTGAACACTCAAAAGAACCTATCTTAGCAAGTAACTGGAAGATAACAAAAAATATGGGGGAAAAATTGTAACCACATTGTAACCTGTGGGTGCTTGCGGTTGTGACCCTAGTCCGGTATAAATTATATAGTGAATTATTACGCAATCAATTAAGGTTGGCCTCTAGATAGTATCTGGATGCCACCGATAAGAAGAAACACTATAAATCGGAGGGAAGGAACCATGCCAGCATCAATTCAAACAAGCGCTACACTGATTTGCCGTTATCCAATTGCCAGCAGCGATATGTACTATAACGAAGTCGGTCAAAGAGATGTGTTTGTACGGGACGATCTCTTGCAAGGCTTTCAGATTTGGGGGGAGTTAACCGGTGCAGGAGAAGAAACTGCTATTCCACTTTGTGAGATTTTCCTGGAATATGCCTTGGTCTGTCAGACAGGGTACGAAGAGAACCAGGCTTATGCCCTCATGGAGAGCTTTGGTAGTGGGTTGGGACAGGCAGCAGCTGTATATATGTTAGATCACATATTTATGGATGGGTTCCCCAATCCCGGTGTGTGTGCCTTGGAATGCGTGCTTGAAACGTTGAAGGTGAATTTCACCGTCCACCAGATTGGACCTGAGCTGCGCTTTATCATCTGCGACTGCCCCTTTGATAAGACCGCCGGGCGGACCGGTCTGCCCCAATCAGAACTGGCGCACGTCGGGCTCAACGCCATGTGCCAGGGATTGCTGAAAGTCATCCAACCCGAGCTGCCCATCGATTCGCCGGTAGATGAGCGTTATGATCATATTTTCGCTATTGATACAGAAATCACTGCCATAGCAAGAGGTGACTAACGTGTTTACAACATCTACACATACACCTAAAGACGGTAAACAGCCAGTGAAGGAAGTTTCATTCGATGCCCTGCTGCCCGCTGAGATGGCAGCCAAAGCTGCTGAGACGGGGGTCAAGAAAACCGGGTTGGATATTATGCGCATGTTCCTGCTCGCCATCCTGGCGGGAGCTTTCATTGCCATGGGTGCCGTCTTCGCCACCACGGTTAGCGCGGGAGGTTCAGCGCTGCCATATGGCATCACTCGCCTGTTGGCAGGTCTGACGTTCACCCTAGGCCTGATCCTGGTGGTTGTATCTGGCTCAGAGCTATTCACTGGCAATAGCCTGATCATCATCGCCTTTGCCAACCGGCGGATCACACTGGGTGCCCTGCTGCGTAACTGGGGGGTCGTCTATCTGGGCAATTTTATTGGTGCATTGCTCACCGCTTACCTGATGTTCACAGCACGCCAGTATACCTTCGGGAGTGGTTCGATCGGTTTGGCAGCTCTGAGTACAGGTGAAGCGAAGACAAGTCTGGGTTTTGCCCAAGCAGTGGTACTCGGGATATTTTGTAATGCTCTGGTTTGTATGGCCGTCTGGATGTGTTATAGTGCCCGCACCACGATTGATAAGATCCTGGCAATCATTCCACCCATCTCAGCCTTTGTTGCTGCAGGTTTCGAGCACAGTATCGCTAACATGTACTTTATCCCGATTGCCCTGTTCATCAAGCAGATGGGAACGCCGGCATTCTTCGAAGCGATCAAGAAAACCCCGGCTGACTTTCCACATCTCACTTGGAGTAATTTCTTTCTCGTGAACCTGGTGCCAGTGACGATTGGGAATATCATCGGTGGTGTGGTGATGGTGGGCTTGATGTATTGGTTTATCTACCTGAGTAAAGCTGGGAAGGTTACTGCCACCACAGAGACTGCGGTGCGGATAGCTGCAGCCACAGCCCGACCTGAAGTGCCAGCACCAATTTTCTTCGTCAGCCGAGAGCCGCCTACACGCGCGATTGAGCCACAAATGCAACCCATGAGTGGAAAGATAAAAGAGGGGGAATCAACAAGTCGGCGGTTGTAAGCACGGTATAGAATATTATTCAATGAGTGATATAAAAGGGAGAAGGCTATTAATCTTCGGAAGCCTTCTCCCTTTTTTACAGTTGTCCCATCATCGATGGCAACAAAAATATCACCATGGGTCTTTGTCGGTGCCCCCAAGGGGATGTTGTATATAAAGATAATATATAAGTGAGAGGGTTGTATTTATAAATCAGAGGTGACAGTCTGGGTATGCCAGAAAACGCTATGATAATGGTCGAACTTTTCAGGGTTTTCCAAATATGTTATGTTACTTCTTCTCAAATAGATGCTTCCCGCTTGTTCAACTCTCGTACATTGCTATACCTTACTGATGTGGAGTTTAGATTTCCTGGTTGCAGCCCTAGAATTCCCTCCGTTTAAACAAATCAAAGCTGCCCGGTGCGTTGTTCAAACATGGTGGCTTCTTTCACGCTCAGCCTGATGACTAAATATAGTGTGCCCCCAACGAGGTTCGAACTCGTGTTTCGGCCTTGAGAGGGCCGCGTCCTGGGCCACTAGACAATGGGGGCGAAAAGCGTCGGAATTTTACCATCTCCCTAATGCTTCGTCAATCGTAAGTCTTCCAACCTGATAATATCCACGAAAGGGAGCAAGTTCATACCCTCCATGCTTGTTTTGGCTAATTTATTCCATTGCCCGTAATGCGGGCTGACGCCAAATCACCCACAAAGCAAATACCATTAAGATTATGGCGCTGATGATCACCGTGAGGGGCTCTCCGATGATCTCAGCTGCCCAACCAGAGATCAATGAGCCAAGGGGAATGGCTCCGAAAAAGAAAAATGCGTAGATACCCATCACCCGACCGCGCATTTCATCTGGTATCCGGGTTTGCACCATCGCATTGGAGAGATTGACGATCATCATGAAAGTAAACCCCATTGCAGCCATTGCCAATAACGACGGTATTAGCCAATGCATATAGGCAAACACGACCATCATGATGGGCATGATGATGCTGTTAATCGTCCATACTTTTCCCCGGAATCGAATGCGCCCTAGGGCGGCTATAATTAAAGCTCCAATCAATGATCCAAAGCCACGTGCAGCCAACAAAAAGCCATTCGTGGTTGCATCACCTCCTAAAACCACCACTGCCCAGGCTGGGATAAGCGCAGCGATGCCCAAGCCAAATACGGTGGTGATAAACAGGTTGGAAATCATCATTCTCAAGGCGGGGTTGTTGATTACGTAATTCAGACCCTCCCTGACGTCACTCCAGGTGCTGCCATTACTTCTGATTGGGACAAAGGGCTTTAACTTCATCATGAGCAAGGCAATGATCACCGCAATAAATGAAATACCATTGATGGTAAAACACCATCCTGGCCCTACCCAGGCATAAATTAAGCCTCCAAATGCGGGTCCTAAAACAACAGCTGAGTTGAACATGGTGGAATTTAAGGCAATGGCATTGGTCATATCCTCTCGGTCCACCATTTCCAGCACGAAAGCCTGCCTGGCAGGGGCATCGAACGCATTACTTATTCCCAGTAGAAATGTCAGGATGAGGATATGCCACCATTGCACGGTATTGGTAAAAGCCAATATCGCTAGGATGAAAGCCAGGATGAGCATGGAGCTCTGGGTGATGATCATGAGCGTCCGTCTTGGAACCCGGTCTGCAATCGCCCCGGCATATAGGGTGAAGAACCAGGATGGAAGGCCATTGGCAAAGCTTGCGTAACCCAGATAAGCCGGTGATTTGGTTAATTGGTATATTAAATAGCCCTGGGCAGTGGCTTGCGTCCAGGTGCCCACCAACGAGACCAGCTGCCCGATGAACCAGAGGCGATAATTGGGATACTTTAGCGAGGCAAAAGTATCCCGCACGCTTAATTGGCCTAATAAGCCAGCTTCACGCAACGAACTATTCCTCCTCGTCAGAGATAGCCAGCCATTGCGTGATGGGGGGCAGGTTGAGCAACATCAGGGCGGTAATGATCGCTGCCGATGACAGGCACCAGATACAGACGGCATGGATGACGAACAGCTCAAGATAGGTCAGGTAGATGGAGAAAAGCGTTCCGAAGAGAGCCATTCCATACATGGCCGGGCCCGCTATTTTTGAGAGGGAATCTGTGCGGAAACGCCGCCATAACCAGGTTACCAGGATGGCAGTATAACCGAATGCCCCCACCAACCCAATCGGCAATACGCCAAACAGCTTGGCATACGGGCTGCTTTGGACCGCATTACAGTCACCCACTGGACCGCACAACGCGCGTGTTTGGGTGACTTCAACATAGGTAAGGTAAATGGAGGCTCCCAGACCGATAATGGCAAGTATCGGGATAGCGATATCCAACCAACCCTTTAATTCACGCAGAGGTTTACCTTGAAATGCCCGCAGGATCATCACAATGGCTAAAATCAATGCGATCCCCATGATGATCATGATTCCCCAAGCCAGAGTCATGCCTGCCTTGTTCGTTTCTGCTGCCTGTTGTGGAATAAAATTCAGGTAGGGGTCGGACGATGTGAATGCGACCCCTTTTAGGAGCATCTCACCTAATAGAGGAATATTGGGATACTCTGACCCGCCAGAGGTCAGATATTTTTCAATCAAGCCAGCTAATTTGGTATTGATTACGTCTTTACCAATCAGCACGGTTTGATCGATGAGCAGAAATGGCACAGCAATTTGCTCTTTGGAAAGGCCAAGAGATGCGCCCAGAGTATACAGGTTGTCGATGTCTTTTGAAGTTACCAGCTCAATAAGCAGAATGCTCAATTGAGAATCATATTTATCCTGCAATCCTGGTAGGACATTGGTCAATACCATGGAGCAATATGGACAACCGTTCGACCAGAACAAAATAGCATGAACCACGGGTTGTGCAATTTGGCTGGGTGCAGCTTTTGCGCTGGTTGGTAAACTCGTAATCAACAATACTGTGAAAAGGAGCATCAACGCTTTTCGCATATTATTTTCCCGATTCAGCAAATATTACCCCTCGGGCAAATAGAAAGCGATACCGAGGGGCACGTAATTAAAATTATAATGCTTTTAAATGCTTGCTGAATAAAAATATATTAATCTTTGTTCTTTCCTCAGCTATGGTGTGCCAGAATCCACGGATATCTGAATAATAACCGGATCACCGAAGGGCTTTCCCTGAGGGTCGTAAGCCTGCCAGTCACTTTCATAGATACCTGGCCCGGAGGGGGCTGTGAACAGGATCCGGATACTGGCTTTGGTTCCACTGCGAGCAGGGAAAAGCGCCTGTTCAACCGGTGCATTTAATTCCGAGCCAGAAACGAGTCTTAGACGATAGCGATCATCCCAATTGCAGCTACCGCTGTTCATGACTAGCCAGCGTTTATCTAAACCATCTCCTGGGTGGGCAACCGTCCCATCCAGGATGGATATATCTTCCAAGAATGTCAGGTTATCCGTACAAGATGGGGTGGCAATGGCGAGGGGTGTTTCGATTGGCAGTGATGTAAAGGTAGGCGCCACACTCGCCAGGGGCGATGGGGTGGGATGGAAAGTTATGGTAGGTGGCCGGTAAGGGGTTGGGCTTTCCCCGCAACCGGTTAAACCTAAGGAAGCCAGAACCAAAAACACGACGACTAAACCAACGGTGGATAATAGACGATACGCAATACAAATGTCGTATTGCGTATCCTTATGATCATTTGTGTTAACACCTCTAAACCGGTGACAGCTACTCACAAATCTCCATCGTCCGTGCTGCTTTCTTCAGGCACATTTCCAAAGCCAATGGCAGTCTCACCGCTGGCAGCACGCTCACGCACCGCCATTTCGATCTCTGATGCCAGTTCTTTATGGGCGCGCAAGTAATCCTTGGCGTTTTCACGCCCCTGACCAAGGCGAAGCTCGCCGTAATTGAAGAACGAGCCTCGTTTTGTGATGATTTCCATAGCAGTTGCCAGGTCGAGCAGATCCCCAACTTTGGAGATGCCTTCGTTATACATGATGTCAAATTCTGCAGTACGGAATGGTGGTGCGACCTTGTTTTTTACCACTCTCACCCGGGTGCGGTTGCCGATGATCTCAGCCCCAAGCTTGATGGATTGAATTCGGCGGACGTCCAGGCGTACCGAAGCATAGAACTTGAGAGCCATACCCCCCGAGGTTGTCTCAGGATTGCCAAACATGACCCCAATTTTCTGGCGCAGCTGGTTGGTGAAAACCACTGAGGTGTTGGTTTGCTTAATCGCACCCGAAAGCTTACGTAATGCCTGCGACATCAAGCGCGCCTGCATACCCATGGTGGCATCCCCCATGTCACCTTCGATTTCAGCCCTTGGGACGAGCGCAGCTACCGAATCGATCACGATGACATCGATCGCCCCTGAGCGCACCAGTGTTTCGGTGATTTCCAAGGCCTGCTCGCCCATATCTGGCTGCGAAATGAGCAGGTTTTCCACATCCACCCCGCACCTGGCGGCGTAAGTGGGATCCAGGGCATGCTCCATGTCGATATAGGCAGCTGTTCCGCCTAATTTTTGGGCCTCGGCGACGATGTGCTGGCTGATGGTTGTCTTGCCGGATGATTCGGGACCATAAATCTCAGTGATGCGCCCGCGTGGTATCCCCCCAACACCCAAAGCAATATCCAATGAAAGTGAGCCGGTAGGAATGGCTTCAACGCGCAACTGGTGAGCTTCGCCCAAGCGCATGATGGAGCCATCACCATAACGCTTGGTGATATCGCCCAGTGCTTTGTCCAGTGCTGCCTGTCGAGCTTCATCCATTTCAGGTTGTGGAGATGCAGACTTTTTAGCCATGAAGTTCACTCCTAGTATATAAATTGTGATTATAGTTTAGCACATATGTTCGATATGTCAAGGGATTGGTGTTTCAAGAGGTGAGGGGGTGAAATTTGCACCGGGTGCAGGTGGTGATTCAATTGTAAAACCATAATAGCCACGGAAGGTAAAATAATTGACCATCCCAGGAGAAACCTCGATTGGGGCGCTGAAGTTTACACCCGCAAAAGCTGCTCGGAGAACGTAATTACCTGCTGGTAGATCACCAACGACCATATTCTCCTGATAATATTTATCACTATTTACTGAGGTCTTACCATACGACCAGGCGAACAAGTTTTGCTCGCTTTTTGGATCGGTTATGATGATCTGTTGGTTATTGATCAGTTGACCATTTGTATCCATTACTCGACCAGCGATTATGCCCCATCCGATGGGTGGCACCAGCCATAGCTCTGGGTTACGCGTGGTGAAAAAACTGTTTTCACCAATGCGCACCTCAAAGTGCAGGTGTGGTCCGGTTACGGTACCTGTCTCCCCCACCAGTCCAAGGATGTCTCCAGTTTCCACATGTTGACCCTCGACCACATCAATCTCATCCATATGCCCGTAGATGGTATAAAGGATCTGATTCTGGTATCCAAAGTCATGCTGGATGGAGACCGCTAAACCATAAGGATCAGCGGGGTCGAAACCACCCTGGTAGACCCCAAAACCTGCCCAAACAACTGTTCCTGGTCCCGCTGCCAGGATCGGAGTTCTTTTTGGGGCGGGAATATCCACACCGGTGTGCACCACATCCTGGAAAAACACACCACCGTAGCGATAATCTTGCACAGGTATATTCACCTCATTCGCAGCGATGGGGCTGGCGAAGTAAAAATGATCATATAGGGTGGGTGCCCAGGGGGTAGGGTATAGAGGTGGCCTCCAATCAGAGACGTGATCTTGTGCTTGAGTTGGGCTAACCAACTGCATGGGGTCAGGTGCAATGGTCGCGAGCGATGCTGGAGATACCACAGGTGAAGGAGAGACCTGTGTGATCAAGGCGCTGACTGTATTGGGAGTGACAGACTCGGTTGCAGTTGCTGAAATCAGTGGCGTGATGGTATAGGTTGGAAAAAACGGCAGAGCGGGCGGAGTGACCTGTGAAGGCTGGCAGGCGGTAAGTAAAACCACCACGCTAACAATACGCAGCAGACTCTTCGATTGGTTCAACAACCTTGAAACCTTATGGATATGTTTTCCGGAAGCATGCATAAGAATGTGAAATATGCGGGGTTTGTTATCCGAGTCAGCCATCAGGGGTTGGGCTGGTAGTTGGGTAGAGGTTGGGAGATATAGGTGGGTTTGTAGGCGTCTCCAGGCTAGGTGTAAAGGTTGGGCGGGGTGATGGTATGGTTGTGGGTGTGGGGGAAACATACCAGCGCAGCGTAGGTGTCGGGGTGCGTGTGGGTGGTATGACGGCCGTGGGTGTGATCATTGCCTCTGGCGGATAAAGTTCAAGCATGGCTGATTGCCAGTCCATACCACCAGTAAAGGCAAATTCGTTGAACCGCGCAGCTGGGTAGGAAGCTCTCCAGGTGGTCAATGCAGGGATGCGTTCCCATCCATAAGCCTGAGCCCGCTCGGTAAAATCGATCCAATAGCCTGGTGGGATTGAGGCTTGCTGTGCTCCACCTAGCTCGTAGGTTAAGGTGTCTCCATTGTTGCGGGAAGTAAAATTCCAAGGTTTGTCATGTAAAGGAGTGCCCGCTGAGCCATCCTGATATAAAGCCCGGATGTATACCCTCCAATAGGTTTCAGCGCCAAAGTCTTCCCGTATCGCCATCAACCAACCCGCATCCATGGGCAGAGTGTTAATCGCGAAAGCTCGCCCGGTATAAAGCCAATCATTGCCCATGCCGGGATCCAATGGAGCAGTGAGGGGAACATAAGCATTTTCAAGTGTGGAAAGGAAATCCCAACCCGCCTCGGTTGTAATCCGGGAGCGTAGAGCTTGGAAGCTCTCATCGATCGAATCGTGTAGATAGGACTGTGGAGCTTCGACACCGTTTAATGGAATAAGTTGATACCGCCCACCATTATCGTTGGGTAGGAATGTCAGGGCGGGGAGGTACAAGGGAGTGGGTGTAAGCAAGGCTGCTTGCTGATAAACTGTTTGAAGTGATGGGGTCAGTGAGATATTTCCCCAACATAAACCATACACAGACCCAGGCAGCTCAATCGTTGGGAGTGCAAGACCGGGGTAGTGAGCCGGGTATGCAGTCAGATAAATGTGGTTGGGTGCCTTTAAAATTGTCAGGATCGTCTCCCCATCTGCGCTCCAGGTGGGCCAATCACCACTTCCCAAGTTTTGCCGGTTCAGTGTAGTTGGTGGGTTGTTTGCATCTCCAATTAATGGCAGCTCCTGGAGGAACAGGCTGCGCATACCATCCTGCTCACCAACCCAGACAAGGGACGCACCATCCGGTGACCATGCTGGGTGGGTATCTATGCTATTCGGGTTTTGGCTAATATTTTGAAAGCGTTCCTCTTCGTTTTTATCCAGGTCCGCCAGCCAAATTTCGTCATCCCCACTCTGGTCGGAGACAAAAACAATTTGCCTGCCCTCAGGTGACCAAACCGGGTTGAAATCAGCTGCCGGGCTGTTCGTCAGCTGGATGGTTTCGCCAGGCGTAACCACAGATTGAATTATGATCTCCAGGTTGTCACTGATATATGCTTCATAGACCACCCATTTGTTATCTGGTGACCAGGCAGGTGACGCCTCGTAGGCTAATGTATCGGTTAGGCGTGTAATACCCCCGCTACCCAGGTCAAGCATATAGATGTCCCAATAACCACTGCGGTTGGAAGCAAAAGCTACGGTCTGCCCGTCTGGACTTATGGCGGGATTAATATCATCCCACGGTCCATAGGTCAACCGGGTAATCGGTAGGGGTTGCCCTGCCCCGCTTTCTTCAGGCTGGTAGGCGAATAGATGGGTATTCCCGCCTTCATCCAATGCCAGGATGATCAAACCCTGGTTGAGGGTCAGGGTGCTGATAGGTTGAGGGCTGGCTGTTGCAGGTTCAGGTGTGGATGTATCTATAGGTTGTGGAGTTGGAGAATCTGTTGGTTGACTCGTGGGAGTAACCGTGATTGAGATACTGGGAATTGGTGTATCTACAATTGAGGTATCCGTTGGTATGAAATTATTTGTCTGCCAGGGAAGATTGGGTAGCTGCATGATCCAACTTATTCCAAATGCCAGCCCGCCCAGAATGACCAGGTTGATCACCGCCAGTAGCAATACACCCGATGGGGTAACGCGGATTGTCCATCCAACCCGTGGACGTCGTGAGCGTGATGGGCGGGGTGAGCCGGATGTTTCTAATTGCCTGGTCATAATAGATGTCTATGTCTATTTTACCCGATGCAAGAAATGTGCACAGGTGCGACTCTTTTTACTCCTCAAACCCTGTTACGTAAATATCGAATAGCGTGCCCCAATCTCCAACAGGAGCAGGGCAGCGTTAATCAAAAAACTCACCTGCGACTGTTTCAATCCTATATCGATCACCTGCCGGATGACTTCCGGAATGATCAAACTCAGCCCGGTAAGTGTCAGGAGCAGGATAATGGAGATCGAAACCAGGAGCCTGTCCGGGCGAAGATAGACGCGTAAACGTAAACGGTGTTGCATAATGTCGTTAAATATGGAGTGAATAAATTAAGGTTGCATGGAGATTAACGCTAATCGTATGTACCAATAGTTTATTAGTGGAATGGGGATTCAGCCTTCAGGTTTCCAATGCTGGGAGGATAAACGTTGCCTTATGGCGGTCTACAATCATCGGTTCCGGGAGAGGAATATCCATCGGGATGGTGCTTGGCTCTGGCATCCTTTGGTAATATACTGTGGTCTCAACGCTGTATTCGTTGCCTGGTTCAGGTTCTCGCAAGTGCATAGTAAATTCCAGTTTTGGCAGCATGGTTTCCAAAATGGTGGTATGGGCTGCTTCCTTACCCGAGACGGCAGTGATGGTCACTTCGACATTCGGTCTTTTCATGAAAGGGGTCAACTCAATATAGATTTTCACCTGCCTGCCATTTGGTTGGGGAGTGACTTGCACCTTGTTCAGACGCACTTCCTCAGGAGCCAGCCGAATTTCATTGGGATCATGAAAGAAAATATCCATTGATAATAAGCACTAACCTTGTTAGATAATTATCTTATTTACTCTATGCCTATTGCAAAATTATAGCAATCAAAAAACCAGACGGAGTACTCCGCTTGGTTAGAGAGTCAATAAAGAATACTTCAGGCTATTTTCCGGCATTCCATATAAAATCGCTTCTCAAAGGCCTCTCCCATGGAAAATGTCTTGCGTGGCAAGGCACCATCCAGGATGACAGTCTTGAACAGGTCGCTTTTATCCATACCGGGCAGGTAGAAAGCAATATTGCCAGGCAACTGTCCCAATTTAAATACGACATCTTCGCCATGAATATAGTCGATCTTTTCGGCTCCCCCACCCTTGAGGAAGTCGTCTAGGAATGATTGTAACGTGCCCACCGGTAGGTTGGAGGATGGATCGGCAATTTCCACAACCCCGAATCCTTGGGGTGAGATCATCCCGATGATTTGAGGATCACCGTTTGATTGGTGAACTCTGACGACCATCTCTGATTGGTCCCTACACGGGGAGAAAGAAAATCCCGATTGATAGAATTCCTTCATGGCGTTGAAGATATCCTGTTTGAGATCAAAGATTACGCGGTGGATGGGTGCAAATTCCAGCCCTTCGTCATGCACATTCTCAATTTCAACCAATGCATATCGCGATGGATGATCCATCCCAACCTGTGTTTTATTCTTTTCCCAGATTGCCTTGGCGGTGGCAAGCGAGTGATTACCGTCACCCATGGCGAAAAGCAGCACAGGTTGGTCCTTACCGACGCCATACTTAGCGCCGAAAGTCTGCGGGTCTGCCAGTTGTTCCAGAGCTCTAACTACGCCTGCTTCGATGGACGGGTCATTCAATAGGTATCCATTCAAGTGACCAGAACCCGCCATCAGCTCAAAATTATATAACTCCTTTAGATGAGCTTTGGATTTCCCCACCTCTTCGATGACAGTACGTTCCGGGTCATCGATCAGTACCAGGATGTGCGGCACTTCCAGACTGGCTCCTTCCCGGATGCGCATCCGCGGCGGCAAGCGCTCAATGATCGTCCCTTCCGTGGCGCGGATGAGTGAGCGTGAGCCTTTGTTGTAATCATAATGTTCCAAATCCAACGCCAGTACCAGCCCTTTTCGTAATTTGCCACCCACTTGTCGTTCTACATATACCATGCCGACATGTGGTGTGAGCAACCCACTCGATAGATAATCCCGCATGGTTTGCTGGATGTGGTGGATACGCCCCTCTGCACCCGGCTTATCAAGATACACCTCGGGGAATATCAGATTAAACGTGGAAGGCGCATTTCCTACGATCTCCTCCACTTTATGCCAGTACTCCGGTTGGGACGTATATTGATCACAAGCGATGACAGCCCATTTATTCAGGTCTACACCTGAGTGGGGTAAATAAATATCAGGAACCTGGATCGCGATGTTGGGATATGTCTTCATGGCACCTCCTGGTTGTAGATGGATTATTGGTAATTGTACCAGCAGCATTGATCGATCTATCCAATTTGGGAAGCTGTAATGGTTTGTTCTTGAATCTGATTCTTCCTTTTAAAAAAAATAAGGACCGCAGATGTTCTCGCGGTCCAGGTATCCAAATATATAATTACATACCGGCCATATAGACCAGTCCGACGACTCCCGGGCCAGCATTTGCTCCAATCACTGGGCTGACCTCTGAAAAGTAAGTTTCAATCGGATTAAGTTTTTCAGATGCTTCCTTAAGCACAATTTGTGCGTCTTCAGGTGAGTTGGCGTGCAGGGATGCCAGGCGAACAGGTGTACGCCCGTTAATTTGTTTCACGACAAGTTCGACGATCCGGCTGAGCGACTTCTTGCGTGTACGCACCTGCTCGGCTGCCTCCACCCTGCCATCGCGCAGCTCAAGGATGGGTTTGATATTCAAAGCTGTCCCCAGGAAACGTTTCGCACCACCAATCCGTCCACCTCGGTGTAAAAACTCCAGCGTATCCACGGCAAAAAAGACACCAGTTTGCAGTAAGGCTTTCTGAGCCAGTTCAACACATTCAGGCAGGGTAGCTCCCTGTTTGATGGCGCGGGCAACGGTCAACAGATGGAAACCCATCGCCATAGCAGTTGAATTGGAATCGATGATCTCGATAGGTGCCTCAGCGGGAAGCATTGACTTTGCCTGAATAGCTGAGTTGACCGTACCCGACAGCTTGGACGAGATGAGGATGGTCAGTATTTGGTGATCCTGATCGAGCAGGCGTTGATAGATTTCGAGGAATTTGGATACCGTCACTTGTGACGTGGATGGCATGACTGATGCATTAGCGAGACGCTTATAAAACTCACTGGGCGTGATGTCCACCCCATCTTCGAACGACTCTTTACCCCAGATTAATATCTGTGGGGCGACGGTTATCTCATATTTTTCGACCAGATCCTTTGGAATGGAACACGTGCTATCAGTGACCAGGGCTATTTTTGACATCTGCACAACTCCTTGGCGAGAGTAAAATATCATTTTAGATTAAATGGTTAAACCTTGATAAGGTTATTCTTATCTGACAATGGTATAACCCATGATAAGGTTAATAGTTGCGTTTATTGACTGCCGGCTAATGAATGCTTTACGATCCTGGTGTTCAATGGCTGGACTCTCTTCATTATCTACTCTTGACCATTCCAAACTTACACGCTAAAATGCACTCCTGTGTTTGAGAACCTGACCGAACGTCTGAATAACGTATTCACGCAATTACGCCGCCGGGGAAAACTCTCGGCGGCTGATGTTGATACTGCCATGCGTGAGGTGCGCCTGGCTTTACTTGAAGCAGACGTCAATTATGGCGTGGTGAAGGATTTTATCGCCCGCGTGCGCGAGCGCTCTGTGGGAGCTGAAGTTTCCAAAGCCCTCAACCCGGCACAACAGGTCATCAAAATTGTTCACGAGGAATTGATCAATACCCTCGGCACTCCCGAGCGGCTCACCCTGAGTGGTTCCCACCCCTATGTTATCATGCTGGTTGGCCTTCAGGGATCAGGCAAGACCACCGCTGCCGGAAAGCTGGCGCGACAGCTACGCGCTCAGGGAGAGCGGGTAATGCTGGTGGCTGCTGACCCTTATCGTCCAGCGGCGGTTAAACAGCTTGAAACGTTGGGCGAGAAGCTTGGTGTGCCCGTATATTTTGAGGCCGGGGATAAGCCACCTGACCTGGCGGTACATGCCTTGGAAAAAGCCCAACGAGGTGGAAACACGGTCCTCATCCTGGATACTGCCGGACGTTCGCAGCTTGATAATGCATTGATGGATGAGCTCACCGCTATCGATAAAAAAGTCCATCCCGTTGAGACGTTATTGGTGGTTGACTCAATGATTGGTCAGGAAGCCGTAAATATTGCCAAGGGCTTCCGCGAGGCCATTGCTCTGACTGGTTTGATCCTGACCAAGATGGACGGAGACGCCCGCGGAGGTGCAGCAATTTCCATCCGCTCAGTCACGGGTGTGCCGATCAAATTCATCGGTACGGGTGAAGCCTTGGATGCCCTTGAAATCTACGACCCCGGTCGATTGGCTTCGCGCATCCTGGGGATGGGCGATGTGTTGGGTTTGATTGAAAAAGCTGAAGCGGCCTTTGACCAACAGCAATCCCAAAAAGATGCTGAGAGGTTGCTGGCCGGCGAGTTCTCCTTGGAAGATTTCGCCAACCAGCTCCGGCAGGTGCGAAAAATGGGTCCAATTGCCCAGGTGTTGGAGATGTTACCTGGTGGAATGGGTCAGCTGGCTCGCCAGATAGACCCAAAGGATGCAGAAAATCAGCTCAAGATGACTGAGGCAATCATCAGCTCGATGACGCCTCATGAACGACGCCGACCGGATGTGCTGAATGCCAGCCGCCGCAGGCGGATTGCCAAAGGCTCTGGGACTGAGGTCCAGGATGTTAATCGCCTGGTTAAACAATACCATGAAGCCCAGCGACTGTTCAAGAACATTAAGAAATCTGGCATGCGTGGGTTACCACGCTTGTTTGGATGACGGTATGGGAGATCCCTTATCGTCTGGGAAATAATGGTGGTGGTGCACGGTGGTTCGCGTCCCTTCCGCGCACCCTTCTTTTTCACTGGGCATGTGACCCAGGAAGACTGACCAAAGACTATAGTTCAGAAGGAGATTAGTTTAAAAATGGTACGTATTCGTTTACGCCGTGTAGGAGCAAAGAAACAACCCAGTTATCGTGTTGTGGCTGCCGATATCGAACATCCCCGCGATGGACGGTTCCTGGAAATTTTGGGATTTTATAATCCCCGCACATCGCCTGGGACGATCGAGCTGCATGAGGATCGAATTTACGATTGGATCAGCAAAGGTGCCCAGCCCAGCGAATCAGTTGCGAAGCTGTTCAAGACCATTGGATTGCTGGAGCGTTTTGAGCGCTTCAAAGCTGGTGAGGCACTTGAGACGCTAATGGCTGAAGCCAAATCAGCCCAGGAATCACGCCAATTAAGTCGTCAAACCAGCCAGCGCTAGGATTGGTATAGGCATAAATCACTGGCAGGTCCTTGGTCGGATGAGAATCCTTTCCGTGAACAGGCTGGTTCTGTAAACATAAGGTAACACTCACAAGCACCAGGAACAAGGAGTGAGCTATGAAAGAACTCATTGAGTTCATTGCCGCCTCATTGGTGGATGACCCAACGCAAGTACGGGTCTCACAAGAGCAACGAGGCGGAAAAGTATACCTGAAACTGAAAGTTGCCAAAGAGGATATGGGGCGGGTGATTGGTCGGCAGGGGAGGGTCGCCAATGCCATGCGCATGCTCCTGAATGTATCTGCTGCCCGCAATGGCAAGCAGGCTTACCTGGATGTTGAAGATCCACGATGAGGCAGAAACGTTCATACTCAACACCAATGAACGCTGCAGGCTCGCCTCTGCCCGGCGAGCCTGCATTCTTAGCCGTGGGCAAGCTGCGGCATGCCCATGGCGTGCATGGTGAGATCCTCATGGAAGTAATTACCGACTTTCCCGAGCGATTCCTGCCTGGTGCAATTTTGTATCTGAGCTCGGAAGATGATCAGTTACGGTTGACAAAATGCAGACCGCACCGGGAAGGGTTATTGATGACCTTTGAGGGATATTCCACCCCAGAGGAGATTAGCCAGTTCCGTAATCAGATATTGTATGTGAAAGCTGATGACCGCCCACCTTTAGCAGACGGCGAATATTATCACCACCAGTTGATCAGTTTGCACGTAACTACGGATGCGGGAGTGTCCATCGGAACAGTTACCGAGATCTTGGAAACCGGTGCCAGCGATGTGCTTGTGGTCCGCCCAGAAATCGGTCCCGAGGTCCTTATCCCAATCGCTGACCCATTCGTCCAGAATATTGACCTTAAAAATCGTGAGATAAGGGTGCATATCATCCCAGGGATGCTTGCGGAGGAGTCTTAACCTTGGTTGACCCCAGGATGTATTGGGTTGGCTTTAATCTGGTTAAAGGGATTGGAGCGGTCCGCTTCAAGGCTTTGTTGGATGCATTCGGGAATGCAGAAGCTGCTTGGAACGCCTCACCTGAAGCCTTGGTGGAAGTTGGACTAAGCCGGAAGATCATTGAGTCCTTCCAGCGCGTGCGTAAGGGAGTGTCGCTGGAACAAATCTGGGGGCGTATCCAGTCTCTGGGGGTCGATGTGCTTACCTGGGATGACGAAGGATACCCCCGCCATTTGAAGGAAATTGACCAGCCACCACCGGTCTTGTATATACGTGGTTCCTTGATGCCGGAGGACGAATGGGCGGTTGCCATCGTGGGCACCCGGCGAGTGACCTCCTATGGACGTCAGGTGGCCGAGGAAGTCGCCACCACCTTAGCACAAAGTGGCGTAACCATCATCAGCGGATTAGCACGTGGTGTAGATTCGATCGCTCAACAGGCTGCATTAAATGCCGGTGGTCGAACTTTGGCTGTGCTGGGTAATGGAGTCGATCTCGTCTATCCCCCT
Organism: Anaerolineales bacterium; assembly: GCA_049281855.1. Classification (GTDB taxonomy): domain Bacteria; phylum Chloroflexota; class Anaerolineae; order Anaerolineales; family UBA4823; genus FEB-25. The sequence continues at coordinate 42,983 of JBAPSY010000073.1, forward strand.
GAGAACAAGCGTTTAGCATCAGAGATAATTGAGCATGGTGCCTTGGTCAGTGATTACGCACTTGGCACCCCGCCAGATGGGATAAACTTCCCACCACGTAACCGTATCATATCAGGTCTGGCTATGTCTGTGATTATTGTAGAGGCAGGGCTGACCAGTGGAGCACTGATCACAGCTACATTTGCAGTTGAACAAGGACGTGACGTATTTGCTGTACCAGGGAATATTAATGCCCCTCAAAGCCTGGGTACCAACCGCCTGATTCGGGACGGTGCTCAACCACTCCTCAGTCCGCAGGATGTGCTCGAGGCATTAAACCTGACCATGGTCACTGAACATCGAGTGGTTCGGGTGGCTCTGCCCACCGACCCGGTTGAATCACGCTTATACAAATTACTCTCACGCGAACCAATGCATGTGGATGAAATCCGCGCCCAAGCAAATATGCCCATTGAAACTGTCTCAGCCACCCTGGCAATGATGGAATTGAAAGGGATGGTGCGTCAGATGGGTGGAATGAATTACGTAGCAGTGCGGGAACAACCCGAAATCTATGAGGCGTAGGCTCATTTCCAAATCTATTTTGTACGAGTAGATAAAATTTGGTATTTGTAAGTTAAAGAACCAGGAGGTTTACTTTGGAAGCATATTGTGTTAAATGTCGGACGAAACGGGAAATAACAGACCCAAAGCCGGTCTATACGAATAATGGTACACCGGCTACACGTGGTACTTGCCCGGTTTGTGGGACTACTCTCTTTCGCATGGGGAAAACCCCTGCTCACGAGGGGATGATCGCCCCAAAGAAAGGTGACAATCGTAAGGGGAAACTGGTCATCGTCGAATCACCCGCAAAGGCACGGACGGTGGGTCGCTTTTTAGGCAAAGGATTCACCGTAAAAGCCTCCGTTGGCCATGTACGAGACTTGTTACATTCACAACTTTCGGTGGATGTTGAGCATGATTTTGCTCCCAAGTATCGTGTCCCCAATGAAAAACGTCCGGTGGTCAAAGAAATACAAGCATTAGCAAAGTCGCATGCTGAGATCTATTTGGCAACTGACCCTGACCGCGAAGGTGAGGCCATAGCCTGGCACCTGCTTGAATCAGCCAAGATTGAGCACAAGCGCACTCAACGGGTGGTTTTTCATGAGATTACCGAGCCAGCCATCAATGAAGCTTTCGCCCACCCGCGTGAGATCGATATGGACCTGGTGGATGCTCAACAGGCGCGTCGAATTTTGGACCGTTTGGTAGGATACAACCTCAGCCCGCTCTTGTGGCGTAAGGTGCGCAGCCGATTATCTGCGGGTCGGGTCCAATCGGTTGCCCTTCGCCTGGTGGTTGAGCGTGAGCGCGAAATCGATGCATTCAATCCGGTCGAATATTGGTCGATTGCCGCTGAACTGCGCCCTGAGAAGATCAAAGAAACCTTCATCGCCAAATTGGCAAAAATGGACGACCAAGACCCAGTTTTGGGAAAGCAAGCTGAGGTCCAGCCAATTCTGGAGGATATGGAAAGCTCAGCGTATGTGATCTCGAAGATCAAGCGTGGTGAACGCCGGCGAAAACCCTCTGCGCCGTTTACGACCAGTACCATGCAGCAAGAAGCTTCCCGCCGTCTGGGTTATACCGCCCGGCGCACAATGGCATTGGCACAACAACTTTATGAAGGTATCGACCTGGGCGAAGGTGCGGTGGGTTTGATCACCTATATGCGTACCGACTCGACCAACGTTGCTGAGACCGCACAAGCTGAAGCACGCGAGTTTATTGGTGCACGTTATGGCGAGAAGTTCCTGCCTCCCGAGCCTCCCAAATACCAGACCAAAGCCAAAGGTGCACAGGAAGCTCATGAAGCCGTTCGGCCCACCTCGGTGATGCGTCAACCCGAGGCCATCAAGGAATTTCTCAATCGTGACCAGTTCCGTATGTATCAGCTGGTTTGGCAACGCTTTGTAGCTTCTCAGATGGAATCTGCAGTATTTGACACGCTTTCGGTGGAAGTCACTGCAAAATCTGCACAGCACGAATACTTATTGCGCGCTTCCGGCTCAACGGTCAAGTTCATCGGCTTCCTTGTGGTGTATGAAGAAGCGAAGGATGAAGACCAGGTTACCGAAGAGGAAGAGGAGAATGCCCGCATCCCTGCGGGGATTCTCGAAGGGCAAAACCAGAAACTGATACGATTACTCCCCGAGCAGCACTTCACCCAGCCCCCACCACGTTTCACTGAGGCCACATTAGTGCGTACATTGGAGGAGTACGGCATTGGCAGACCATCCACCTATGCACCCATCCTGAGTACAATTCAACAGCGTGGTTACGTCTTGCGGGAAGGGAAACGCCTCACCCCCACTGAAACCGGTATCCTGGTCAGCGACCTGATTACAGAGCATTTCCCCGAAGTGGTTGACGTAGGTTTTACCGCCAAAATGGAAGAAGATCTGGATCTGATCGCGGAGGGAAAGAGGAAGTGGGTCGATTCGATCCGTGAGTTCTACGGACCATTTGCAGAACAAGTTGCCCAGGCAGAGCTGAAGATGCCTGAACTGAATATGGGACCAGAACCGATCGGGCGCATCTGCCCTGAATGTGGGCATGAGCTCGTCATCCGCTGGGGGCGCTACGGCAAGTTCATCAGCTGCAGCGGTTTCCCCGATTGCCGTCATACAGAAGCCTGGCTGGAAAAGATCGGTGTGCTTTGCCCGAAAGACCAGGGAGACATTGTAGAGCGAAAGACCCGCAAGGGACGCACTTTCTACGGTTGTGCCAATTACCCAAATTGTGATTTCACATCCTGGAAATTGCCATTAGCCAGACCCTGCCCCGATTGCGGTGGTTTGCTGGTTGTAGCCAATAAAAATCAAGCGCAATGTCTGCAATGTGAGACTATGTTTCCTCTCGATCTGGTAACTGCTGAAGAGGCGGTAGAAGTCGAAAAATAGCGAATATGAGCTTGCTTGTTCCGGCTCATATTTTACGGGCTTATATTGGCATTACTCTTGCAACACGTGTATTCAATGGTCAAAGATAGTTGCACTTTTAATCACTATGGTCTAAAATTGGAACCACATAGTGTACAGCCATACCTTGGTGCACTTTCCAAATCTTTCATCATTAGAATCTCAGTCTCGGAGTTTAAAAGATGAACCAAATCCGTGAATATCTCAAACGACCGCTCGTAATTGGAATTCTTGGTGTTGTGGTGGGGTTGATCATCGGCTTGGTCGTTGGTTGGGGGTTGTGGCCAGTCCAATGGACCGATGCAGCACCCACAAACCTTCATCCGGGCTGGCAGGATATGTGGCTGAAAATGGCGGTCATATCCTATGGTGCCACTGGTGATGCTGCTACCGCGAAAGTTGAATTCGATGCACTGGGCGACACTGGTACTGATGCTTTGACACGATTAATGGCTAACCCGGGAAATATCGACCCAAACTATATAACTCAATTTGAAGCTGCGGTCTCAACCATTCCTCAAGTCCAACCAGGGACGGTTGCACCCGGGGTCACTCCAACCGCCTCCACAGCCAAAGGTGGAAGGTCAAACCTGACTACCTTGTTGCTTGTTATGTGTGTTGTCACACTGTTGGTGGGAGCAGCAATTGTGGCATATTTCTTTCTTCAAGGTCGAAAAAGAGCTGGTGGGATTGACCCCAGTGCACAAACACCAGCCACCGCAGTGGAAACACCGGCTGAGTGGACGAATTACCCTGCACCGAGTGAGCAAGCTCCGATGGCCCAATTTATGGCCTCTTATAAAGCTGGTGATGACTTGTTTGATGACTCCTTCAGTATAGATTCACCCTCAGGTGAATTTCTAGGTGAGTGTGGTGTCGGTATCTCCGAAACCATTGGCATAGGCGTACCTAAAAAGGTGACTGCCTTTGAAGTCTGGTTATTCGATAAGAACGACATTCAAACGGTAACGAAAGTGCTGATGAGCGCACATGCCTTCAATGACCCCACCATCCGGGGAAAGCTGGAAGCCAAGGGAGAACCGTTCCAGGCAAACTCAGGTGGACAGACCGTGCTCGAAACTGCCACCCTGCGGCTGGTTGCACGTGTGGTTGACATGGCTTATGGGCAAGGAGCATTACCCGAGAGCAGTTACTTCGATTCGCTGGTGCTCGAGCTGGCCATCTGGCAGAAGCAATAAACCGTTATCCATATAAAGAAAAGAGTGGATTGGCACCGACCAATCCACTCTTTTCTTTTTACTCATTCTATTTTGAGAATTTTTAGTTTTATATCCCCGCCGGGCGTGCTGGCGGTCACTTCACCACCAACATGACCACCCAATAATACTCGCCCAATGGGGGATTCATTTGAGATTTTTCCATTACGCGGATCCGCTTCTTTAGCACCCACTAGAAAATATATCTCAGGGGGGAAGTCCCCTTCCTGAACAGTGACGTGTGACCCCACTTGAATGGTATCGGTTGGAACCTCGCTAACATCAATGATTTTGGCATTCTTTAAAAGATATTCCAGCTCCTGGATTTTCCCCTCCATGAATCCCTGGTCCTCTTTTGCCTTGTGGTAATCTGCGTTCTCAGAGAGGTCGCCCATCTGTATGGCGGAGCGCAATCGTTTAGCCATTTCATCCCGCTTTGGGCCTTTCAGTTCTTCGAGCTCAGCTTCTAGCTTTTTCGCTCCTTCTGATGTTAGGTATATTTCCTGTTCCATGACCTTACCTTTAAGGCTTCATTACCGGATCAAAAAGCTTTTGATATTCTTCCACAGCAAACCGGTCAGTCATTCCAGCAATATAATCACAGATATTGCGCTCCAGGCCACGTTCCCTCGTTAGCTCCTGGACATGATTCGGGAGTATGGCTGGCTCTCGTAAATAGGCCCGGAAAAGATCGCTGATTATCCGTTCGGCTTTTACAGCCATACGGACAACCCGATGGTGGCGGTAAAGGTTGGCGTATAGAAAATCTTTCAACTGTCGGTTCCGGCGGTTCATCTCTTCACTGAAGCTTACCACATTATAAGGTAGGCTTTGCAATTCAAGAACTGAGCGTACGCCACTCTCCCGCAGGTGTTGGTCAGTGGTATGAATTAGGTCAGTAACTTCCATATCAATCAAGTTTCGGATCATCCGGTGGCGTGACAGATCATCCAATTCTTGCCCACGCCAGCCAATGCTTTCCACCAATATTTCCCAAAGCGTAATTCCTTCCAGCATTGGGATACTGATCATTCCTGAGCGTAACCCATCATCCAGATCATGGGCAGTGTAAGAGAGCTCATCTGCGGCATTTGTAATTTGAGCTTCCAAATGACCACGCAGTTCAGGGTCGTAAGCTTGCGCATCAGAGATATCATATTCAGATTCGTGCTTTACAATCCCCTCGCGCAATTCCCACGTAAGGTTGAGACCCGGAAAATCCAGGTAACGCTGCTCAAGCTTGGTCACGATCCGTAAGGATTGCCGGTTGTGGTCGAACCCGCCGTGATCTTTCATCAGGTGCGCCAGAGTAGTCTCCCCATTATGCCCAAAGGGTGGGTGTCCCAGATCATGTGCCAGGCATATACCTTCGGTCAGGTCAGGATTTGCACCCAAGGCGCGCGCAATCGTGCGCCCGATTTGGGATACCTCAAGCGTGTGCGTCAGTCGTGTTCGATAATAGTCACCCTCATAGTTAATGAAAACCTGTGTTTTGTACTCCAGACGACGAAAAGCTGTGGTATGCAGGATGCGGTCACGATCACGTTGGTAAGTGGTGCGGTACTCCGGTTCATCCTCAGGGTAACACCGCCCCTTGGAAATTTTGCTGCGCACTCCATAGGGTGCCAGGCTTTGATCTTCAATAGTTTCGAGTTCTTTGCGTGTATAAAACATCGTGTTGTTCTGTGAACGGACTTTTTAGGTTAGATTTATCCGAACCATATTATAACTCTTCTCATCGAGTAAGAATCCCATTCTATAGCCTGTGAATCACTGTTCCTACTTCTTCTCCAAGGAGAGAACCGCAAACATTACCAGGTGTCTCTCCCGAAAAGATTGACGCCCTTAATTCGGGATTCACGTTAATCAGGGATATGATTTGGCGTACCTTGTCAACCATGCCACCGGTCACATCAGTGGCAGCTGACCCCTTTAGTCCAGCTTCTATCTCCGGGAAGCTTTTGGGAGTGATCTCTGGTAGCGCTCTTGTGTTATCAGGAAAATCCCCCCAAACAAGGGGTTGGAGCCCTGCAAATAGGAGCTGGGTGGCTAGTAAGCGAGGCGCCAGATGTACAAAGAGGTCTTCAGTGGAAAGAATGGTTCCACCAAGGATGGTGTCGAAGACCACATCACCATAGATCACCGGGATCATTCCCCGCTCGAGTGCAGTGCGGATGGGATCCAGGTCCCAGGTGGCAACTTTCCCTTCCCGGGCAATGATCATGGCTGATGGAGGAAATGAGATTGCAGGTAGATTGGCTTTACCTAAAGCCAGCATCACTAGATGATTTAATTTTGCTGCCTGTCGCCAGACTTCGATGAACCCTATCCAATCTTTCGCTGATTTCACCCCCATACGAGTTTTATATTTACTCGCCGGGACGTGACCAAAGGAGCCAGATCCGTGCCCAAGTAAAATATTTAGATTCTGGTTTTGAGCTCGAGCCCCCGCGATTTCTTGTGCCAGCCGTTCCAGCACATCCAACCGGGGAGTATGAGGCTGGTTTTTAACCGTGATTAACGAGCCACCCAATTTGAGGAAAACCAGTCGTGCGCTCATGCCTTGCGGATCTCCGTCACGATGGTGCGCACAGCGCCGGCTTGTTCCATCGCTTTGGCTACTCTGTTCGCTGCCTCGGGTGTGACGAGTGCAATCATATTTCCCCCACACCCCGCCCCCGAAAGCTTGGCACCGAGTGCACCTGATGAACGCGCTGCCTCGATGAGCTTATCCAATTCAGGAGACGAAACCCCCATCTCGCGAAGCTGTGCCTGATTTTCATCCATCAATGATCCAAGTGCATCGACCGAACCAGCCTCAATCGATTTGCGAGCAGCGACTGCAATTGCCCCTGCTGCATCGAACAATCCCTCAAATCGGGCTTGATCAGATTCCCAGGCTTTGTGAACATCACTCACCACGCGTGAGGTGGAGCTTTGGACCCCTGTGTCACCAATCACGATGGTGAATGGTTGTTTCACCTGCAGGGTTTCAATTGGCTTTCCAATCACAAAGTACACCGGTTTTACGTATGTAATGACGGCATTGTCTATTCCGGAGGGGGTACCATGATGGATTACTTCCACCTCATAAGCCAGCTCACATACCTGTTCATCCCTTAAGGGGTGACCCAATGAGGCTGAGAAAGCTCGCAGGATTGCTACCGAAATTGCTGCCCCTGAGCCCATCCCTCCTGCGACTGGGATGTTGGACGTGACCCGGATGTTGCAGGCTGGGATATGGCTTAGCTTCATTACAGACGCAGCCTTCAGCAACACTGCCGCCAGGGGGTGATTTTCTGGTAAGTCAGCCAAAGTGGTTTCCAGCCCGATGTCTGGCGCTTGCACTTTCACCAGTCCGGGAGTGCTTCGTGGATCCATGTTTACAATTGCCTTTGCTCGCACTTGCATGACGGGAACAGCAATTGCCGGACGACCATAAACCACGGCATGTTCGCCGAACAGGATGACTTTGCCTGGAGCAGTTGCAGAATATGCGGGCATCGCTAATATCCTAACCAGAGGATCGCTTAAACTGGGAACAGGTAGAAAATGATCACAATGGCAAGTGCCCACAGGATGATCGTCACCTGAAGGGGTCGATCCGTTAAGAGTACCTCTTCTGGTTCACCACCTCGATGTTTTACCTGAACAAGGTAGAGGTAGCGGAAGATGCCATAGATCACGAAAGGGATGGTCAGCATCATCGTGTGGTTCACCGGCAGGTTGGGAGCCGAAAATGTATACAGGCTATATGTAATGATGGCGCTACTGCAGACGATCAGGATGAGCTGGTCGAGCAATGGCAGGGTATATCCTTCCAGTGATTTGCGATGCGAATTTGCCTCTTCAGCCAGCAGGTTCAGCTCTGCGCGCCGCTTGCCAATCCCCAGGTAAAGTGCCAGGAAGGTGGTAAAGACATACAGCCATGGGGAGAAGCGGTGGACTACAATCAGTGACACACCTGCTCCCACGCGCAGTACATAAAAGCTGGCGAGCATCATTACATCCAGGATTGGTGCATGTTTGAGCCAAGCAGAATATGCCAGGTTGAGCACCAGATAGGCTAATCCAATCAGTGCGAATTCGAGGGATAGTAAGGACGCCGGGATGAATACAATCAGCGTGAGCACGATGCCTGCTGCTCGTGCACTAGAGACTTTCAGCAATCCGGATGGTAATGGGCGCATGCGTTTTTGGGGGTGGTTTTGGTCAGCTTCCAGGTCCACCAGGTCATTGATGATGTAAATGATGCTGGATAATAGACAAAACAATACGAAACCCGCAACGATGCGTGCAAGCGCCGGCCAGTTGGTCAGCTGCTTGTCAAAGATCAAGGGAATGAACAACAGCCCGTTTTTTACCCACTGGCGGGGACGCATGGTCTTGAGAAGTGGTTGCAACCAGACGGTGGACATGATCTAATCATAGTAGTTTACCTGAGAATCGTCAATTCAGGAAACGGGAATCTGCGTCCTCGAAACCAGAATCTCGGTTAAGATATGCACATGAGAAAAATCCGTTTGGATCTACTGCTGGTAGAACGCGGCTTAGCCGAGAGCCGTTCGCTGGCGCAACGCTTGGTGATGGCAGGACAGGTTCGCATTAATGGTGAGGTGGAGCTGCGGGCGGCAACCAATGTGTTCCCTGATGTACACCTGGAAGTCGAACAGGGACCGCGTTTCGTCTCTCGTGGTGGTGAGAAACTTGAAGCCGCTTTGCAGGCTTTTGAAGTGGATATTAGAGGCCATATCTGCGCAGATGTCGGTGCCTCTACGGGGGGCTTCACGGATTGTCTCCTTCAGCATGGTGCAGTTAAAATCTATGCAATCGATGTCGGACAAGGTATCCTGGATTGGAAGATGCGCCAGGATAAACGTGTGGTGGTCATGGAGAAAACCAATGCTCGCTACCTTAAGTGCTTACCCGAGGCTGTGGAGATTATTACCATAGATGTATCTTTTATTTCTCTAAAAGTCTTATTACCTGTAGTAAAGAATTGGTTTTTCACGGATATAAATACCGGGCAGAGCTCAAAGGGATCGACGATTGCCCTGATCAAACCCCAATTTGAGGCGGGTCGTCAACAAGTGGGGCGAAGTAAGGGTGTGATTCGCGATCCCGTCGTCCATCGCCAGGTGTTGATGGATATATTGGGTTTTGCTCGTCAGCAAGGATACATTGTATACGGGTTGATCCGCTCACCGCTTACCGGACCAAAGGGGAATGTTGAATTCCTTACATGGTTGGAATGTTCTGGAGAGCAAATCGCCTCGATCGAGGAATTGGTGGATTCGGTATTGTCAGGTGCCATTGGAGGCAGCAAACCAACCAGCCTATATTCCCATAGTTAAAATCGGTTATACTAATCCCCGTCAATGACCTCGGAACATATTCGCAATTTTTGTATCATCGCCCATATCGACCACGGTAAGTCTACTTTGGCAGACCGTTTGCTTCATCTCACCGGTACGGTCTCGGATCGTGACACCACCGAGCAGATTCTGGATAGCATGGAGCTTGAACGTGAAAAGGGGGTCACGATCAAGGCTTCGGCGGTCCGGATGAACTATACTGCCAAAGATGGGGAAAAATACGAATTAAACCTGATCGATACACCCGGACATGTGGATTTTGGGTATGAAGTCAGTCGGGCATTGGAAGCTTGCGAAGGTGCATTGCTCGTAGTGGATGCCAGTCAGGGAATTGAAGCTCAAACTCTGGCTAATCTTTACAGTGCATTGGAAGCCGACCTGGAAATCATAGCAATTATAAATAAAATCGATTTGCCCTCAGCTCGACCCGATGAAGTGGCACAGGATATCAGCAGCCTGTTGGGAACACCTCCCGGTGAGATTATCCGCATTTCTGCCAAGGAAGGGATCAACATCGATGCTGTGTTGGAAGTCATCGTCAAAGAAGTCCCTCCACCCAAAGGGGACGAAACTGCCCCCCTGCGGGCACTTATCTTTGACTCGCACTATGATTCCTATAAAGGTGTCGTGGCATATGTGCGTTTGATCGATGGAAGGATCGATCACACCGATACCCTGCATCTGATGGCGACCGGTTTTGATGTCAGGCCGGTTGAGATTGGTATTTTCGCTCCAGATTTACGTCCTGTTTCGTCTTTAGAAGCAGGCGAGGTGGGTTATATCGCCACAGGGTTGAAGACAGTGCACGAGTGCCGGGTGGGTGATACCATCACCAACACTGCGCGACCTGCTGATGCCCCGCTGCCAGGTTATCGCAAGGTTAAGCCGATGGTTTACGCAGGGATATATCCGGTGGAGGGCGAGGATTATGCAAACCTGAAGGATGCACTGGATAAATTGCAGCTGAATGACGCTTCGCTTATTTTCGAGCCTGAAACTTCCCAGGCACTTAACTTCGGCTTCCGGTGCGGATTCCTGGGCTTATTCCACATGGAGATTATCCAGGAACGCCTGGAGCGTGAGTATAACCTGGATATCCTCGTCACCTCACCCTCGGTGGAGTACGAAGTGGTGCTTCATACCGGTGAAACTATCCTGATTGACTCGCCAGCTGACCTGCCGGACGAGATGCTGATTGAGCAAATCCGTGAGCCGTGGATGAACATTGAGGTTTTCAGCCCCACGGAGTTTTATGGGACGATCATGGAGCTGACCAAGAAAAAGCGGGGAGTATTTGTCTCGCAGGATTATCCTGCTCCCCTTCGGGTACAGCTCAATTTCCGAATCCCACTCTCTGAACTGATCGTTGACTTCTTTGATCTGTTGAAATCACGCACGCGTGGTTATGCCTCGCTCGATTATCAATTTGCAGAATATCGCCCGGATGACCTGGTCAAGCTTGAAATCCTGGTCAATGAAGAGCCAGTGGATGCCCTTGCTACCATTGTTCACCGAAATGCTGCTTATCATAAGGGGCAAGCGGTCATCACCAAACTTAAAGAATTGATCCCCCGCCAGCTATTCCTGGTGCCCATTCAGGCCTATGCAGCCGGGCGCGTCATCTCGCGTGCAAATATTAAACCCATGCGCAAGGATGTGCTTGCCAAATGCTACGGGGGTGACATTAGCCGTAAGAAGAAGCTGTTGGAGAAGCAAAAGCGTGGCAAGAAGCGCATGAAGATGGTTGGTAATGTGGAAATCCCCCAGGAGGCTTTTCTGGCAGTGTTACGCATCGGGGAGGAGTAAAATCGCTATCTCTTCATCAAAGAATAATTGGAAGCGCATCCTGCCTGGCCTGATCGTCAGCGTGGCAGCCTTGGCTGTCGTTTTTTCCATGCTGGATCTTCGCAAATTTGTGCAGGCCATACAGCAAGCGGATCTTCGCTTCTTTTTCGCAGGTATTTTGTTCGAGCTGCTATGGCTGATCGTTCGAGGATTCGTTTGGCGTACATTGTTACAAAACAAGGCATCTTATCATGATGTGTTTATTACGATCAATGAGGGCTACCTGCTCAATAATATCCTTCCATTTCGACTGGGAGAGATAGGACGGGCTTTCCTGATCGGGCGGAAAGCCCACCTGGATTTCTGGCAGGTGCTTCCCTCCATCCTCATTGAACGATCCCTTGACCTGGCAATCGCCGTCGGCTTGTTCTTGACCACACTTCCCTTTGTGATCGGGATTAGCTGGGCAAAACAGGCTGCCATTGGTACGGGGATTATTGTCCTCACTGGTTTGGCAACGATTTATCTTCTGGCTCGAAATCGGCACCGAGTGCTTGGCTGGATAGACCAGGCAGGTCAGCGTTGGGCCCTTGTGAAAAAGCTGGCAGGGCGGCGCGTGATTGCCTTCTTTGACGGTCTCGAAATAATCACAGATGGAAGGCTCTTTCTGCGTGCCTTGGGTTGGGAAGGTCTTGATTGGTTGGTCAGCGTTCTTCAATATTATTTATTCCTGCGGGCATTTTTCGAAGCACCAAGCTTGCTCTGGGTGCTTTTTGCCTTAGGCGTAGGTGCGCTGGGGATAGCTGCACCCTCCTCACCAGGCGCGATTGGGGTGTTTGAAGCCGTTTTGGTGGGAGCATTGGTAGTTTTTGGGTTGGATGCTTCTCCTGCAACCGCCTTCGCTTTATCCGTCCATTTCACCAGCTATATCATCACGAGTCTGATGGGTGGTTATGGCTTGTATAAAGATGGCGAATCCCTATCCAGCCTATATACACGTCTGGGAAAGATGAAATCTGAAGGAGAAACATAGAGCCAGGATGGGCGAAACTATTACCTGGTTTTGTTCGTCGTTGATATTGCCATGCGTATATTAGCCACCCTCACCTATTATCGCCCTCATTATTCCGGGCTAACCATTTATGCTGAAAGGCTGGCTTGCGCCTTGGTGGAACGCGGTCATCAAGTGACTGTATTGACTTCGCGCTATAGCCCCAACCTGCCAACCCGGGAAGACCGTGATGGCGTGCAGGTTATCCGTCCGCGTGTGTTGATGCATATCAGCAAGGGTGTGCTCATGCCGACGATGTTCTTTTGGGCCTGGGTAAACATTCGGCGTGCAGATATCGTCCACCTGCACTTGCCTCAACTGGATGCTGCCTATATTGCTCTTATCTGCCGGCTGATGAATAAGCCAGTTGTACTCACTTACCATTGTGACTTGCTCCTGCCAAAAGGATTCATCCATTCTATTGCCAATCAAGTCTCTCACCTGACCAATAAAATTTCATTGGGGTTAGCCCATCAGGTGGTGGTGAATACGTTGGATTATGCCGAAGAATCTGCTTTCCTGCGTCGTTACCTTCCAAAAATCCGTGCTATCCCCACCCCGGTCGAGCTGGCAACTCCCACCCAGGCGGACGTGGAGGCATTAAAGCGTAAAGCTAGACTGGAACCTGGGCAGCGTATCATCGGGATGGTAGCCCGCCTGGCAGCCGAGAAAGGTGTGGAATATCTGGTTGCTGCAATGCCAGAAATATTAAAGAATCACCCCTCTGTACGTGTATTACATGTCGGGCAGTACCAGGACGTCTTAGGCGAGGAAGAGTATGCGAATAAGCTAAAGCCGATGATCCAGGCTTTGGGTGAGCACTGGACTTTCCTGGGGATCTTGCCACCCGCTGAACTTTCCACGTTTTACCAGCATTGTGAGGTGACAGTCCTACCGAGCACCAACAGCACCGAGTCGTTTGGCATCGTGCAAGTTGAATCGATGGCTTGTGGCACGCCAGTTGTCGCCTCCAACATACCCGGTGTGCGTCAGCCTGTAAAGATCACCGGTATGGGGCGCTTGGTACCTCCCGCGGACGCTCATGCTTTAGCTGAAGGGATCAGTGAGGTTCTTGATCACCCCGAACGATATCATGGTGATGTCAATGACGTGATAAGGCGCTTTTCATCACAACACATTGCTGAAGAGTATGAGGGAGCTTTTCAGGAGCTGATCAAAGGCAGAAAAATCATTAAGTAAGAGGTAAGGAAATATTTTCCTTATTCCTTAGTACCTATTTACCTGATTACTAAATTGCCTAAGTGCCTTTAATATTATGAAAGATAAAGACTTTTTGTGGTTGAACCTGCGCGAATTACCTTATTTTCGCGCCATGCTTCGGGCAGTGGAAGCGCAGTTTTATCAGGAGTTCGAGTTGCCCGCTCCCACCATCGACCTTGGTTGTGGGGATGGGCATTTTGCCACTGTCACCTTTGACCGTAAGTTGGATGTAGGATTGGACCCATGGGCGGGTCCCATCCACCAGGCCGCTAGAGGTGGCGGTTATCGTTCACTGGTGCAGGCTGATGGGGGGAGGATGCCCTTCCCAGATGAGCACTTCGCCAGCGCGATTAGCAATTCAGTCCTTGAGCACATCAAACAAGTCGAACCAGTCTTGGCAGAGACACGGCGTGTACTGAAGCCTGGAGCACCTTTTCTATTCTGTGTGCCCAACCCACGCTACCTGACCGAGCTTTCCATTCCACTCATACTAAAGCGGTTTGGTTTGGCAAGTATTGGGCGTGTATATACTGAATGGTTCCGGCAAATGTCACGTACCCATCATGCAGTAGATCCCAATAATTGGCAAAGCTGGCTTGAAGGTGCGGGCTTCCGGCTGGAAAAGTGGTGGCATTATTTTTCACCCCAGGCAATGCGTGTGTTGGAATGGGGTCACTATTTTGGCGCCCCCACTCTTCTTACCCATGCCATCAGCAAACATTGGATCATTGCCCCTTGGCGTTGGAATTTATTCCTGACGGAACGGCTTGTCAGGCAGCATGCGATTGCCCAGTCGAATCCTCAGGGCACCTATACCTTCTACGTGGCTAGAAGTATTTGAATCGTCATAGGCCAGACAGAATCTAGGAATCACCCTTTTACCGAGGATTACTTCTCTAAAGGTCCTTACGCACAGGTATACTTTGCCCGCTATAGCCAGTATTGGTGGTCGAATCGCTATTATGCCAAGTTAGCTCTTCGTCATCGGCCACCTCAAGGTAGATTGTTGGAACTTAGCTGCGGGAAGGGTCATCTGCTCACCTGGCTGACAGACCGCTACCATGTTTTTGGCTGTGACATCAATCCATGGGCATTATCTCAGGCTCGGCAGAATGTGCCTCAGGGACAGTTTGTGCTGCTTTCTGGGGATGAGCCTTAACTTTCCCGGAAGCAGTTTATCATATTCTGATTGCCAAACATGTGGTCGAGCATTTGAGTCAACCGGAGCAGGCCATTGCTGAGAAGAGCCGCGTGCTGAAAGTCGGCGGCTTGCTAATCCTGGTTATACCTAATCTAAGTAAGCCTATGCGCAAGAAAAAAAGGCCAATTGGATCGGTTATAAGGATTCCACCCATATCAGCCTGAAGCCTCCAGAAGAGTGGCTGGCATCCTTGCGTCTCCATGGGTTGCAACCTCGCCGGGTTTTCTCGGATGGCTTTTGGGATACCCCTTATATACCGATTATACCCACCCCCCTGCAAAAGCTGTTCTTCGGGGCGCTCGGGGGCTTGCAAGCTATTCTTGGATGGAGTATTATTACTCTTCATATGGGTGAAAGCCTGATCATTCTGGTGGATAAAACATGAATCGGGAGCCAACGGTTCTGGATTATGTTAAGTCCCTCTTTAAGGGGAAGCCATTAGCGATCCCATCTGCTAAGGAAGTACCTCAAGTACCTCAACCAGTAGATGAACATCTTCTAGTGCAGCCCATAATGGTCGATCAACAGGTTGTCCCGGCTCAAGAACCGAGTCGTCGATCTCCTGGTGTTGTTTTTCCATGGCGCTCGCTGCTGGCGCTTGGGTTTGCCCTGGTGGCTCAGATTTCATTGATGCCACGCCCAAACCGGGCCTGGATTCCCGGCGTCATCTTATATGTGTGCGCTGCAGGCTGGCTGGCGTGGGCTGCCTGGAACGGGGAATGGGTCCCAGCTGCCCTGCCCGAGGTTGAAGCGCACCTGGAGGATTACCGGGTTCGTGCCCGGTGGTTGTATATCAGCCTGCCTCTGGCTTTGGCTGCCTTCCTCACCCTGGGGGGTAATCAGTTCAACACGCTCAATGTCACGTTGTGGGTTCTGGCAATCATATTCACCACCCTGGCGTTCTGGCAGGGAGCATACCCATTCAGGGGTTGGTGGCGGTGGATAAAAGTACACCTGCACCTTCCCTTAAAACTATCCATATCCGCCTGGACGTTGCTCGTCTTGGCTTCCGTCATCCTGGTGGTTTTCTTCCGTGCCTATCGTATTGACCAGGTGCCGCCAGAAATGGTCAGCGACCATGCTGAGAAGCTTTTAGATGTATGGGACGTATTGCATGGGCAGACGAGCATCTTCTTCCCGCGTAATACAGGTCGCGAAGCCATCCAGATGTACCTGACAGCAGGTATCATCCAGCTTTTCAACACCGGTTACACATTTTTAAGCCTGAAGATTGGCGCGATCCTGGTAGGGTTATTGACTCTGCCGTTCCTCTATTTGCTCGGTGAAGAATTTGGCAACCGGCGTGTTGGATTATTTGCCATGTTGTTTGCCGGCATGGCTTTTTGGCCAAACGTCATCTCGCGCGTGGGGCTGCGTTTCCCACTCTATCCATTGTTCGTTGCACCCACGCTGTATTACCTGATCCGAGGTTTGCGCACCTCCAACCGCAATGATTTTATCCTGGCAGGTCTGGCTCTGGGGATTGGTTTGCACGGATACACTCCCATTCGCATCCTACCGATCGTCGTCCTGGTAGCCGTAGGTTTATATTTGTTACATCCCCAAGCCAGGGGTAAGCGCTTGCAGACGGTATCGGGATTGTTGGTGTTGGTCCTGGTATCCCTGATTCTCTTCTTACCCTTACTTCGTTTTTCGCTGGAATACCCCACGCTATTCTACCTGCGGGCTTTCTCCCGTCTGGGCACCACCGAGCGCCCTCTGCCTGGACCTGCTTTGGTGATATTTCTTAAAAACTTATGGAATGCCTCGATTATGTACTTCTGGTCGGATGGGCAGATTTGGGTCCATTCGGTCACCAACAGCCCTACCCTGGATATTATTTCAGCTGCTCTGTACTACCTGGGTGTGGTCTTGTTGTTAATTCGCTATATCAGGCGGCGTACGTGGCAGGATCTGTTTCTGCTCCTTTCGGTTCCGCTGCTTATGCTTCCTTCCATCCTCTCATTGGCTTTTCCGGATGAGAATCCGGCATTAAATCGAGCAGCTGGTGCCATTATTCCCGTCTTTTTAATCGTCGCCGTCGCTTTGGACGGACTGATGTCTGCCATGGAGAAGCGGACACCATCCAAAGCGGGGTCAACTCTAGCTTGGGGAATGGCGGTTATCCTTATTTTCTTTGCTGCGCTGGGTAATTATGATTTGGTGTTTAACCAGTACCAGCGTGCCTACGAACTGTCTGCCTGGAATACTTCCGAGATGGGCAAAGTCGTACATGATTTTGGTGACATGTATGGCAGCACAGATACTGCCTATGTGGTTCCCTACCCATATTGGGTGGATACCCGCCTGGTGGGGATGAATGCAGGTGACCCGACCCGCGATTATGCCATTCCACCGGATCAGATATCGACTACACTGAGTGATTCACGCCCCAAGATGTTCCTGGTTTATCCTGAAGATCAGACCGACTTGGACTTGTTACGTCAGCTCTTCCCTCAGGGCAATGTTTCGACTTTTGAATCGCAGGTCGGAAAGAATTTTTATGTTTATTTGGTTCCGCCAGCTTCTACGAATTCCGGTGTAATTCCCTCAATAGGTGGGATATCGTCACCATAAGGCAAATCCTGATGAAGGAATTATTGCTCTCAGTAGTGATTTCAACCATCTATGTCAACTGATAGTATGAATGATGTGATGCCTAACACCCCTCCCCAACCTGCCCCGAAGAAAAAGCGGCAGTTAGTGACACCTGTGATATATGATGTCCTGTTAGTGTATATCCTAATATTTGGTGCATTTTTTCGCTTCGTTGGCATTCAATGGGGTGATTTCCAGTACCTCCATCCGGACGAGCGTTTCCTGGTCTGGGTTGGAACGGATATCCAGCCGATAGGGACATCCCCTGAGGCACTAGGGCCGCCACCAAATATCACCAATAACCCGTGGAGGGCAAATTTTAGCAACGCCTACCCCGATTGCCATAGCTGGGGCGGCTATTTTGACGCTTCCTGCTCGCCGCTCAACCCTAATAACCGCGGTCATTCATTTTATGTTTACGGCACGCTGCCCATGTTTCTGACCCGCTATATTGTGCAGGGGATTTATGGTCATTCTGGTTTCAATGAAATGACCATTGTTGGGAGAGTGCTTTCAGCCCTGGTGGATTTATTATCGGTGATTCTGGTTTATGCCATCGGGTCGCGGGTATTCAGAAAACCGGTGGGCTTGCTGGCAGCTGCCTTTTCAGCCTTCACTGTGTTGAATATTCAGCAGTCCCACTTCTTTACCATGGATACGTTCTCCAGCTTCTTTACATTGCTGGCGATTTATTATGCCGTCAGGGTGAGCCTGGTGGAGGGTGAATCCAAAGCCGTTCAGTCGACTGGCGTGCATAGCTCAACCTCCCTCTCGCCTGAGGATGATGATGGAGGGCAATCCCAAACGCTTCTCTCCCGTCTCACGGTAATCGCTAAGCATCCATATTTTGGTCTCTCCATCGCCTTCGGAATTGCCTTGGGCTGCGCCGTGTCATCCAAGCTAAATTCTGCTCCGGTAGCGTTCGTGCTGCCGGTCGCGTTTGGGGTAATCATCTGGGGGAAACCCACCCAGGAGCGCACACGCTGGCTGATAAATGCCGTAATTTACCTGGGCATCGCCGCTTTTGTGAGCATTCTGGTCTTTCGAGTTTTCCAGCCTTATGCTTTCTCTGGGCCTGGCTTCTTCGGTTTGCGACCTAATCCGCAATGGGTGGCGAATATCAAAGACCAGCGCATTCAAGCCGCCGGTGATAATGATTTTCCTCCCTCCTTACAGTGGGCAAGCCGCCCGGTGTGGTTCTCCGCCAAAAATATGGTCGAGTGGGGTCTGGGGATTCCATTAGGAATCCTGGCGGCATTGGGTTTCTTGTGGGCAGGCTGGCGCATGCTTAAGGGAGACTGGCCGCGGCATCTCTTGTTGTGGCTTTGGGGAGGTTTCTACTTCATCTGGCAGTCATTACAATTTAACCCAACCATGCGTTATCAGATGCCCACCTACCCCATATTGGCAATCTATGCCGGTTGGGTAGTGGTGGAACTTTGGAATTTTCGGAAACTTAAGAAAGAAGACGGAAACATCCATGAAAGCGAACCAGGAACATCCAGGTTTAGATGGGTGCGCCCGGTATCCGCCCTACTTGGCAGCTTCGTCATCCTTGCCACTTTCGCCTGGGCTCTGGCCTTTAGTCTGATCTATGCTCGCCCCATCACCCGCGTGGCAGCTTCCGAGTGGATTTACCAGAATATCCCTGCACCCATCAACTTGCACATCCAGACTCAGGTTGGATCTTTCAGCCAGCCACTCTCGCTTCCCTACGGCAGCACCATCCAACCCAGCTTGCCGTATCAAATGAGCTTCACTGCCAATGCGAGCGGTACCCTCAACGACGTCTATCTGGCGCATGTCGCAAATACCCAGGCATTTCAACCTACCGTCTTGAATATATCCCTCTCAACTTCTTCCAATGGCGGTCTGCCCCTGATGGCAGAAGTGATGACCGTTTCTCCTGCCGTGGCAGGTGCCTCAACGTCAGACGGATACCTGCTGAAATTTGAATCACCTATTAACCTGGATGCGGGTCAGGTGTATACCCTGACGTTGGCTCTCGTTCAGGGAGAGCGGGTCCTGGATGCGTGTGGACCATTAGGCGTCACCGTGCAGACTTCCACGGAGCTGATTGCTCAGACGGTGACTGGACCCGATCAATGTGTAATTCAACCTGGGGAACCCTATATTGTTGCCTTCACTCCTCAAGAAAATGGGCTGATGGAGGCGGTCACTCTAGGCCAGCTGGTTGACCAGACCCCTGCACCCGGGCAAGAAACACTGGTGCTCACCATTGGACCTACCGGAGATAGCCAGGTAGTGGCTACTGCCAGCCTTACTGCTGACCTCACTCTTGGAGCAAATGATCTTGGAGCAGGATATTCAATGACCTTGGATCGCCCTATGACCGTGGAAAAGGGCAAAAATTACAGCCTCTCCCTGGCGCTGGAAGCTAGCACAGGTGTCGTCAGCATTCAAGGTTCAGCCGTTGCTAACGAAGGGGATTGGGATGATGGTCTACCCCTGAGGGTGAATGGCTATGATGCCTTTGGGGGCGTCTATACCGCCGGATTGAACTTCAATATGTATACGGATGATAACCCCGAGAAGCTGGAGCATTTCATCAATGTATATGACCAAACCGAGTACATCCTGATCAGCTCCAACCGCCAATGGGGTTCGCTGCCACGCCTGCCGGAGCGGTTCCCAATGACCACCCTGCATTACCGCCATCTGTTGGGCTGCCCGGATGACCGTACCCTCCAATGGTGCTATAGTGTTGCCCAACCCGGCATGTTCCACGGAGATTTGGGTTTCGAGTTGGTGGCAGTTTTCCAATCTAACCCATCGATTGGCTCATTCTGGATTAATGACCAGTTCGCTGAAGAAGCTTTCACGGTTTATGACCACCCAAAGGTGCTTGTCTTTCGCAAAACCGAGGCCTATAACTCTGCACAGGCCCGCCAAATCCTGAGCCAGGCAAATTTCTCTGAGATGGTGCGGATTACCCCCAAAAAAGCCGCCTACCATCCCGCTAATTTAAAGTTGCCTGAGGAACGTCTGGCTGTCCAGACTGCTGACGGCACCTGGTCGGAGCTATTTGACCCAGAGGCTGTGCAGAATCGCATCCAGGTCCTGGGGGTCATCGTCTGGTATTTGAGTGTCGGAGTACTTGGGCTGCTGGTTTATCCCCTATTGCGAATTACCCTGCCAGGCTTGCCCGACCATGGGTATCCCCTTGCCCGCACAGCGGGGATGCTGATCCTGGCATACCTCACTTGGCTGGCTGGCTCGGTTAACATCCCCTCCAGCCGCCTGACAATCAGCCTGGTGATCCTTATAATGGCAGTCGTCGGCGCATACCTGGCTTATCGCCAACGGGATGAGCTTCGTCAGGAGTGGCGTTCCCGGCGTAATTATTTCCTGATCATCGAAGGTTTGGTGCTAGCCTTCTTCCTATTCTTCCTATTCATCCGGCTTGGCAACCCGGATCTGTGGCATCCGTGGAAGGGTGGAGAAAAGCCGATGGATTTTTCCTACTTCAACGCAGTATTGAAGAGCACCACCTTCCCGCCTTATGACCCCTGGTACGCGGGTGGGTACATGAATTACTACTACTGGGGCTTTGTGTTCGTGGGTGTGCTGGTCAAGTGGCTGGGCATCGTCCCGTCATTTGCTTATAACCTCATTATCCCCACCTTGTTCAGCATGGTTACCATGGGTGCCTTCTCCATTGGTTATAACCTGAGCCTCTCACGGGGCAAAAATGGTGAGGTGCTGAAGGATCAGGTTCTACCGGATGGCGGTCCACCACTGCCAACATCCACTCGACGTCCCTATCTGATTGGTCTGGCTTCTGCTTTGGGGATGGCGGTGCTGGGAAACCTGGGCACGCTACGCATGATCGCGAAAGGATGGGAACAGCTGGGTGTCCCAGGTGGGTTAACCGACAGCACCAGTTTCTTATCTCGTATGATTGGTTTGCCAGTTGGCCTTTGGAATGTCCTGGTTCATGGGGCCCAAATGCCCTACGCCTTGGGTGATTGGTACTGGTTACCCAGCCGGGCTATCCCTGCCCCAGGTGACGTGGAACCCATCACTGAATTCCCCATCTTCACCTTTCTCTATGCCGATCTACACGCCCATATGATTGCCATGGCGATCGCCATGCTTGCCCTCGCCTGGGCTGTGGCTGTGCTGTTGGGTAAAGCGCACTGGCAGAGCTACGGAGCGGGAGTTCTGAGCATTATTTTGGGTGGAATGGCGATTGGAGCGCTCTACCCCACCAATCTTTCTGATATTTATACCTACCTGCCCATTGGAATGGTGGTTTTGGGGTATGCCCTCTTTCGCTATGCAGATGCCGGGCATCTTTCATGGTTGCCTCACCTCGCGCCCATAATTAAACGCCTGATCCTGGCAGGATTGGGGATGCTTTTGCTGGCAGTAGTCTCATATGGGTTGTATCTCCCTTATCGTTTGTGGTATGCCCAAGGCTACACCTCAGTCATCCCCTGGTTTGGCACCCACACGCCATTTTGGTCTTACTTTACACATTGGGGTCTGTTCCTATTTGTGATTGTCTCGTGGATGGTGTGGGAAACGCGCGAGTGGATGGCAAGCACTCCTCTCGCCTCGTTACGTAAGCTTGAGAAATATAGCAGTCTGATTATCCTGGTTGTGGTCATTCTCTTCTTAACCTGCCTGCTCTTGAGCATCAAAATACCCGGGATTGAGAATATGAGCTTACTTGCCAAATTGCCCTTGGGAAGAGGGGCTGCTATGGCCTGGGTTATCCTTCCTCTGGCAGCTTGGGCTGGGGTTTTGCTCTTGCGCCCAGGGATGCCGGATGCCAAGCGTCTGGTCCTCTTCTGGGTGGGCACTGGATTGTTTATCACGCTGGTGGTCGAGCTGGTTGTGGTGCGCGGCGATATCGGGCGCATGAATACCGTCTTTAAGTTCTATCTTCAGGTGTGGGCACTGTTTGCACTCAGCGCAGCTGCTGCCCTGAGTTGGTTGCTTGTGCCTGTGCGCCGGTGGCTGCCAGGTTGGCGTATACCCTGGCGGTTAGCGTTTGGTTTTTTGGTATTTTCTGCTGCCTTGTTCACCCTGTATGGCAGCATGGCTAAAATAAAGGACCGCTGGGTACCGACTGCGCCTCACACACTGGATGGCATGGCTTATATGCCATTTGCCACCTATTTTGAAGATTACCCCACTGTGAGTGCGAACACACCCGTTGCCCAAAGTGGTGTCACCATGGATTTAAGCCAGGATTACCGCGCCATCCGTTGGATGCAGGCTAACATCCAGGGCTCACCGGTCATTGTAGAAGCGAATTCGCGCAATTTATATCGTTGGTATTCTCGTTTTACCATCTACACGGGTCTACCCGGGGTTGTCGGCTGGGAGTGGCATGAACAACAGCAACGCGCCCTCAACCCAACCGATTGGGTGACCAAACGGATCACTGATATCGACCAGTTCTACACCACGGTGGATACCGACAGCACCAAACAATTCATAAATTTGTATGGTGTACGATACATTGTGGTCGGGCAGCTGGAACAAGTCACCTATCCCGGACCTGGGTTGGATAAATTCCCGGCATTCAATGGGATTCTGTGGAACGAAGTTTACCGGGATGAGAATACGGTCATCTACGAGGTGATTAAATGATCCAAATCCTGGTTTGGTGGCTGCTTATACAGGTTCTGGGTTGGCTGGCTTTACCCACCGCCATGCGAATTTTCCGCTGGCTGCCGGATCGTGGCTACTCATTTTCCAAAGCCTTTGGCTTGTTGATGATCAGTTTCTTTTTGTGGTTTGGTGCAAGCACGGGTTTGTTGACCAACGACCTGGGCGGCATCCTGTTCTCTGCTCTGCTTGTGGCTGCCATTTCTGCCTGGTTCTACTTTCAGCATAAGGCGACCGTTATCCCGGAGATTCGCTCCTTCCTGCGTGAAAAATGGAAGCTGGTTTTCACCGTGGAAGTGCTCTTTACCTTGGCTTTGGTCGGATGGGCTGTGTTGCGAGCCTATGCTCCCTATAAGATCGAACCATCGGGTGGTGAAAAGTTCATGGAAACTGCCTTCCAGAACGCCATCTTGCGCAGCGAACACTTCCCTCCGCTTGACCCCTGGCTTTCTGGTTTTGGGATTTCTTACTATTATTTTGGCTATGTGATGATGGCTTTGCTCACTCGGTTATCCGGAGCGGTTTCGGGAGTGGCTTTTGACCTGTATGATTCCTTGCTTTTCGCCCTTACCTTGATTGGCTCATTTGGTGTGGTCTATAACTTGGTGGCGTTCACCCATAAGGCTCGCCATAAGGATGGTGAAGCTGCTCCACCCGCAGGCCCTCCATTAGCAGCTGGGGTGTTGGGTGGGCTGCTGGTAACGGTGATGGGTAACCTGGAAGGTGTGCTGGAGGCTATTCACGCCAAGGGGGTGTTGCCCGATAACTTCTGGGCTTGGCTCGATATCCCCGGTTTGGCCGGGTCACCAGTGGTTAAATCCTGGTATCCTGGGGATGTATTCCTGTGGTGGTGGCGGGCCTCGCGCGTTCTGGCCGACAAGAATTTCCTCGGACAGAATATGCGCGTCCAGCCTATTGACGAGTTTCCGTTTTTCAGCTTTTTGCTTGGCGACAACCACCCGCATGTTTTAGCGCTCCCGTTTGTCCTCCTCGCAATTGGCCTGGCACTCAACCTGCTCCTGCGTCAGGTGAGCGAGGCGCGTAATTTGCAACGAAGCATCGCCAGCGTTCTGTCTGAGCGAGGCAAGGAACGAGACACCGCAATCGAAGAATCTGGTTCTGAGCCCACATCCCGGCATCATTGGTGGAATCCGGTCGCTTTTGCCCTCGATAACGACTGGCTGTTGTTCGTCTTTTCCGCCCTGATCCTGGGTGCTCTGGGGTTCTTGAACACCTGGGACCTGCCCATCTATCTGGGTCTGGTCGTTCTAGCCTATGGTTTGGGTCTGGTAATGGTGAAAGGGCGCCTGGATCGAGATATCCTCTTACGCTGTGTCTCACTTGGATTGGGTTTGGGCATCCTTTCAGGTCTGTTGTATGTCTTTTTCTATCTGAGTTTTAGCTCACAAGCCGCGGGAGTCCTGCCATACGTCTTCCCGCCTACACGCTTGCCCCAATACCTGGTTATGTTTGGCACGTTTATCTTCTTGTTGGCATGCTTCCTGTTTATCAGCCTGAGTAAGCAAGGGGAGAAACGCGGCAGGTGGTTAAAATCAGCCTTAACCTGGTGGTGGCGCATAATGCTAATCTGCATTGGGCTGTATTTGGTGATTATGCTCCTTATTGCGTTGGTGCTCTTCCTCCAGCGACTGGTGCCAGGTAGTACTTTGGCAGCTACCATCCAATCAGTTTTGGGTGGGATGAGCCTGAGGGAGGCATTTATTGCCAGTGTGAGCGCACGCTTGCGCGACCCGTGGCTCTTGATCCTGGTTTCCGCGCTTCTGGCATTGGTCATGGCCAACGTCGGAAGCTTGTTGCAAAAAAGGTCAGCCTCTGCGGACGCACAAACAGAAGAGATTGCCCCACTTCCCACAATCAGCAGTGACGCATTTGTTTATCTCCTCGTCTTCACCGGTTTGGCATTGACCTTGGTCGTTGAGTTTCTCTATCTGCGGGATAGCTTTGGGGTCCGCATGAACACAGTGTTCAAGTTTTATTACCAGGCTTGGGTGATGCTGGGCTGCGCCAGCGCGTACGGTACCTGGTGGCTGTTGGACCGGCTTGAGAGATCCGCCAGCCGTATATTGTTTGTGTCAGGAGCCGTTTTGTTCATCGGACTAGGTCTGATCTATACGGTGATGGCAATTCCCAGCCGGGCAGGAGATTTTAAAAGCCTCGCCAATCTGGATGGGGCAAGTTCCGTAGCAATGTCAAACCCTGATGACTGGGCTGCCATCCAGTGGCTGAATGCGAATGCTGAACAAGGTACGCTTGCGGGAGGCGCCTCAGTGATCCTGGAGGCGCCTAGCGTCCCGCCATGGGGTGGATCGTACACCTATGAGGGTCGGATCAGTGCTTTCACTGGGTTTCCCACCGTCTTGGGCTGGGCAGTACACGAAAGCCAGTGGCGCGGCAGCTATGACGAACAGGGCAGGCGCGAACCCGATATTGCCACGATCTATTCCACCGCGGATGGTCATGTAGCGTTGGATTTGCTTCATAAGTGGAATGTGACCTACGTCATCCTTGGCAATTCTGAGCTGAGCTATATCCAGCATGTATGTAGCCAACCCGAGCGGCTCTGTACCACAAGCACTGCCCTTCGGAAGTTCGACCAGGTGCTGCAACCTGTCTTTAGTCAAGGACAGGTGACGATCTACGAAGTCCCATAATCAACATAGTAGCTAGCATTCCACTCATATTTCTGTCAAAGCTCCAATCCCTTTCGGTAACAAGTTCAATTATGAATGGGGCACGGCTCAAACCGTGCCCCTATTATTTTATCTGTCTCACTGAAGGCGGTATAATACGGTCGGACGATCCATGAAAGCAGATAGAACCACAACCGAGCGTTCACTATTTTGGCTGGCTTTCCTGTTGGCCTTGGGAATCCGGCTCTTTCAGCTGGGTGCAGCTCCACTGAGTGATATGGAAGCTGGATGGGCCCTTCAGGCATTGGGTCTGGCGCATGGCGGGGCCACTGCTTTAGGCGCACAGCCCGCATACATCCTTCTCACCAGTCAGCTCTTCTCTGTCCTTGGGGATACCAATTTCCTGGCTCGCTTGTTCCCCGCCCTGGCCGGTAGTCTGATCATCTGGTTGCCCTTCTTTTTTCAGCGCTGGATAGGGGATTCAAAATGGTTGCGCCGGGCGGGATGGATCATGGCTTTTGGGCTGGCGATTGACCCGGGATTGGTGTCACTTTCCCGGCAGGCCGGCAGCCTGATGCCTGCCATGGCTTTCACGCTCCTGGTGTTTGCCTGTTTATATAACCGGCGCATGATCTGGGCTGGTATCTTCGCCGGGTTGGCGTTGCTTTCAGGGCTGGCTTTCCTGCAAGGATTGCTCATTCTTGGGTTAAGCTGGGGTTTGTACCGTCTGGCAAGCTCTAAATTGGGGATATCTCATCCTGAGGAAGGCAATGCTGAGCTAGCTTCAGCACCGATCCCACCTCCATCGTTACAGGTTGGTCTGATTGCCATGGCGCTCACCTTACTCTTCGCCGGGTTCCTCCTCTTCCGTGCTCCACAGGGTCTGGGAGCGTTAACCGAAACCATACCTGCATATCTAAATACCTGGGTAAAATCGAGCGGAATACCCATTCTCCGTTTACCCGCCAGCCTGTTGGTATACCAGCCATTGGTGCTGATTTTTGCAATCATCGCCGCTGTACGGGTCTGGTTTGGGCATCAGGACGACCAACATACCCGTCAGGGCTTCGTGGCTTTGAGTTTATGGTCAGTGGTGGCATTCCTGTTACCTTTGGTCTATGTCGGGCGCCAGGTAGGTGACCTGGCATGGGCACTCATTCCTCTTTGGGCGCTGGCTGCGATTGAGATCAGTCGCTCATTAAACTCTGCCGAAGATATCATCACCCGCCTGGTGGCGGCTGGCTTGGGATCACTCCTATTCGTGCTGGCAGTTGTGGGGTGGATCAATTTGCTTTCCATTGGGCGTTACCAGGTAAGTGTGTCGATCTATTGGGCGATCATCGTTGGGGCTTTCCTGTTGGGCTTTATCGCCGTACTATTGGCGGCTGTCGGATGGTCGGTGTCAGCTGCCAGGTTGGGTGTGGTCTGGGCACTTTGTTTCGTCCTGGGATTGCAGATCATTTCAAATACATGGGGGATGTCAATCGTGCGCCAAAACGGAACCCAAGAATTATGGTCCCTTCCACCCACCACAGGTCAGGCTGACCAGCTCCTCGTCACCCTGACTGATTTATCCACCTGGAACACGGGTTTGCGCGACCAGCTTGAAATCGTGGTATTGGTCGATTCACCAGCCTTGCGCTGGGCATTGCGCAATTTTCCCAATACCCAATTTGATACAATCCTTTCTTCCACCGTCTCACCCCCAGTCGTAATTACCCTGAAAGGGGCAGAGGAACCTAGGCTCACCGAGCAGTATCGCGGGCAGGATTTTATTTGGCGGCTTTATCCAGGATGGCAGGGGGTTGTTCCTGCCAACTTTATTAACTGGTTGGCGTTTCGTCCGGCACCGCTGGATCAAGACCAAATCATTTTATGGGCACGCTCAGACATCTTCCCTGGTGGGGACGCTGGTACCACCGGGAGTGTTACTCCATGAAGTCACAATAGAATTACGAGAGTGGGAATGGGGATTGCCAAAATCATTGCTATTGATGGCCCGGCTGCTTCAGGGAAATCCACACTGGGGCATAAGCTTGCTCAAGCATTGGGCTACCTGTATTTCGATACAGGAGTAATGTACCGTGCCATCACCTGGCTGGCATTGAGACGGGGATTGGAAATTAATGATGAAGCCGCCATAACCGCGCTGGCGGAGCAGACTCAGATTGATGTTCGCCCTCCCTCCATCCAGGATGGGCGCGCCTATGATGTCATCGTGGATGGGCAGGATATCACCTGGGAGATACGCCGTCCGGAAGTGGATGGAAATGTCTCGCCGGTATCTGCCTTTCCAGGAGTGCGTAAAGCTTTGTCTGCCCAGCAACGTCGAATTGGTGAACGTGGGAATGTGGTCATGGTTGGGAGGGATATTGGCACGGTCATATTACCGAAGGCAGACTTGAAAATATATCTGGATGCTTCGGCAGAAGAGCGGGCTCGCCGTCGGTATGTGGAGCTTCGCCACCGAGGAGAGCCAGCTGATTACGCTGATATCCTGCGGGCAATGCGTAAACGGGATCAAATCGACTCCAACCGGAAAGTTGCTCCTCTGCGTCCGGCTAAGGATGCACGCATTCTGTATTCGGATGGTCTGGATGCAAATCAGGTCCTCGAGGTAGCCAAAGCACTGGTCTTCGGAAGATGACGGAATATTCGGTCCCTATTATCAATCGCCTCGCCCGTAGAGTCTTGCGGCCGGTTTTTAGGCTGGTTTTTCACGTTTTAAGTGATGTCAAGATCGTGGGGCGAGAGTATGTGCCTAAACGCGGGGCGTATCTCATCACTATAAATCATATCTCACTCTTCGAGCCACCCTTCATCCTATCATTTTGGCCTACTCCACCTGAAGGTGCGGGTGCAGTTGAAATCTGGAGCCGGCCCGGTCAGGCAATTCTTGTTCGTTTGTACCATGGCATACCTGTTCATCGCGGTGAGTTTGATCGGCAATTGCTAGACACGATGATTGCAGTTTTAAAATCGGGAAGGCCTCTGCTTTTAGCACCTGAAGGCGGTCGGACACATGACCTCGGTATGCACCGGGCTTTGCCAGGCGTAGCTTATATTGTAGATAAAACCGGTGTGCCCGTGATCCCTGTAGGCATCATTGGTACGACCGACGATTTTTTCAATCGGGTTTCTCATCTTAGAAGACCCAGGTTGGAAATGCGCATTGGAAAACCATTCAGCCTGCCCATGGTGGAGGGAAAGGGAGCCGCGCGCCGTGAAGCTTTACAAGCCAATGCAGATCAGATCATGCAGGCGATTGGGGATCTCATGCCACCTGAATACCGCGGTGTCTATGACGCTACCCAATAGACGATATGACTGAAAAGATTGCTCGATCATCCGTATGGTCTTCCCGGGGGTATGATCACTCACGCTGGGAATCTCGTCGGCGCCTCATGCGTTTTTTGCTTCGCACGATTGGTTTCACCGTGCTGGTCAAAGTGGATCAGGTCGTTGGGGTTGAGAAAGTACCAGCAACAGGTCCGGCAATCCTCATGATCAACCATATCAATTTCGTTGACCCATTTGTCGTGCTGCATTTATTGCCGCGTAATATCGTTCCGATGGCAAAGGTCGAAGTGTATAACTATCCGATTATCGGTATTTTTCCGCGCATCTATGGAGTGATCCCAGTCCAGAGGGAGGAAATAGACCGGCGGGCGATCCAGGGCGCAATGGAGGTATTAAAGGCCGGGGAAATTATATTGGTGGCCCCTGAAGCGCATCGTGGCCCACAGCTCCGCAGGGGAAAGGAAGGCATTGCCTATTTGGCCACCAGGGCGAATGTGCCCATTGTGCCAGTGGCGATTGATGGGACGATAGGCTTTCCGACCTTACCGATATTTCCTCGCTGGCGCGAATCCGGTGCAAAAGTGCGTTTTGGAGATCCTTTTCGTTTTAAGACCTTCAATCAACGTGCGGGGAAGGAGATATTGCGCCAAATGACCGACGAAGCCATGTATATCCTGGCAGCCATGCTCCCAGAATATCGTCGGGGTGTCTATGCAGACCTGTCCCTCGCTACGCGAGAGACAATTGAGTGGGTATAAGCTTACAATTTGGAAAATTAATTAAAGAAGTCATTCTACATCCACAATAGGTAGCCTACATACATGCTATAATCATTTCAGTTAAATACCCTACGTCATTCCGCCGATATGGTTATTGATTTCACCCTGCTTGGTAATCCCCTTTATGTCGATCAACCACAAGAATTAATTGGGTGGATAGGCTGGCTCATTGTATTAAGCACTGTGATCTTGCTGCTTTTTCAATGGAGACGGTTTAATAAACGGTGGACGCGTTTACAGGGGGGGATTTTCATTGGGTTATTAGTTCTTTTGGTTCTGACGAATTTATTCTTTGTCATCCGCCTGCCCTCTATAGAAGCTCTGCTGCCACAAGGTCGGGCAGCTGAGTCGGGTGGGTTATCCGTCATGATATTTGCGGCCTTACCGTGGGTGTTGGCTGCCGGGTTGCTGGGTGTTTCCTCTGCCGCAACCTTGGGTTTACTTTCAGGAACCATGCTTGCCCTGTTGAATACCCATAGCCCATTCACTGCTCTCGAATATGCCTTGCTGGGGATAATTCTTAGTGCGGCTTTCCACCAACGTTATCGCACGTGGGTCTTCCGCGCCTTACGCCACCCATTATTGTCAACAGCCCTGTTTGCGTTGATCTATCCATTACTATTCCTACTGAATACGACCCTTGTCACCACCGGAAGCTTGGCAGGTCGCTTGGATTATGCTTTATCGCAAGTCGAAGTTTCATCCATTTCGGTTGGCGTTCAGCTATTGGTTGCGGGCGTACTTTCAGAAGCCGTTGCGATAGTTTTTCCCCGTTTGTGGGGTTTTTCCAGCCCACTGGAACCTTCACCCGTGGAGCGCCGGCTACAGAGCAGGTTCCTCTCCAGCCTTGCACCTCTGGCATTTGTGCTGGTGGTTGGATTAATGGCTGGGGATTGGATTGCGGCTGGTAGGGCTGCTACCAATACGATAAATGAGCGACTTGCAAGTACAGCCAAAATGACTGCCAATAGTATTCCCTCTTTTCTGGAGACGGGTCAAAACCTGATTCAAATCCTGGCTAAAAATCCGACTTGGACTCAAGGAACACTATCCGAAAAGAATATCCTGCTGGGTGATAACCTGCGCACCATTCCATATTTTAGCGAGTTTTACCTCTTGGATGCCAATGGTCAAGCAGTGACCGGCTATCCAGATGATAATTTTTACGCCGCTTCCCCATCTCATGAAGAATATAAGGGCATCACCCTTGCTTTAAATGGACTGCCTATTCAAATGTATACTCTCCCCCCAACCTTGGGTGGGGTGGCAGCCCGTATATCATTCCTTGCTGCCGTATATGATGCCTTGGGTGTGCGTGCTGGAGTACTGGTGGGTCGGACGGACCTCGCTTCCAATCCATTTAGCGAAGCGATCATAATTTCCCTGAATAGCTTATCCGATACCAATGGCGATGGAATGCTTCTGGATGAAAGCGGGACCATTCTATATAGCTCATCCAGTGAATGGGTTATGCAAATATTTGACGTGCAAACCTCCCTCCAGGGTATTCCCTTTGATGCCATGACGCCTGATGGCACCCGAAGCATGATGTACCGTTGGCCTGTATGGGGTCGACCATGGGCGGTGGTAGTTTCCGTGCCGGCCCAAGAAGCCCAACAATTGGCACTGCAAATCGCAGCTCCTCTGATGATCATGATCATTATCCTGTTTTTAATTGCCGCCCTTGTGTTACGTTTTTCTTTGCGGACAGTGACTTCATCGTTACAGAATCTGGCATTGGAGACAAATCGTATCTCCAGTGGTCAATTGGACCGCCCACTGGAGATAGACGGGAATGATGAAGTCGGGCAGTTGCGCCATGCGTTTGAAAACATGCGCTCGAGCCTTAAGGCACGTCTGGATGAGCTGAACCGTCTTTTACTGGTCAGTAGAGGTGTTGCCTCTAGCTTGGAATTCCAAGAGTCCGTCAAACCGGTCATGGAAGCCGCCTTGAGTACGGGTGCCACTGCTGTGCGTGTGGTCCTTTCGCCAGAGGCTTTGCCGGAAATGAAAGGTGGATCCCCGCCGGTGAGCCGTTTTGGGTATGGTCGAGGGAATGAGCAATATAGTTATTTGGACGATCAAATCTTACCCATGACACGTCAAAAGGAAGTTGTGGCACTAAATAACCTGAGTCGGGTCAGGCTGCTCACTTTTCCTCCAAATGCTCCCCGCCCTGAAGCGCTTTTAGCTTTACCGCTGCATCACGAAAACATGTTTTACGGGGCCCTTTGGCTGGCATACGATACTCCCCACCAGTTCGGTGAGGATGAGATCCGTTTCATGACCACCATCGCAGGGCAGGCCGCCTTGGCATCGGCAAATTCTCAACTTTTTGCCAATGCTGAAATCGGCCGCCAGCGTTTGGCTGCTATTCTCGCATCGACCCCCGATCCAGTGTTGGTGACCGATTACCAAGGCCGGTTGCTTTTGGCAAACCCAGCTGCCTGGCAGGTGCTGGGGCTGCCTGGAGAGGCAGTCAACGGGAAGTCGATCGATACGATCATTCAACAACCCGCCTTATTGGGATTGCTCCAGGTCGTCTCTGAAGATAAACAATCGGCTGAGGTGGAGCTGGTGGATGGCAAGATTTATCTGGCAACTGCCTCTTCTGTCATTGTTGAGAGTCAACCTGTTGGTCGTATCTGTATTCTGCGTGATGTCACCCGTTTCAAGGAGCTGGATACCCTCAAATCTGAATTCGTGGCGACCGTGAGCCATGACCTGCGCTATCCGCTTACCACGATGCGCGGTTATGCCACCATGCTTGAGATGGTTGGTGAGTTGAACGAGCAGCAGGCTGGATATGTTCGCAAGATACTCTCCAGTGTAGACGGCATGAACCAGCTCGTGACCAGTTTGTTGGACCTGGGGAGGATCGACGCAGGTGTGGACCTGCAGCCGGAGATGGTTCCTGTGCAGGATGTGGTGGAACGCGTGATTGGTGCCTTACAACTTCAAGCTTCTCAAAAGCAGGTGGTTATCTCCAGCGATATCTCGCCGCATGCAATCCCGCTTGTTGAAGCGGATTATGCACTTCTGCAGCAAGCTTTACATAATCTAGTGGAAAATGCTGTAATATATACCGAGCCCAGAGGCAAAGTGACTGTGCGGGTTGAGCCTGATAAAGATCAGATGGTGTTTTCCGTTATCGATACAGGTATTGGAATTGCACCAGTTGATATTCCTCGGATATTTGAGAAGTTCTACCGTGGTGGCCAAAAAGAGGCTAAGAAACGTCAGGGAACCGGTTTGGGTTTGGCGATTGTTAAATCGATCGCTGAACGCCACAAAGGCAGAGTATGGGCGGAAAGCCAGCTTGGAAAAGGCAGCGCATTCCATTTGGCAATTCCTTTCAGGCAGCACAAAGGGGGAAATCAGGAATAACGAGTGAAAATCGAGTGAACAGCAAGTGAACAGCGAGTGATTAGCGAGTAAAAAACCCTAATCTTCCTCTTATTTATACCTCTTGACCAAATCCTATCATTTTAGGTATAATCTAAGTTTGCATGAATCCAATGTATTTCTAGTATCCGCCTGGCGCTTGAGAAGATTACTCTCAAGCGCGGGCTTTTGTTCGTCGATTTTCCAGGAGGCACTGAGTGGAAACAAAAGGACTGACAGCACTTCGTATCAGCCTGGCATCCCCAGAAACCATCCGCAGTTGGTCATATGGTGAAGTATTAAAACCTGAGACCATCAACTACCGGCGATTACGCCCGGAAAAGGATGGATTGTTCTGTGAAGCCATTTTCGGACCGACCCGTGATTGGCAATGTTATTGCGGTAAGTACAAGAATATCCGCTATAAGGGGATCATTTGTGATAAATGCGGTGTGGAGGTTACCCGGTCTTCTGTCCGCCGTGAGCGGATGGGGCATATTGAGCTCTCAGCTCCCGTAGCCCACGTCTGGTACACCAGGCGAATTCCATCCTACCTGGGTTTGCTGCTGGATATTTCCCGCCGTAACCTGGATCGTGTGCTCTATTTTGCCCAATACGTTGTCACCTATGTGGACGAGGATGCCCGCCAGAAGGCACTCAAGCGGTTGGATGATAATATTATCGCCGCCGAACGCGAGTACGCTGGACAAATCAACTCCAAGATTGCCGAAACCAAGGCGGGTCGTGACCGTTCGCTTGCCGAGCAAGAACAGCTCCGCCAGCAAATCAATAAGCACTATGATGAATCTGCTGAGCTTGATCCCATCATTCAAGAGGGTCAACGTCTTGAAGGCCAAATCCAGGATAAGCAGGGAAAAGTAACCCGTACAGCCATTAAATTCCAAAATGATACTGTGGTGGTTGAGGCTGGGGAGAAAGTTAGCAACCAGGATTTGATTCGTCTTCAAAAGGTTGTTAAAGAGCAGTTGGAGGAGCTAGAACTTCAGCTGAAAGATCAGAAACAGCGCGAGCTCGAACACCTGCGCATGGATATCGAGCGCATTCGGGCTGAGGCTGAGATGGCGATGGAAGCCCTGCGCAACCAGCTGGAAGAACAATCAGGTACGGTGCGCGACGAGAACGATAGCCTGCGCGATGAGCTGGTTGATTTTCGTCCGCTCACCTTCATGGGTGAGACGCGTTACCGTGAGCTGAAGACCCGTTGGGGTCAGGTATTTCGCGCCGATATGGGCGCCGAAGCCTTTTATGATATCCTGCGCCGGCTAGACTTGAATAAACTAGCTGAAGAGTTATGGAAAGAGGTTCGCACATCCAAAAGCAAACAGAAACGCAAGAAAGCTACCAAACGCTTAAAGGTAGTCGAGGCCTTCCGCCGTTCGGGTAACCGTCCAGAGTGGATGGTCCTCACCGTATTGCCAGTCATTCCACCGGATCTGCGTCCCATGGTTCAGCTGGATGGTGGTCGCTTTGCCACTTCAGACCTGAACGACCTTTACCGGCGCGTGATCAACCGCAACAACCGTCTCAAGCGTTTGCTTGAGCTGGGCGCACCGGATGTCATCGTGCGTAACGAAAAGCGTATGTTGCAAGAAGCAGTTGACTCGTTGATCGATAATTCCCAGCGCGGCAAAGCCCTTTCCCGCCGTGGACGGCGCGAGCTAAAGTCTTTGAGCGATATGCTCAAGGGAAAGAAGGGTCGTTTCCGCAGGAACCTACTTGGCAAGCGTGTGGATTACTCCGGCCGTTCCGTGATCGTCGTCGGGCCACAGCTCAAGCTTTACCAATGTGGTCTACCTAAGGGCATGGCCCTTGAGTTATTTCGACCATTCGTCATCTCGCGCCTGGTATCCCATAATTATGCCGCCAACGTCAAAGGTGCCAAGCGCTTCATCGAGCGCAATCGCCCGGAGGTATGGGAAGTGCTTGAGGAGGTCATCAAAGAACGACCTGTCATGCTCAACCGTGCTCCCACCTTGCACCGCCTGGGCATTCAGGCATTTGAGCCCATCCTCATCGAGGGCTCTGCCATCCAGTTACATCCATTGGTGACCACAGCCTTCAATGCTGACTTCGATGGAGACCAGATGGCAGTCCATGTGCCGCTTTCTCAAAAGGCAGTCCAGGAAGCTCGCGAGTTGATGCTCTCCTCCCGCAACCTGCTTAAACCCGCCGATGGTGAGCCAATCATCAGCCCATCCAAGGATATGGTGTTGGGGGTCTATTATCTAACCACTGCGGATCCCTCCCGTAAACACCCCGGAGAAGGACGCAACTTCGCAGATATTGACGAGGTGGAGTTGGCTTATAACCTGGATCAGTTGGAGGTACACTCCGAAATCCAGGTTGTGGTTAAAACCATGTACGATGAAAATGGTGATCGTCTGCCTGAAGCTGAAGAGCGCTTGCTTAAGACAACCGTTGGGCGCGTCATCTTCAACCGCATTCTGCCTCCCGAGATCCAATTCATCAACTGGAAATTGGATAAAGGCGAGCTGAAAGACCTGATCGCAGAGCTGTACGAGGTTGGTGGAGAAGATCAAACCCCTGAGGTGGCTGACCGCATCAAGGAAATCGGCTTTGAGTATGCCACCCGCTCGGGTTACAGCATAGCCGTTTCAGATATCGCTGTTCCTCCCGAAAAGCAGGAGATTATCGACCAATCGTTGAAGGAAGTGGAGCTGGTTCAGCGCGACTTCCGCAGAGGCCTGCTTACCGAACAGGAACAGAATGAAAGTGTGATCAACATCTGGCAGCGGACGACTAACGACGTTGCTGAAGCAGTCAAGCGTTACATGGATCCGTACGGCAATCTGGCAACCATGGCGAACTCCGGTGCCACCAAGGGTGGTTTCGGACCTATCTCACAGCTCGCAGGTATGCGCGGTCTGATGGCCGACCCATCCGGGCGTATCATCTCTTACCCCATCCGTTCGAACTTCCGCGAAGGCTTGAACGCTCTTGAATATTTCATTTCCACCCATGGTGCCCGCAAGGGTCTGGCTGATACCGCCCTGCGCACCGCGGATGC
Source organism: Anaerolineales bacterium (assembly GCA_049281855.1). Lineage (GTDB taxonomy): Bacteria > Chloroflexota > Anaerolineae > Anaerolineales > UBA4823 > FEB-25. The sequence goes on from JBAPSY010000073.1 coordinate 79,203, forward strand.
TGGTTACCTTACCCGCCGCCTGGTAGATGTTGCCCAGGACGTGATCATTAACGAGCTGGATTGCAATACCCTGGAGGGCGTCCCCATTCGCAAGAGCGACGATGTCGCCGGGCAAGCCATGGGCACCCGCCTGTTTGGTCGCATGGTCGCTCAGCCTGTGATCGACCCCAAGACGGGTGAAGTGTTGGCCGAGCGAGGTGATTTGCTGGATCGTGATAGGGTACGTCGTGTCACCTCTGCCGATATTCAGGAAGTCTTCGTGCGCTCACCGCTCACATGTGAATTGGACCACGGCATCTGCGCCGCATGTTACGGCATGGATCTGGGTCGTGGCAAGATGGTCGAGATGGGAGCAGCCGTCGGGATCGTGGCTGCCCAGTCCATTGGTGAGCCAGGTACACAGCTAACCCTGCGTACCTTCCATACCGGTGGTGTGGCTGCCGGCGGAGACATCACCACGGGTCTGCCGCGTGTGGAAGAGCTATTTGAAGCCCGCCGCATGCCTAAAGGTGAGGCCAAAGTCGCTGAAATCGCCGGTATTGCCCATATCATGCAGTCGGATCGCTATTCCGAGCTGCGTCTGGTACGCATCGAGCATTCCGAGATGGTGAGCGATGAGTACACCATCCCTGAAAGCTGGACCGTGGCTGTCGAAGATGCCACCGAGGTAGCCCAGGGGGATGTGGTGGCTTTCCTTGATACTGCCACCATTGTTGCTCAACATACCGGTCGTGGACGCCTCGAGAAGGGTACTGATGGCACCAAAGTCATCGTCTCATACGAGGTGCACCAGGAAGCAGAGCACGAGCTCCCGACCAATGCCCGCTTGCTCATCAAGGATGGTGATCATGTTGAGCCGGGTCAACCCATCACCGAGGGTTCGCTGAACCCGCACCGCATCCTGCGCATCCAGGGACGGTATATCGCCCAGATGTACCTGCTGACCGAGGTCCAGAAAGTGTATCGGTCACAGGGTCAGAACATCAACGACAAGCATTTCGAGGTGATCATCCGCAAGATGACCTCCAAGGTACAGGTGACCCGCCCGGGTGATACCAATTACCTCCCCGGTGATCTGGTGGACCTGCTCGAGCTCAAGCGTGTCAGCGAGGAGCTTCTGTCACAGGGCAAACGCCCGGCACGCTTCATCGAAACGCTGCTTGGGATCACCAAGGCCTCCCTGAGCACCGATTCCTTCCTGTCAGCTTCATCCTTCCAGCACACCATCAAGGTGCTGGCGGGGGCAGCCATTGCTGCCTCGGAAGATCCGCTGTACGGCTTGAAGGAAAACGTGATCATCGGCAAGCTCATCCCCGCCGGGACAGGTTTTGTTCATGGACGGTTTGTCGAGAAGGAAGCTGGCGAAGGCACCGCGCATGACCGCACGGAAGGTGAATTCGAGGATGATTACACCACCGAGGATTTTGCCCTGGCGGATGACATTGCCGCCGACGACAACTTCTCGGTTGATTAACCTTCTACTTCACAAGAATAACGGGGCTGGCAAAACCAGCCCCGTTTTATTTCCAAAGTTATTCTTTTTGTAGAGGCACAGCAGTGCTGCGCCAATTCCGTTCTCCTCCCCAAAATTGCCTTGTAGTTGGGGGAGGCGGGAGGGGGTATTTGTAATTGCGAGGCGGTTTTTGCCCGCCAGCCCCGAGCGAAGTGAGGGGAAGCAATCTCCTCCTGTGCATTTTATCCCTCACCGGTATTGGTTGAGACGTGCGATCTTATTTCGTGGTTTCGTGCTCTTATTAGTGGACGGTTCCCCACCTCCACCCGTCGGGGCAGACGAACTCCTGTTCGCATTAGAACCCGAGGATGCTCCGCTCTCTTCGTTCTACTTCCCGAAACCCAATATCTGCTTAATTCTAATGCGATAGGATCTGCGAAAGGAACAGCTTTGTGCGGTCCTCTTGCGGGTTTTTGAAGATTTGGTCAGGTGTACCGCTCTCCACAATCAACCCCTCATCGAAGAAATACATGCGGTGAGCGACTGCCCGCGCGAAACTCATCTCGTGTGTGACTACCAACATAGTCATCCCACTCTTCGCCAGCTCAACCATTACATCCAGTACCTCTTTAATCATCTCAGGGTCAAGAGCTGAGGTCGGTTCGTCAAAGAGCATTATTTTTGGTTGCATCGCCAATGCCCGTGCAATTGCAACGCGCTGTTGCTGACCGCCGGAGAGTTGCCCAGGGAATTTCTGCGCTTGCTCCGGGATTCCCACCCGCTCCAGGAGCTGCATAGCAATTTCCTCGGCTTTCTCTTTTGACCACTTGCGCGCCCAAATCGGTGCCAGTGTGATGTTTTGCATCACAGTCAAGTGCGGGAACAGGTTGAACTGCTGGAACACCATCCCAATCTCCCTTCGCACCCGCTCGATGTTGCGCACATCATGCGAGAGCTCGATGCCATCGATGATGATTGTGCCGCGCTGGTGTTCCTCCAGGCGATTGAGTGTGCGGATGAAGGTCGATTTACCAGAGCCAGAAGGTCCAAATATCACGATTACTTCGCCGTGCTTCACTTCCATGTTGATGCCTTTTAAAGCCTGGAAGTTGTCGAACCACTTGTGCACATCACGGGCGATGATGATCGGCTGGTCGTCCTTGATCTGTTCGCTCATAGTTCCCTCACTTTTAGCGTTCACCGACACCCAAAGCTTTCTCTAACTGTAAGCTGGCGTATGACATAAAATAGCTGAATATCCAAAAGATCACCGCGATAAAAAGATAGACTTCCATCTGTAACCGGACGAACTCAGGATTTAGGTTTAATACTGCATTACCCATCCCCAGCAAATCGTTAATTCCCACGATATATACCAGGGTGGTATCCTTGAACAGCGAGATGAACTGTCCAACGATAGTGGGGATCACCAATCGTAGTGCCTGGGGGAGAACGATCAATGAAGTGATATGAAAGCTTTTCAATCCCACTGCTTTGGCAGCTTCCACCTGACCCGGTGGAATGGCTTGCAACCCACCGCGCACGTTCTCAGCAGTGTAAGCCGCACTGAAGACTACAATACCCATCAGGGCGCGGATTACGCGGTCGATCCTCGATTCGCTGGGCAGAAAGAGCGCCAGGATGATCGAGAACATAAATAATATTGTTACCAGGGGTACACCACGCACAAGTTCGATGAAGGAAATCGAAAACCATTTGACCACCGGTAGGGATGAACGTCTGCCCAGCGCCAGCAGCACGCCGAAGGGAAAGGATAGCACGATTCCACCCACCGAAAGCAGCAGGGTGATCAGTAGCCCGCCCCACACGGTCGTCGGAACTTTTGGCAGCAGGCTGGAGTTGTTAAATCCTGGCAGAATCACCAACGGGATCAAAAGTAGCGCAATCAGCCATAATGTCGCTACGTGACGTCCAAGTACAGCCTTGATCCTCCCGATCCTGTATCCAAGGTAGATCAGGAATGGGTTGATCATCATGAACACCCGTATTGGGATCGTTATCGTGGTTGTTTCCAGTGGAAAAACGGCCAGGACGCCCAGCAGAATGGCTAGGAAAATGGCAAATGCCCTGACGTACTGCTTCCAAACACCCCAGCTCATGCCTATCAGGAAGGTGATCATCAGCATGCTGATGCCTGCGCGCCACAGTTCCTCCCGTGGGTATTGTCCTACCATATACAGGAGTGGGGCCACCGTCACCGGGCGCCAGTCTGCGGTCTTAAACGCCCAGGTGATGACGTTGATCAGCGAAAAGTACACCAACGTCGCTCCCACGATGGTAAGCAGGCTGTTGTACCAGTTGCTGAACAGATTTTTGCGGATCCATTCCAAAGCGCCTGGTGGTGATGGAGGGGCTGACCTCACAGAGGTGGCTTTCATTTTTACCGCTCAATAAATTGCACGCGTTTGTTATAGAAGTTCAAGATAACCGAGGTCAGTAGACTGATGGCGAGATAGGTCCCCATGATCAAGATGAACACCGGCACAGCTCGACCAGCCTGGTTGATGGTGACCTTTCCGATTGCAAACAATTCCTGGTAACCGATCGCCAGCGCCAGGCTCGAGTTCTTCGTCAAATTCAAGTACTGGCTGATCAGAGGTGGGATGATGACGCGCATTGCCTGTGGCATGGTGATTAACATCAAAATCTGAGAGGGGCGCAGTCCCACTGCCCTTGCTGCTTCGATCTGCCCCTTCTGCACAGCGAGGATGCCTGAACGGAATACCTCCGCTATGAACGAGGCAGTATACATGGCCAGGCAGATCAGCAGGGTTGAAAACTCGGTTGTCAAGCGCAATCCACCTTGAAAGTTGAATCCCTTCAAAACCGGGACGTCCAACCGCAGAGGCTCACCGCCCGCAGCGAACCAGCCAATCAACGGAACAAGAATCAATAGCGCCAGGCTTATCCTGCCAAAATACGTTTCCTTGCCTTTAACCTCTCGGATGCGTCGTAGCACCACCCAGGCGATGATCGCCAGGATGATACCAGCCACGACCGAGGCCGCAAATACAGTACCTCCCTCCGCTAAGCGTGGCCATGTAAGGTATAAGCCTCTTTGGTTAATATACATTGGCCCCGGTAGTGTGATGCTCTGTTTTACCTGTGGAAGCTGGGTAAAGAAACCGAAGTACCACAGAAATAATAAGACCAGCAGAGGGATGTTGCGATGAAATTCGATATAAGCCAGTCCGATGCGGCTGATCAGCCAGTTGGAGGAAAGTCGCATCAAACCGATGATAAAGCCCAACACCGTAGCGAACAGGATGCCTAACGCTGACACCATAAGCGTGTTGATCAGCCCGACCAGGACGGCTCTTCCAAAGGACATCGTTGAATCATAGGGGATGAATGACTCCTTGATCGGGAAACCCGCAGCTTCATCCAGGAATTTGTAGGTCAGCGGCATGCCGCGTTGCTGGGTGATCTCGAAGAAGTTACTGATCGCCCAATAAAGGAATCCAAAGACGATGAGCGAAGAAATGACTTGTGCGGTAGCTTTGAGCACGCGCTCGTCACGCCAGATTGGGATTTTTTTGGGGTAATACGCTTCCGTTTCCATCACGTGTCTTGGAAATCCCGGTATTGGGTGTGCAATTTGATTGCAGACAGACTGCACACCCAATCGGAGTGTTTGTCGAGATTACTTGATCGGTGGCGCGTACATTAAGCCACCATTGGTCCATAGATTGTTCAAGCCGCGATCCAGTGTGAAGGCGATGCCTTCAGGACCGAAGTAGCGGGCGTAGATCTCACCATAGTTACCGACCGCCGAAATTGCTTGCGCCAGTGAATCCGAGTTGAGGCCAAGAGTGGTGTAACCCCAGTCCGCTTCTCCTTCCGCGCCAAGCAGCGTGCGGATATTTGCATTCTCGCTGGATTTCATTTCCTCTACATTCGCTGAGGTGATCCCAAACTCCTCAGCATTGATCAATCCCCAAATCACCGTCTTGACGATATCCAGCCACTGATCATCACCGGTCGGAACAGCCGGAGTGAGTGGTTCTTTGGAGATGGTGATGGGCAGGATGACGTGGTCTTCCGGGTTTTGGAAGCCAGCCCGCACGGCAGCAAGCTGTGATTTGTCGCTGGTAGCCACATCGCAGCGCCCTTCCTCATAGGCACCATATACCGCAGAGGTCTCCTCAAAGGTGACCGCCTCGTATGCCAGACCAGCATCACCGAAAGCTGTTGCCAGGTTCTTCTCCGTGGTTGTTCCGGTGGTCACGCACACTGCCGCGCCGTCCATATCTTGCAGGGTGGTGATCCCACTGTCCGCACGCACCAGAAAGCCCTGACCGTCGTAGAACGTGATCCAGGTGAAGTTGCCCCATTCTGCATCGCGCTTGGAGGTCCAGGTCATGTTGCGGGTGACCAGATCAACCTCACCGGTCTGCAGCACCGGGCCACGATCGGCTGCTGTGATTGGGACGGCCTCGATTGCCTCCGGATCACCCAAAACGGCCGCAGCGACGGCTCGGCAGAAATCAATATCAAAGCCAACATTGCGCCCATTCTCGTCCAGATATCCGAAGCCGAGCAGCTCGGTGTGTACGCCACATACCACTTTACCCCGTGCCTGGATGGCTTGCAGGGTTTCTCCATAGCCAGCCGGCTTGATGATTTCTGGGGGTAGGGGTGTGCCTGCTGCTGCAGGCACTTCGACGATAACCGTCTTGATGACCTCAACTGTTTGGATCACCGGAGCGGCCACTTCGCCACCAGCAGGTGCTGGCGTTTCGGTCGCTTTGGCTCCGCAGGCGGTAACCAGCAGGCTGATGGCGATTAAGACGCTGAGTACAAAAAAAAGTTTTCGGGACATGTTTCTCTCCTCATTTGTGTATGTAATATTTGATTTTGTCGGTCAAGTACCGTGCTATGGGGTAGTGATCGGGCTAACTGCTGCACCTCCTTTCGGAACCTTCGACGGCTGATTTATACACTGAAAAAGTAACCAACCGGCCTAATAATAATTTCTCAAGCAATACGGTCAAGGGCTTACGCAGTTCGGTGGCGTTGAGTGTCTTTGGTTGTGTGCTGCCACCTTCTTTAATTATAGGAAATAATCGGTTATTAAACAAGCCTGAATTCAATATATCGGGGTGATAGATTGATCAAAGAATTTCTTCCACCCAAAACCCAACCCTAAGCGCTGGTCAGCGAAGGCCGACTTTGTGAATTCCGCTGGGGCGGTTTCAACCGTCGGGATAAAACCGCGACTACCAGATCCATGTTCTGGCGGATGACATTGCCGCCGACGACAACTTCTCGGTTGATTAACCTTCTACGTCACAAGAATAACGGGGCTGGCAAAACCAGCCCCGTTTTATTTCCAAAGTTATTCTTTTTTTAGAGGCACAGTGGTGCTGCGCCCAATCCGTTCTCCTCCCCAAAATTGCCTTTTATTTGGGGGAGGCGGGAGGGGGTATTTGTCGTTGCGAGGTGGTTTTTGCCCGCCAGCCCTGAGCGAAGTGAGGGGAAGTAATCTCCTCCTGTGCGTTTTATCCCTCACCGGTATTGGATGAGACGTGCGATCTTATTTCGTGGTTTCGGGCTCTTATTCGTGGACGGTTCCCTCCCTCCACCCATTTGCCTTCTGGCGCAATGTGGTGAAAAGTGGTCGTGTGACCGGT
>JBAPSY010000074.1:0-38744 GCA_049281855.1 Anaerolineales bacterium
ACCATTCGGTTCATTAAACGTGCACCAAAGATTTACATAATCCTTTAACGCTTGCACCACTTTCCGAACATACTTTTCAAAATATCCCGCTGCAGACTCGTTTTCCCAGCCTCCTATATCCACAAACCATTGGGGGTCTGAGTAGTGGTGCAGAGTGATCAGTGGAGTCATATTGAGCTCCACCAATCCTCGGACCATTTCCACATATCGATTTAAGGCATCTTCATCCCACCGATTTAGCGCAGGCTGGATCCGGCTCCATTCGATCGACATGCGATGCGCATTTTGCGCCCCTTCTGCTGCACGATGAAAATCCTCGCGCCACCGACCGTTCCACCAGTCACACGCCAGACCCGCTTTATCCCCATGTATGATTCGCCCAGGTTCTTGTTCCCAGGCGTACCAGTTACTATTTGTGTTATTGCCCTCCACCTGATAAGCCGCGGTGGCTGTCCCCCAGAGAAACCCCCGCGGGAAATGGAATGTTGCTTGTACCATGGATACTCCTTAACGCAATCAGTTTCGACACGATAATTTTAGCCGTTTGACGCCTTCTTGGCAAAGGTGAATTTGTTCGTCGGAGGTTATTCTCATAGAATAATTATGGTATGCTATATATATTGACTAAGGAGGTGTGGCAATGTCTGAAGCATTCATCATTTCTGCAGTACGTACGCCTGTAGGTCTCGGCAGACCTACAGGAGCACTTGTCTCGCTCTCTCCGGTTGACCTGACTGCATTGGTTTTGCAGGAAGCTGTGAAACGGGCCGGGATCGATCCAGGTCAGGTTGAGGATGTTGTCTGGGGATGCGTCACACCAATTGGGGACCAGGGTGCCAATTTGGCGCGTTTGGGTGTTTTAGGAGCAGGTTTCCCGACCCATGTTCCCGCAGTCACACTCAGCCGGATGTGCGGTTCCAGTCAACAGGCGATTCATTTTGCTGCTCAGGCCATCCTGGCTGGTGATATGGACCTCGTGATCGCCGGAGGCACCGAAATGATGTCACACCAACCGCTGGGGGCTGATTATCCCAAAGAATGGCCGGAAGGAATTCCATACAAATTAGTCCATCAGGGGGTCAGCGCTGAGATGATGGCGGAAAAATATCACCTCACCCGTGATGAACTGGATGATTTTGCTTACCAATCCCACCTGCGAGCCATGAAAGCCATTCAAGATGGGTATTTCGAGAGCCAGATTCTACCCATCACGCTGTCGGATGGCAGAGTGATCAAGATTGATGAGGGCGTGCGTATGCCACCCAACCGTGAGAAGATGGGGTCCCTGCAACCGGTTTTCAAGCCAGATGGAGTAGTTACCGCTGCGAATGCTAGCCAGATCAGTGACGGTTCCGCAGCACTGGTGTTGGCTTCAGCAAAAGCGGTCGGAGCGAATAACCTGATCCCACTCGCGCGTATTGTCTCTCGCTATGTGACTGGCTCCGACCCGGTCCTAATGCTGGATGGTCCAATCCCTGCCACTCGACAAATCCTTATACGCTCAGGATTGTCTCTGGATCAGATGGATGTCATTGAGATTAACGAGGCCTTTGCATCGGTCGTCCTGGCCTGGGATAAGGAAATTAAACCCGACAGATCCAGGGTAAATCCGAATGGTGGTGCGATCGCACATGGTCACCCATTGGGTGCCACCGGTGCCATTCTGATGACCAAACTTGTTCATGAATTGCACCGCACCAAAGGTACATATGGATTGCAAACCATGTGTATCGGACATGGTATGGCAACCGCAACCATTGTTGAGCGAATTTAGATCAGGGGCGTAGGATCATTAAAATTATGACCCACATCATTTACATTTCCCTGGGCAGCAATCTTGGGGATCGCCTCGCCAATCTCCGCAATGCGATGACAAATATCTCTCCCAAAGTAAAAGCTGTGGCTCAGTCATCTATTTATGAGACCGAACCATGGGGATACTCTGATCAACCCTCTTTCTTAAACCAAATCATAAAAGCCACTACAGACCGTGCCCCATTTGATCTGTTGGCGTTTATAAAAGAAATAGAGGTTTCAATGGGACGCCAGGAAACTTTCCGTTTTGGCCCGCGTCTGATCGACCTGGATATCCTTTTCTATGATGACCTTGTTTTAAATACGCCAAAACTGACCATCCCCCACCCACGGATTATCGAACGTGCTTTTGTTCTCATCCCTCTGGTAGAGATTGCCCCTGACTTGTACCATCCTGTTATCGGTAAAACTATACAACAGTTAACAACTGGCGTGGATTCTAGCAGCATTGAAGTGTTTCAATCCACAAAATCCTGAGTTGGAGCTACTGAATGTCCCTCCTCATCAAATCTGGCACCATTATTACCGCTTCTGATACATTCCAATCTGATATTTTGATTGATGGCGAAAAAATAACCACGATTGGGAAAGATCTGGAGAATACAGGGGCTAACATCATTGATGCCACTGGAAAACTCGTGATGCCTGGCGGAGTGGACCCTCACACTCACTTTAACCTGCCCATGTTCGGCACGGTCTCCTCAGATGATCACTATACCGGTCATAAAGCAGCAGCCTTCGGAGGTACAACCACTGTATTGGATTTTGTCCCCCAAGATGAAGTTTCCCTCCCGGCTTGCGTCGAGGCCTGGCATAAACGGGCTGATCTGCTGGCAGCCATTGATTATGGTTTCCACATGAACATCACCCACTTTGATCAACGCGTGGCTGATGAGATTCCTGAATTATCAAAACTGGGGATATCTACGATAAAGGTATTTACCGCTTACAACGACCGGTTGCGGCTGAAGGATGGAGAAATCTTTCGGGTTTTACGCCTGGCAAAACAACATAATTTGCTCACCATGTTGCATGCAGAGGACGGTGATGTTATCGATATATTAGTGGCAGATGCACTGTCGGCGGGTCATACTTCTCCTGAATGGCATGCACTAACTCGCCCTTCCTGGGGGGCTGTCGAAGCGGTCTTGCGTGGAGCAGCTCTGTCTGCTCAAGCACAGGCTCCTCTTTATATCGTCCACATGAACGTTGCCGGGGAGGTCGATCAGCTTCGTTATGCCAGGGAGCATGGACTGAATGTGATGGGAGAAACCTGCCCCCAATATTTATTCTTTACTATGGATCAGCTTCGCCATCCTGACGGAGCTAAATGGGTCTGCTCTCCACCATTGCGGTCTCCTTCCGACAACAAGCGCCTTTGGCAGGGGTTAGCCGATGGAACCCTTCAAACTATCGGCACAGATCATTGCGCGTTCTTCTTTGATGGAAGCCAACCAATTGTATATGAAGGACATCCCATTGCGATTCCCGGTAAAGAGCTCGGGAAGGATGATTTCACCAAAATCCCGAATGGTCTGCCGGGTGTGGGTGATCGCCTCCCCATCCTGTGGACGTACGCAGTCCGTTCAGGAAAGCTATCTCCCAATCAGTTTGTCGCCCTAACGAGCACCAACCCCGCTAAAATCTTTGGTCTCTATCCACGCAAAGGAACCCTTATGCCTGGGTCAGATGCGGATATCGTCATTTGGGATCCCGATCGTCGTGTTCGATATGGCGTTGCTTACTCGCACCATCGCACAGATTACAATTTGTATGAAAACTGGGAATTGGTGGGTTTCCCAGAAAAAGTATTTTTACGGGGAACCATGATTGTTGATGGTGAAAAATGGCTTGGTAAAGCTGGGATGGGTAATTATTTATTACGAAATCCTGGAACAATCTTGTAAAAAATAGATCCGAGACATATGCTCATTCTCTTGACCATATTTCTCTTCATATTCACACCACTTGCCATGCTGATCCTTCACTTGGTACGCCCCAAGTTAAGTATCCAGGGGTTTTTGGCTGTCTTGGCAGTCTTGGTTGGGTGGTCAATGGTTTTCCTGGCAAGATCAGATATTCCGCGCATTATTCCACTCTTGCAATGGAAGCCTGATTTCCTATTCCCGATCTCGCCTTCATTACAGATTGACAACATTTCGTGGTATTTTGCCTTGGCACTGACGTCCCTAACATTCTCAGTGATGGTTACTTCCATCGCACACCTTGGTCAAGGTCCCACACTTGATCAATCACCAGCCCAAAAGAAAATTCAAGTTGTAGAAGATCCAAATTCATCTGATGAAATCGTATCCTCAGATGCGCCTGCCAAAATTCTTGAAGCTGGTCTGACACCCAACTGGTTGTTGTGGGCTTCAATTTTAGCTCTTACAAGCTTGGGCATGTTGGCAGTTACTGCTGGAAATATGCTTACCTTACTGCTTGCATGGGCTTCCTTGGATATCATCGAGCTTATCATATTATTGGGTCAGATGTTGCAAAGTAAAACTCGCGAGCGAATTATCCTGGCTTTTTCTGCCAAGATGGCAGGAATTGGCATAGTCTTATTAGCCGGACTCGTTCTCTGGTCACAAGGTGCTTCTTTATCCTTTGATGCCATTTCACAGCCAGTCAGCACATACCTTGTATTAGCAGCCGGCCTCCGTTTGGGTGTTCTACCCCTGCATATTCCACTTACTCAAGGTTTACCTATAAGGCGTGGTCTTGGGACTATTCTACGCTTGGTCCCCGCAGCATCAAGTTATATACTCTTAGTAAGGGTATCCAATGCAGGTGTAACAGGATCCGTGACGCCCTATCTATTGGGTTTAACCACCCTGGCGGGCTTGTTTGCAGCAGTCAACTGGCTGGGCGCAAAAGACGAGCTCAATGGACGACCATATTGGGTGCTTGGATCTGCTTCCCTTGCAGTCGCAGCAGCAATATTAAACCACCCATCGGCATGCTTGGCTTGGAGTATCGCCAGCCTCCTATCTGGAGGATTAATCTTCTCCATGCCCTTACGTCATCGGGGTCTTATTCCGCTAGTTGTACTGGGATTGGTTAATTTATCAGCTCTGCCGTTCAGTCCCACCTGGCAAGGGACGGCTTTATACCAATATTCACCTTACATTCCAGTAAATCTAACTCTTTTTTCATTGATATCATTCATTTTTTTACTCATCCAATCATTCCTTTTGGCTGGATTCTTCCGCCATGCTCTGCGTGGGATTTTCCCTGCTGGAGAAAAAACTTCCGAACACATCGAACGGTGGGTTTGGTTTTTATACCCCATTGGGCTGATAATCATTGCTGTATCTCATTTACTCATTGGTTGGCGGTTATACCCCAATGTGAATGATGTGGCCTTATCTGGATGGATCATAGGCCTGCTTGCCCTTATTATCGCTGGGCTCATTGTTTCCATTGCTTGGCGTTATCCCAGACCGTTCCCATCATTTGGGCGTTCAATAAAATCCTCTTTCTGGAACAATCTATTCTCACTAGAATGGTTATATCGCTTTTTGTGGAAATTATTCGGCACAATATCGCGATTATTTGCCCTCTCTTCTACCATTTTGGAAGGTGATGGAGGCATCCTTTGGGCATTAGTATTGTTTGCGTTAATATTCGTCTTTTTACAAAGGTGATTAGCATCCATGGTCTCTGATCCAATTATCCTGGGTGCGGTCATATTAGTCAGCTTGACGTCAACATTTATTTTGATTGGTAGAGATTGGCGTTTTTGCATTGCAGCTCTGGCAGTGCAATATGTCGGTGTATTCTTGTTGGTGAATACATCCTGGCCAGTGGAAATGGCAGTCGCTAAAATGGTGGCTGGTTGGATGGCAGGGGCTATTCTCGGAATTGCGATGACCAGTGTACCTGATACCTGGCGCGATTCCGAAAAATCGATAAAATTCGGTCTAATTTTCAGGATCATGACAGCTGTAATCGTCATATTGACTATCACTTCTCTGGTTCGTCACTCTGAGACATGGCTTTCGATGATCAGTATTCCAATCCGATGGGGAAGTTTCATCTTGATTAGCTTTGGATTATTGCAATTGAGCCTTACGTCACACCCATTAAGGGTGATAATTGGTCTCCTGACTTCCCTTTCTGGTTTTGAAATCATCTATGCAGCCATCGAGACATCTACGCTCGTGACTGGATTATTGGCTGGAGTTAACCTGGGGCTTGCTTTGGTTGGGGTATATATGTTGATTGTCCCCACCATGGAGAGTAATCCGTGAGTTCGCCGCTGATTTGGATCATTATTCCTGGTCTTCTTGGTGTATTTTTATATTTCTTCCGGCGCTGGTATCGACTCACCGTCATAGTTGGCACAACTTCAATGTTGTTACTAGCCACCATTGCATGGAAGCTGCCAATCAATGAGCTTATCAAGCTCGGTCCATGGTCCATAAAGATAAATGATACCCTCACCGTCTTAGGCCGCCAATTTCTCCTGGATAATTCCGACCGACCATTACTGGTAACAATATTCTTGCTTATCGGTTTCTGGTTTGCAGTTGTATTTGTCGCCGCATCAGGACGAATGTACGTCCCATTGGGGATGGTATTGGTAGCCTTATTGATTGCTGCGTTGGCAGTGGAACCTTTTCTGTATGCTGCACTTTTACTTGAACTAGCTGCTTTGGTTTGTGTTCCAATCTTAGTCCAACCAGGAAGCCCCGTCGGGAAGGGAGTATTGCGCTTTTTAACCTTCCAAACCTTTGGTATGCCATTCATTTTGTTTTCAGGGTGGTTGCTTGCTGGGGTGGAAGCCAGTCCCGAGGAATTAACGCTGGTGGCACGTGCATCTCTTTCTTTGGCATTTGGATTTATCTTTTTACTGGCGATATTCCCTTTTCACACATGGATCCCGATGCTGGCAGAAGAATCCCACCCATATTCAGTTGGCTTCATCCTGGTAATCCTCCCATGGATGGTCTCTCTCTTAGGTCTTGGCTTTTTAAATCGATACACATGGCTGCGAAATTCTGAAACCGTTATCAACCTTCTACAACTAAGCGGTGCGATGATGGTATTTGTCGGAGGAGTATGGTCAGCTTTTCAACGCCATCTAGGTCGAATTTTGGGTTATGCATGTATGATGGAGATTGGAATATCCATCTTATCGATCACTGTGAATAATGGTCTGCCATTATTTTTCACCTTGCTGCTACCCCATGCTTTGGCCATTGGGATTTGGGCGCTTGCCCTTACTACGATATATAATTCAAACCTTGCACTAGGGGTTGAGGCTTTGCGGTTTCGCACAGTGTATGGGATGGCTCGCCAAATACCAATCGCATCCATCAGCCTGGTATTAGGCTGTTTTTCAGTGGCTGGAATGCCCTTGTTGGCAGGCTTTCCAGTGCATTTATCTCTTTGGAGTGAGCTGGCGAATCGCTCACCAATCACCGCGATCTTTACATTGCTTGGAAGTGTTGGCTTGTTTGCAAGTGGAATCCGCATGCTGGCTGTACTGACCATGGGGAAAAACGAAGAAAAATGGAGTGTTCATGAAAATCGGGGAATAATATTTTTCCTCGGAGTAGGTGTACTCCTTCTCTTTCTGGTAGGCTTATTTCCACAATGGTTTTTCCCACCATTAACCAATGTTTCACAGGTATTTTCACACCTGATCTCCTGGAAAGTGCCATAAATCCACCTCATGCTATAATCGGCATGTATCCTCGCCCATGTATATGGGAACGATTGTTTACTTTATATTAGGAACTAGGAGCCCACATGGATATTGAACAGCTTCAAAAGCGTATTCAATGGGTGGAAGAAGATCGCCGTAAAGAGAAAGATTCGATCGCCCTGCTCGAAAATAAGTTGGTCTCTCTGGAGGGTAGCCTGGCTGCTTCTCTACAGCAAGGCAAGAGTTTAAGTAGTGAAATTACGCGTCTCTCTGCCATCATCGTCCGAATGGATCAATATGATCAAGTGCTGATAAAGACTCGCCAGGAGAGCAAACAAGCGGTTGATGAGCTGGATAAGGCACTCAAGTTAAGGATTGACGAATCTGAAAAAGTCCAACGTGTACAAATTAAATCTTTCGATGGCAATGTGGCGGACCTTCAGAAACAACTAGAAGTAATCCCCAAACTTGATAAAAATATCCAGGCACGCCTCGATATAGAAATCGCCATCAGGCGCTCCCTAGATGAGCTGCGTGGAAAAATTGATACAGTACGAATCGAAGAAGAAGAATACACGCGCACAGTCCGGTTGCTTGAGGATGGCCGTCGCCAAGACGCAAAACGGATTGTGGATTTACAGGGCGAGGTGAATGCGCTGAGAAAGCGGATGGATGATCAAAGAGGTCAAACCGAATTAATTAATACCAACATTCATAAATTAGAGACTCGAGTTAATGAATTAATCACCGTTGAAGGCGAAAGGCGTGATACGATGACAAATTTCATTAATAAGCAGGTTATAACTCAGGTTGAGCGTGACCGCACCTGGAAGGAATGGCAAACCCGGTTTGATTCGATCGAAAAACAAGCAGTGGATATAGAATCTCAATTAGTCAATCTGGATACCACCCACCGAGAGGTGCAGCGCACCCATGCAAATTTACAGGAATTGACCCAACGTGTTGAGCGGCGCATCAATGAAATTACCGAAATTCAACGCCTATCTGAAGACCGTTTTCGTCAGGAATGGGTGACATTTAAAGCTGATGACCAGAAACGCTGGACAAATTACACATTAACCCAGGAAGAGCAACGCAACGAAGCAACACGCCAGTTTGATAAGCTCGCTGAACAAACTACTCATATAGAAGATGAGTTACAAGAAGTAAAGGATCTACTACAACAGGCGAATGAGCTAGTTGAAAAACGCCTGCAGTCCATATTAGCACTGGCCCATGAATGGGTCACCACTTATGAACGGACCATAGGGCACTCTGGTTAAAGTTTATGCATGTTATTGGTACTGCCGGGCACGTCGATCACGGTAAATCCACCCTCGTACAGGCGTTAACAGGAACACATCCCGATCGCCTCAAGGAAGAACGCGAACGGGAAATGACCATAGATTTAGGCTTTGCCTGGCTTACTCTTCCCTCTGGAGAGGAAGTTGGTATCGTCGATGTGCCGGGGCATCGTGATTTCATAGAAAATATGCTTGCCGGTATCGGAGGGATCGATGCCGCTTTGTTTGTTATCGCCGCTGATGAAGGGATGATGCCTCAGACCATTGAGCACTTGGCAATTTTGGATATTTTACAAGTGCAGGGTGGTGTTATTGCCCTTACAAAGATTGATCTCATCAATGATCCTGATTGGCTCGATCTGGTCGAGGAAGATATCCGTTCTGCATTAAAGCACACGGTCCTGGAAAGTGCTCCTATTGTTCGTGTTTCCTCACGCACTCATCAGGGTATATCTGAATTATTGAATTGCTTGAACGATTCCCTGGTTAACCGTCCTCCTCGACCTGATCAGGGTCGCCCTCGCCTTCCTGTTGATCGAGTGTTCACAATGCCGGGTTTTGGTACAGTGGTCACTGGCACTCTCAGTGATGGTAGCTTACACACGGCTGATGAAGTTGAAATTCTCCCGTCTGGATTACGTACCCGCATCCGGGGTCTCCAAACCCACAGGAGAAAAGAGGAAACCGCCATCCCCGGCAGCCGCACAGCGGTTAATATTTCTGGTATCAATGTTGATCAAGTGAAACGTGGGGATGTAATTGCTTTCCCGGGCACCTACCAACCCGCCCGGCGGATCGATGTCCGCTTTCGCTTACTGCCTGATATTGCCCAACCACTGAAACACGACATGTTGGTTAAGTTTTTCCTTGGAGCAGCAGAAATCCAATCAAGGGTGCGCTTGCTGGGAAGTGAGGAGTTACTACCAGCTGAAGAAGGTTGGCTGCAGCTTGAGCTCGATGAACCAATTGTTGCCGTCCGGGGTGATCGTTATATCCTAAGACGCCCCTCTCCTGGTGAAACCCTGGGTGGAGGAACGGTAGTTGATCCCCATCCTAAGGGGCGCCATAAACGTTTTTCAGCTCAAGAACTGGCAAATCTCGATACTCTGGCGCGGGGTACTCCAGCCGAGGTCTTGCTCCAGTCAATGCTTGCCTTGGGGATTACTCAATTACAAGATGTCATCACCCGCTCCAACCTCGACGCATCCACTGCCAATCAATCCATCCAAGAATTGGTGGTCAAAGGAGAAATCATCGTTTTGGAAAATCAGGAACTGGATTCAATTTCTCCTATGACCTTAGTGACATCTATCGCCTATTGGAATACGTTAAAACGACAAATACTGAAAGAAGTGGGTGATTATCATATAAATTACCCCTTACGGCGTGGAATCCCTCGTGAAGAACTAAAATCCCGTTTGAAGTTATCCTCACGCTTTTTTAATATCGCTTTGCGAAGAATAGTGTCTGAAGGTGACCTGGAGGAGACTGGTTCAATTGTACTAAGGGTCGGGTACGCTATTAAATTTAACCCCCAACAACAACGTTCAGTGGATGGATTACTGGCTCGCTTTATAGCCTCACCTTTCTCACCCCCGACGATGAAAGAATGTCTGACTGAGGTGGGCGAAGAACTCTATAATGCCATGATCGATGTGGGATTGTTAATTCCCATTCCACCCGATGTGGTCTTTCGCAAACAGGACTACGATCTGATGCTTTTAGAGATTGTCAATTTACTGAAGAAGAAGGGGACGATTACAGCCGCAGAGGTGCGTGATCACTTCAACACCAGCCGCCGATATGTTCTTGCTCTCCTCGAGTATTTGGATGCTCAAGGAATTACTGTGCGCGAGGGTGATGCCCGCAGACTTAAATGATGATCATCTCCAAGTAATCACACTGGCAGGTTTCATTTTTCCATATAATCTTCGATATTCAAAGATTTATACAAACGCTGGCGGATATCTGAAGGGATATTTTCAGTCCCTATAGTTTCATGATACAGGTAAACGGTTTTCCGCAGCGTATCCACCACGATCCGGCAATCTTCACAATCCTCCAAATGATGCTCTAATACACTGCATAACTCTTCATCTAATTCTCCATCCACGTATTCGGATAGTGACCCAAGCAGTTGCCGGCAATTTTTATGAGTGTGTCTTTTCGTTGGTTCCATGATAGTCTATCTTCTCCTCTGGAGCGAAGAAGCACTTTCTCTAGGCTCTTTTTGGGAAGTATGCATTGATTTATTAAGTCGTGCCTCGCGTAAATCATTGGTACGCTCGCCAAAATAAGCAGATAATTCTTCCCTCAATCGTAAACGAGCACGGGATAACCGGGTTTTTACCGCAGTATCACTTAAGCCTAATACTTCAGCTGTCTCATGTGTCGATAAATCGTTTATGTCTCTAAGTAGAAACACCACTTTTAATCTCTCCGGAAGTTTCTGGACGGCAGCATCTAATTTTTCCTTGGTCTCCTCGGATAATAACTCATTTTCTGGTAAGCAACACCAATCAATGATCTGTATCGGTTCTTGCTCACCTTCTTCTGTTTCTACAGGTTCATCAATGGATACGATCTCTGGATGTTTGCGCCGTATCACCATTAATGCTTCATTGGTTGCGATCCGGAAAAGCCACGTGGACAATTTCGAACGTCCATCGAATGATTTTAACCCACGGTAAGCTTTTAAAAATGTCTCTTGTAAGACGTCCTCGGCATCCCGTTGCTGGTTCAGCATTTTTATTGCCAGGCGATATATCTTGCTGGAGTATGCATCCACAAGATGAGAAAATTCCTCTGGATCGCCTAGCTGTAATGCTTCTAATGAAAAGCCTTCGGTTTCGACCTTATTTTCATTACCATTCATTGGTTAGATGCACCTTGACCTGTATCGTTACACACTTAATCACAAAAGATCATCCCAGTCACTTGGTCATTCCCATGAGCCAATAAAGTATAACCGATAAATAAATCCTATGGGTTGGCTGTAGATAAATGGAGAATGAGGACAGACTCAACATCATCATGTTAATCAAGACTCTTATAATTGATCAACCTGAACTCACAAGCTTAATGTTTACAGGTACAATTGCTCGAGAAAAACCATCAAGTTGTAATCGGAGGTAATTATGGTTCAATCCCGGGCATTATTTATTTTTTTTCGTTATTCTGCTCTCTGGATTATCATGCCATCTTTTAACATCGATAGCTGCTCCCACACCTACCCAAACCAGCACAACGACGACGCCACCAACGCCAATAGAAAGTCCCACTATTGAACCGACCATTCCATCCTCACCCACTCCAAGTGAGACACCGACTGTTACCCCGATCAGCATTATTTCCCATAATCCAGCCGTTGAAATGATATCTGTGGTTTAAATAAACCCCTATGCAAACTTCATCCACCTCGCTTGCTCCTTACTTTTCCCCCCGTGGTATCGCTCTTATTGGTGCATCAGCTGACCCAACCAAGTTGGGCTATGGCTTGGCACGCAACCTTGTGCAGTGCAACTATCAAGGCGCAATCCATTTTGTAAATCCAAAAGGTGGCAGCCTGCTCGGTCGACCCATGTACCCGTCTATATTGCTTCTGCCAGACCCAGTCGATTTGGCAATTATATTGATCCCTGCAGCGGGTGTAGCGAACGTTTTGAATGAGTGTGCAAAACGGGGGATCCACGCAGTGATCGTCGCGTCTGGAGGATTTCGAGAAACCGGAGATCACGGGGCTGAATTGGAAAAAGAGCTCATAGATATCACCCGCCATTTTGGCATCCGTATGATCGGGCCAAACTGTATTGGTTTGCTTGATACTCATCTGCCATTGGATGCCACCTTTTTGCCCCCCCCAGGTCCACCTCCAGGTGATGTAGCTTTCATTTCGCACTCAGGCGCAATCTGCGCTGCGGTGATCGATTGGGCGCGTGGTCAGGGTTTCGGGCTTTCACGATTAGTCAGCTTGGGTAATCAGGCAGATGTTAATGAAACGGATGTATTGGCTCCCATCGCTGAAGATCAATTCACCCGCGTCCTGACACTGTATTTGGAAGGGGTGAGCGATGGGCAGCGGTTTGTCCAGGAAGCCCGGAAAATCACCCGCCAGAAACCCATTGTTGCATTAAAAGTGGGACGTTATCCGAGTGGACAGCGTGCTGCAGCCTCTCATACCGGTGCCCTTGCCGGTCAGGAAAATGCCTTCAATGCTGCCTTTCGCAGAGCTGGTGTGATTCGAGCTGATACAACTGAAGAGTTGTTCGATTGGGCTCGTGCTTTAGCCTGGTGCCCTCTTCCCAAAGGTCGTGCTATTGCTATTTTAACTAGTGCAGGCGGCCCAGGGGTGACAGCTGCTGACGCTTTGGAGATGAATGGGATGTCTCTGGCTGAGTTAACACCCGATACTCAGGCAAAATTGGCAAAACTGCTGCCACCCGCTGCGAGTCTAATTAATCCGGTGGACATGCTGGCCTCAGCGACCCCAGAGCAATTCGCCTCCTGCTTGCAGGTTTTACTTACCGACCTAGAGGTCAATGGTGTGCTCGTTGTCACTCCTCCCCCACCCATGCACACCGCCGGAGCTGTAGCAAAGTCGATCATTCCTGTCATTCACAACTCCGAAAAACCCGTCACGATTGCACTGATGGGCGAACGCTTGATTCAAGAAGCGGTCGAACATTTTCGTGCTGCAAGGGTGCCGGAATATCGTTTCCCAGAACGAGCTGCTTCTGCCCTGGCTGTTCTGGCACAACGAGCGGAGTACTTAGACCAAGAACGGGATTCTCAATTTGCCCAAGCTACGGTTGACAAGGATATAGTCCAGCAGGTGTTAAAACTCCGGGGGGAAAACCCAGGGTATCTAAATGCCTCAGAAACGTCTGCTATTCTACAAGCCTATCACCTCCCTGGTGTGCCTATGGGCTTGGCATCCACTTTGAATGAAGCGGTTAAATATGCCCAGGAGGTGGGTTACCCGGTTGTACTAAAGATTGCCTCCCCTGATATCTCCCACAAATCTGATATTGGAGGGGTGATGCTCAATTTAGTGGACCCAGAAGCCGTATCGATCGGGTTTGCAAAGATAATCTCGAATACCGTAACCGCGTTTCCTAACGCTAATATCCAGGGGGTTTATGTTCAGCGCATGCTTCCTGCCGGGCAAGAAGTCATCCTGGGTGCGATTCAAGACGCCCAATTCGGACCATTGGTGATGTTTGGATCAGGTGGAGTAGAAGTTGAGGGATTAAAAGATGTCGCATTTGCCTTGGCACCCCTGACGCTTCAGGATGCTGAGTGGATGTTGGAAAACACCTGGGCAGGTCGTCGGCTGCATGGGTTCCGCAATCTGCCTCACGCCGACCGACAGGCAGTTATTGAAGCAATCATGCTTCTCGGTCAGCTTTCCTCTGATTTCCCACAACTTGCTGAGATCGAGATTAACCCACTCCGGGTCTTCCCCGCTACTCAGGGTTCCGCAGCACTCGATGTGCGAATGCGGCTGGCTTGAGCATTTTACAATCAGGCGTCAGTGATTCTCACCCGAAAAATCATTGGAACAAGATCAACCAATATCCCCAATCCTTGGGTGATTGGTTTGATATCAATATATTCTCCCAACGTATGCGCACCTCCACCTGTGGTCAAACCAACGCAAATGGCAGGCAGACCTCGGCTGAGCGGTACATTGGCATCTGTTGAGCCAATATTCAGTCTTACGCTGATCCCATTCCCAATAATGCACTCCATGGCTGATTTAACCAACGGGTGATCTGCTGGGATTTCACCTGCCGGACGGTCTCCTATCACCTCGCAGCATACTCTGACTGCCTCTCCCCCTTTGCGATCTGCCTCCTCCACCAGTGTCTCCACCTGCCCGATCAGATTATGTAGTACCAGCATGCTTTCTGAACGCAAGTCGAGCTCAAAGCTCGCATCTGCGGCAATCGTATTCACCGACGTGCCACCCGTAATTACTCCCACGTTCATGGATGTGCGCGGCTCAACATATAAAGGAAGGTCTTTGATTTTTACGAGCAAATCAGCAAGTTCATGGATCGCTGATGGATTCCCATAATCAACCCAGGAATGCCCTCCTTTGGTGTGTACACGTATACGATATCTGCGAACTCCCAATCCGCGATGATAGATTTGTCCCAACGACATGCCTTCCAGGATTATGTATGCCAGGGCTTCTTCCCCGAATCGGTTAACGACGGCTTTCATGCCCTTTAAATCGCCGAGCCCCTCTTCGCCCACATTTGCAACCAGCCACACATCACCGTCCAAACCTTGCGTTGTGCTCAGATCTGCACTGGTACCAATGAAAGCCCAAAACAACCCAAACAATCCGGCCAAGCCTAAAGAATTATCCCCAATTCCGGGTCCGGTGATCTTTTCCAGATTGCGAGTGTTGGCTAAATCGGTGCCCCGGGGAAAGACAGTGTCCAAATGTGCTGATACCACAAGGGGCGGTTTCTCACCACGTCCCCTGATGTGAGTGTAAACATTTCCACAATCATCCACCGTCACATCTTTCGCTCCCTGTTCACAGAAATGCTTCCGGATGTATTCTGCTCGTTGCCCTTCTTCAAATGTGGGCGCTGGGATTTGTTGGATCTGCATTGCCAGATCTAAAACCCGCTCAGTAATCGATGGATTCATTTTCCAGTCTATACCTTTCGTATACCGTCTTTCAAAGCATCCAATCTTGCCTGAGCTAATCCTGGCAAGGCATCCAGGGCATAAAATACTCCACTTCCTTCAATAGTTAGAGAGGCTGAAATGCTTCCATACATTGCAGCTTGAAGGGGATCATATGTTTTTCGATATCCAGCCAAAAAACCACCGCAGAAAGAATCACCTGCCCCGGTTGGGTCAATAACTCTCGCCGGGTAAGCGGGGATTTCCCACCGGGCCTTGGTTGCTCGATCATACAAGTACTGGCCGCGCTCTCCCCGCTTCACCACAACAATTTCACACCCGTAATCTGCAATGGTCTCCATCATCTGCCAAAGATCAGTGCTCCTACCATGAAAAAGTGTTCGCATCTCATCTTCATTCGGTAGAAATGCGGTCAAGCCGGTCACCAAAGCCGGTATATCATCCCAGAATGTGGGTGACATCGTTCCAGCAGATGGATCCAGAGTGACCGTTGAAAAACCATTCTGGCGTAACACTGCAGGGAGCAAAGTATGGGTCAGGTAATCGATTGGGCAAAGATGTGCTGCTGTCGCGTCAAGAAAATCCTCAGGGATATCCAATTGGCGCAGAGACGTCGGTGTCAGATGTGAACGGCTATCATAACTGGTCCCAGGTCGCGTGTAATTGAGCAGTGCCTTTGGAAAAGGTTGTTTTAAACGTGTGAAATGTGCAGCTGGGTCTTCAGTTAATCGAGTGTACAGATCAGTGTATACATAAAAAGACCGCAAGTCGATTGCTTCGGGCAAAATACGTATTCCTCGAATGTCAAACCCACGCTCGTGCATCTGATCGAGCCATTCCCTTGGGTAGTCTTCCCCGACTCGTGTGACCAATCCGATGAGTTTTGCAGGCTCCCAAACCCCCAAACCAGTTGCTGCATACATAATATTCCCACCGGGAACATCGACCAATGCCTTCCCACTGGGGATGAGTGCAAAATCACGTTTTAACCGCCCTGCAATTACAAACCGTAAGGATACAGTTGCCATATAACGAATGTTTGTTTTACGACCCTATTCATTCAAGCGTCGAGCAATTGACCAAAACCTTTCACCCAAGATTGAAAGGTTACTTGTCTGCAGTTATTTGGCTTGTGGCATTAGCACAAGTACACGCGACAATCGTCCTGCCTCCCTTGGTGAGGGTTCCTTCATATTCCACTGTTCCTTTATGTGCCACCCAGCCTCCCAGATTAAAAGGAATTACACTATCAACAGGCATCCATTCCCCATTATATTTCCGGGCAATATGTACGTGCGTCCCCGTCGTCCGCCCCCCCTCACAGGATGGATGACCAACTGGATCGCCGGTTTGTAAAACCTTACCCAATGGCACTCTATCTTTAGTTTCTATATGAAAGTAAAACACAACCCAGCCTGTACGTTCATCGCCATCGCCATCCAAATCCAACACAACCGTAGCTGCATCCGATCGCACCACCAACCCAGGAGCAATTGCAGTAGCAAATTCATTGGTTGGCACACAACCACTGGTTAATGCTCCCGGGGCAAAATCGATCGCCGCCAGGGGCTCTCCTTCCCCGAAACCTGTGTGCGGGCCACCTGTGTATGCCCAGGTTAACCCTGGCAGGAATGGAAGGGTAAACTCTGGTTGGACCAAACTCCCTGGGATGTGGGGAACAATCGACAACCATGGATCACCAAATAGATTTCGATATGAAAGCGCATACCCATCTTGAGCGACGGCACGTGCATATTGATCACCGTCAATCAACCTGGAAAAGTAATACTGTAAAGCTACACTAGCTGCATTTTGCCAAGGGTCAGGCCGCTCCTGGGTTTGATCCAGGTGGTCAAACTCGATCAAATCCCCATTCTTCCAGTTATAGTAAGCATTATTAAGTAAGTTTGCCGCCCACACCAATTGCATATACAAGCCCTGGTGCAGCCAATCACGGTACCCCAGTGGGTATTGGCGTGACTCATCAGGCAGGGTGGGTAGAGACAAGGCTCCATCTTGATATTCCAATAGGGTTAGAAGTAGACGTGGGCTGATGCTGAAATTTAGTGCCACATAGTCAATGATTTCTGCGCCTGTCCGGTTACCATCGAAAGCATACTCAAGGTATCCTTTCAACCACCCAGGATGTTCCGCCACAAACCCGGATGTATCAAAGCCGACTTGTGCTGGACCATTGATAAATAGGCTGTCAGGTATGATTTGATATTGTGAGCCCCAGAATGGTTGGTAATAGATCGGTATTTTCATCGGCATGCCCGGGGGCATCGTTGTCGCATCAGTTGGGATAAATGTGTTAGCAGCCAGGATTTCATCCACGGTGGTATTAAAGTGGCTTGCAATCCCTGGGACTGTATCCCCTGTTTGAGCAATATAATCCACCAGCTCACCCGGTGAATACGGAGAACGGATCGGTAATGGTGTAGTGGTAACGTTCGGCTGGCTGAATACTAAATTCTGGGTCGGGGTCTGGAATGGTGTCTCTGTGTCACGAGGGATTTGGTTTTGGGGGTAGGTCACACCACAAGCACTCAAAATAATCGATAAAATCGTGACCAGAAGCGCACTTTTATAAAGCTTGTTCATTTTTTGATAGAGCTTCATTCTATTCGTTCATCACACCCAGAAAGGAACCAACTTCTAAGGTGTCTCCCTGGTCCTTAAGATTCGCGACTCACCTGACCCATAAATACTGGATGTTACCGTGTCATCCCCTTTGGTCATCGTCCCTTCATATGGCTGAGTTCCAGCATGCACTGTCCAACCACTTAATTCCATTGGTAGAGGTCCATCAGCTGAAATCCATTCACCGTTATATTTTCGAGCAATATGCACATGAGTACCTGTGGCTATCCCACCTTCGCAAGAAGGGTGACCTAAATAATCGCTGGTTTCGACCCAGTCACCTACTCCGATACGCAATCCATTGACATGCAAATAAAGTATATCCCAACCAGTTTGTTCTTTCCCGTCACCATCCAGATCCTCGACAACCACACCATGCTCCGCTCGGACAATCAACCCCGGTGCGGAGGCAACCACCCATGCATTAGATTCAACACAGCCCGACTCAGTACTCCCAGGTGCAAAGTCTATGGCTGCTCGCGCACCATCTCGTTCCCATGCTCCGTGTGGTCCGCCTGTATAACTCCACATTTGCCCAATCAAAAATGGAAGGATCAGTTGAGGTTGGCTTAAATTAGGAGGATACAATGGTTCAACGTCCAATGCTCTGATCCAAGAATTACCGAACATTCTATCGTAAAGCGTTGGAATACCGGTGTTTGAATCGAGCGCACCCAACCATCCAGGTGTGTCATAAATCTGTGCAAAATAGAAT
This sequence comes from Anaerolineales bacterium, assembly GCA_049281855.1. GTDB lineage: Bacteria > Chloroflexota > Anaerolineae > Anaerolineales > UBA4823 > FEB-25. The sequence continues at coordinate 18,800 of JBAPSY010000074.1, forward strand.
TGCAAGGCAACTGTACCACTATTTAAATCTGGTGCCAGTCGGGCTGAAACCCCATCTGAAAACTCTATGTCAGTCACCCACCCTTCACGCCAACCATAATACCCAACGGACAATTGGTTAACCGCCCAGGCAAGTTGCGAATACAATCCTTTTTGCGACAAATCCACCTTACCCAAAGGATAATCCTCTTGCTTGGCGTTGGAGGGTTGCCCATAAACCCAACCACTTTGATATTCTATTAGCGCTAAAAGCAATCTGGGATTGATCGAATTTTCCGTTGCAATTCGCTGCACAATCTCTGCACCTGATGTCCACTGTGTAGTTCCCAGCCACTCTTTATAGCTGCTCAGATATCCACCTGCCTGGTTGATGAAATCTTCAACATTAAAATCAATCGCAGAAGGCGAATAAACAAGCTCACTATCTGGTATTATTTTGATCGAGCTGGTGGTATTTACCAACATATGCGGAATGATCAATAATGTATTGGGGGTCAATAATCCTGTTGTTGGAAGTGATCCTGCGGGAGAGTTGATTTCATCCGTATCAACCCCAAACCGAATGGCTACTACTGGGAGTGTGTCTCCTGCTTGGGTGTAATATAGGAGTGGTGCGGTATCGATTGGTACCGAGGGCGGTGTTGGGACATCTGTTGATGATTGTAGGATTTCTTCAGGTGGTGGGTCACTGGTCTCGGACAGCCTTGCCCGATCCGTTGGGAAACTCAACGACGGGGTCGGCGTCCATAATCCCGCACCGTTAGGTGCGTTGAAGAGAGGATCATTTTGGTCCAACACCCCAATGGCACAAGAAAGACTGACAAATGCAACCACCAACCCACAGATCACAGCCCTGTGTGATCTCGTGGGCTTCCTATGCCTATCGGTGGATTGTGTTCTCAGGGTAATAACCTTCCCAAGCCTCGATCGATTCTCCATCACGTTCCAAAAACCCATCGTATTCTATACCGTTACCAGATGAAATCCAACCATCCAAATTAAACGGCACTCCAATTCCTGCTTTCTCTTGGTCGGCTGGAATCCACTCACCATTATACCGCCTCGCTAAATGGAAATGGGTACCCGTAGAATAGCCCCCTTCACAAGAGGGGTGCCCGATCCTTTCCCCGGCCTTTACACTTATACCGGCCTGAACCCGATCGCGTCCCTCGATGTGCATATACAAGACAATCCAACCTGTACCCTCATTCCCATCTCCATCCAGGTCTTGGATCACCCTGCCTTCGTCTGCTCGGATGATCAAGCCATCCGCAACTGCCACCACCCAAAAATCACTTTCCACACAACCAAGCCCCTTACCCCCGGGTGCAAAATCTAGCGCTGCCCATGCTGATCCGTCTCCCCAACCTCCATGCGGCCCCCCAGTAAAAGCCCAATCCACATTAGGTTCGAATGGTAATTGCATGGCAGGTTGTTCAAGGTTCTCTGGCATTAATGGCTCAACGCCATAATCAAAAGGATGTCCAAAAAAACCGCTATACGTGGCGAACACTCCATCAGATGAGACGGCATGATCCCATCCCGTACGGTCATAAAGCAAGGCAAATAATTGTTGCACTCCCGCAGTCCCGGCATTAATCGATGGGTCGATCGGGATGATTACACCATCGCTTAAGAGCCACCCGCCAATCCCATCCACCTGCCACAGGTAGTACCCACGGTTAAGACTATTAGCGGCCCATGCCAGCTGGAGGTACAACCCTTTACGCCAACTGTCTCTGATTCCGATCGGGAACTCCCGCGCATCCTCGCTCGGGTTTGCTTTAGTGACCCAGCCACCTTGATATTCCAAAACCGCGAGCAATATTCTGGGGTTTACTGAGTAATCTTGAGCCACCATTTGCACAATTTCCGCGCCTGTACGCGTGTGCCCCTCAACATCTTCACTGTACCGGCTTAAATAACTATCATATCGATCCACGAAACTTTTCACGTCAAAACTTGGTGCCAATGGACCATAAACAAGCTCTGAGTCTGGTATGATTTTAAAACCGGACCCCTGTTCGCCTGGGATGGGCGCCGGAATTACCAATTCCTGCCCCACCTCGAGCAAGTCAGGGTTGGTCAACTGATTTGCTTCGATGAGCATCTGAATAGTGATTTCATATCGGGCTGCGATACTGCCCAATGAATCACCGGCTTGAACAATATATTGTTCATCCTCATTGCGTATCCCTGGTAATTCACGCGCAACGTCGGGGGTTGGAGAGACAATCGTGAGGTCATCAGGATGCCTGACAACGGGCATGAATGTAGCACTGGTTGGATCAGGTACCGTCGATGGAGTAACTACAGGAGTACTACTGTTATATATAATGGTGGGAATCGGCAGTGGCTGGATGGATTTGCGGCACGACAGGGTAATTACGAATACCAATAATAATAGCGTATACTTTATTAACCTTAAACGAGGCATGGGATCTTCCCGTTTCATTCTACCGTGAACGACTATTCAAGTCAACAATACGAGGTGGTCTGAGGGAATGACATGACAACCATAAAACTCGCCACCCAAACACCAAGGGTATAATTACGATATTCAACCATTCCGAGGTCAGCCATGACAAAACCCATACTTGAATGTATTCCCAATTATTCTGAAGCGCGCCGCCCTGATGTCGTAGAAGCGATCATTAGCTCGATTACATCGGTGGAAGGCGTAACTTTGCTGGACCGCCATTCTGACCTGGATCACAATCGAACGGTATTGACTTTTGTTGGTTCACCTGATGCAGTGGAAGAAGCTGCTTTTCACTCCATTGCCAAGGCTGCTGCGTTGATTGACCTGGACCATCATACGGGTGAGCATCCACGCATCGGTGCCACGGATGTGGTTCCTTTCGTACCAATATCTGGGCTGACGATGCAAGATTCTGTCCAAATTGCACGCCACTTAGGGCAACGCGTTGGGAAAGAGCTGAATATCCCGGTATACCTGTACGAAGAAGCTGCCACCCGCCCTGAACGCACAAACCTCGAAAACCTCCGCCGTGGGCAGTATGAAGCCCTTAAACGTGAAATGGGAACGAACCCTCAGCGTGACCCCGATTTCGGACCGAACCACGTCGGTCCTGCAGGGGCAACGGTTATCGGTGCCCGCCAACCGTTGATTGCCTATAATGTCTACTTAACAACAGACGATGTATCCATTGCTGAGAATATCGCCAAGACAATCCGCTTTTCATCCGGGGGTTTACGTTTTGTAAAAGCCTTGGGCATGCAGTGTGAGGGGCGCGCCCAGATTTCGATGAACCTGACGAATTACCACAAAACACCGCTGGCTCTGGTGGTAGAGACCATCCGCCGGGAAGCCGCCCGTTACGGGGTGATGATACATCATGCCGAGCTGGTCGGATTAATCCCTCAGGCTGCTCTGGTAGAAGGTGCAGTTTGGTACCTACAGCTGGACCAATTCAAGCCGGAACAAATCTTGGAACAAAAGTTGTATGCCTTACTGCAACCGTCTCAAAAACTATCCCTTGAACAGCCTGAGTACGGAACAGAGTTCCTCGATGCATTAGCTTCAGCTAACGCTACGCCTGGGGGTGGTTCTGCCGCTGCCTATTCTGGTGCTGCTGCAGCAGGTTTGGTTTCCATGGTTGCACGATTGACCATCGGGAAGAAAAAATACGCTGAAGTTGAACCCAGGATGCAATCCATTCTTACCCAGGCTGAGGCTTTACGGAATGATCTTACCCTTTCGATCCAGCTTGACATTTCCGCATTTGAAAGTGTCATGGCAGCACATAAATTACCCAAAGAAACCCCCGAGCAGCAGGAAATCCGCCAGAAAGCGATCGAACAAGCCACCTTATTGGCCACCCAGGCTCCAATGGGTGTGGCAAACAAGTCCTTACGTGTACTCGAAATAGCGGAGCAGATTATCCGGTTCGGGAATATCTCGGCCTTGAGCGATGGTGCAACAGGCGTAGCCCTCGCCACTGCAGCCATCAATGGAGCAGGGTTTAACATTCGTATAAATTGTAAGGAATTACCTCCCAAACTTGCCGAAGGATATGTTAACGAGCTCGCAGGGATTGAAAAGCAGGCTGCTGAAATTGAATCTCGTATTCATACTGCCTTGCATGAGCGAGGTTTATAGTCGATGATTCGTTGGCTCTCAGGGGTGACACAGCGCTCTTCTCGATCATCAACAAGAGCTTTACGGAGCATTAGTCTCATTATTACAATCACCTTCCTAATTATTGGCTGTCATCAAGGAAGCGTATCCTCCACGCCAATAGCAAATACAGTCCAAACCACTATTCCAGTGCCCTCAGCTTCTACAACGAGTACATCTTCGCCCACGAACACTTCTCAACCTGAACCTTCGGTCTCTCCCACTCTATCTTCAATTAAGGTTTGGTTTGCTCCCTACCTGCCTGAAAAGATGCGTTCTTCCATCGCTCTTCCGGACGGATATCGCCTCGCAGATACACCCGAACAAGCAGATATTACCTTGGCTGTGGGCGACCAGGATTTTCCAGCTGCAAGCCTTTGGATCTATGCCCTGGTTGTGCCTTTTCCGACGATCACCGATGGGATTACCTCTGATGCACTTCAAGCTGCCTGGGCTGGTGATTCCATCTCACCCTTCAACATTTCTCCTCTCCTCATGGATGAGGGCACGTTGGGTGTTCTCACAGCTTACTGGGGTCCCCCTGCTCCACAGGCTGTTCAAGTACTGCCAGCTGACCAGTTGCTCGATTATGCCTGGTCGAACCGACCATCCTGGGTAATTGTTCCTTTTGAATCGCTTGATCCTCATTGGAAAGTATTGACCATTGATGGTCAATCCCCTGTACGCAAGGATTTCAATCCTGATGGATATCCACTCAATATTCCGTTGGTCCTGTCCGGGGATGTTAGCTTGCGCCCGGATGAATTGAACCTGCCCGCCACCAATCGTAATGTCTCCAAGCTCACCACTGTCGCAATGACCGGAGTGACGGCGATGGCGCGTGCCACCGCCTACACAATGGAGCAGAAAGGCATCATTTATCCTGCCCAGGATATCGGACCACTCCTGGCACAAGCTGATATCACCCATATCAGCAATGAGATCCCTTTCTCGCCAGATTGTCCCTACCCCACCCAAACCATGACCTCCCTTGTTTTCTGTTCCAGCCCAAAGTATATAGACCTGCTTAAAGCTGTTGGTACCGATATCGTCGAGCTGACCGGCGATCATTTCATGGATTATGGCGCAGAAGCTACGTTATATACACTCCAAATGTACAAAGACCTCGGTTGGTCCTATTATGGTGGTGGAGCCAATGCTGAAGAAGCCCGCCAACCGGTGAAGCTGGAAAATAATGGAAACCGCATCGCCTTCATGGGTTGTAATGTTGGCTGCCAGGTGAAGAATGAAATCCCCTGTGACGCAATTGCCACAGATAGCCATCCCGGGGCTGCACAATGTGACTTTAATTGGATCAGCACCGAAATCCCTGCATTACGCGAGCAAGGGTATCAGGTGATATTCACCTTCCAACATCGAGAGTATTACACCTATACCACAGAACCCATTTTGGCAGATGACTTTGGGCTGGTCGCAACCGCTGGAGCGACGATTGTCAGTGGCAGCCAGGCACACCAACCTCATGGTTTTGCTTTCGAAGATGGGTCTTTCATCCATTATGGGCTGGGTAATTTGTTTTTTGACCAATATCACTATTGTGTTGATTATGCCTGTGACGATGCGTTCATTGACCGCCATGTTTTTTACGATGGGCAATACATCAGCACTGAGCTCATCACGATCCGCTTTGTCGATTTTGCTCGCCCTCGTTTAATGACCCCTGAGGAACGAGAACACTTCTTGGACATTATTTTTAAAGCCAGTGATTGGTAAGCAAAACCGATCGCCGATTCCAATCAAGGTCTTGTTTATATTGGTAGGACATTACACTAAGCGATAGTAAATAGATCACCCAGTAAGAATGAGGAGTATGGTATGGGACTGAAACCTGATCATTGGATTCGAAAAATGGCATTGGAGAAAGGCATGATTGAGCCATTTGCAGACAGCCAGGTACGTGATGGCGTAATATCTTATGGGGTATCTTCTTACGGCTATGACATCCGTGTTGCTGAGGAATTTAAAATCTTTACAGATGTCTATTCTGCAATCGTTGATCCCAAGCATTTTGATACCCGCTCCTTGGTTGATTATAAAGGTGAAGTGTGCATTATCCCCCCGAATTCATTCGCGTTGGGTCGTACAGTCGAATATTTCCGCATTCCCCGCGACGTGCTCACCATTTGCCTGGGGAAATCTACCTATGCCCGCTGTGGCATTATCGTCAACGTGACACCCTTTGAGCCGGAATGGGAGGGATATGTTACTCTTGAGATTTCCAATACCACCCCATTACCCGCCAAGATTTATGCCAACGAGGGGATCGCCCAGGTCTTATTCTTTACAGCGGATGAACCATGTGATACTTCCTACGCCGATAAAAAGGGGAAATATCAAGCGCAACAAACCATCGTTCTGCCAAAGCTTTAAAATGCTTCGTGTTCTGTTCGGGCTATGATCTCATCCTGCAGGGTTTTGCTCAGGTCACAAAAATAATCACTGTACCCCGCGACACGCACGATTAAGCTGCGGTACTGCTCAGGGTGTTGTTGCGCAAGGCGTAAAGTCGCTGCATCGACAACATTAAATTGTATGTGGTGTCCATCCAAACGGAAATAAGTCCGGATGAGTTGGACCAGTTTATCCAAACCATTTTCGCTATTAAGCACCTGTGGTGTAAATTTCTGGTTAAGCAGCGTGCCACCTGTCCGTACATGGTCCATTTTGGCTACTGAACGGATAACCGCAGTGGGTCCTTTGTGGTCCGCCCCTTGCACCGGAGATACACCTTCTGAAAGCGGAGCTCCTGCCATACGTCCATCAGGGGTTGCTCCCGTGACGGAACCAAAATAGATGTGGACTGTGGTTGGCAAAAGATTGATGTGATATTCACCGCCCTTCGTATTTCGACGTCCATCAACAGCATGGAAATAAATCTCAAAAATACGTTGCATTACCTTGTCTGCGAGGTCATCGTCATTACCATACTTTGGTGTTCGGTTTAGGAGTTGTTGTCGTAGCTGTTCATTTCCTTCAAAGTTTGCATTCAGGTTATCGACAAACTCTCCCATCGATAGCGTCTGGTGATCATAAACATGATAGCTCAAACTCGTCAGAGCGTCGGTCATTGTTCCCAGACCCACTCCCTGAATATATGTCGTGTTATAGCGGGCACCCCCATCATGGTAATCCTTGCCGTTGCTGATACAATCATCCACTAAAAGCGAAAGTAGCGGGCAAGGCATATATTGGGCATATAAGCGTTCTATAACGTTATTCCCCCGAACCTTGACATTCACAAAGAAATTTACCTGCCTTTCGAATGCGTCATACAATTCTTCCATGCTATGAAAAGCACTAGGGTCGCCGGTCGCGATGCCGATCTTTGCACCCGTTCGTGGGTCGATCCCGTTATGCAAAGTGATTTCCAGCACTTTGGGCAGGTTGAAATAGCCTGTCAGATTATAGTTTTCCTTGCCAAATGCCCCCACTTCTACACAACCACTTGACCCTCCGCAGCGCGCATCCACCACGGATTTGCCCATACGCATTAATTCTTGTCCGATTAAGTCCGCATTGAACACCGAAGGTTGCCCAAAACCTGTCCGAATGATCTCAGCCGCTCGCTTGATGAAGCGGTCAGGATTCTTCTTGCTGACCTGGATGGACGTGGATGGTTGTAACAAGCGCATCTCCTCGATCACATCCAAAAGGAGGTAGGTTACATCGTTCACACCATCAGAGCCATCCGGACGTACCCCTCCCAAATTGATTTGGGCAAAATCGGTGTATGTCCCGCTCTCCTCGGCTGTTACACCCACTTTGGGTGGTGCGGGTTGATTATTGAACTTAATCCAGAAACATTGCAGCAATTCCTCCGCACTATCGCTACTCAAATTCCCCTCGCTAAGTCCAAGCTGGTAGAAAGGTAGCAGATGTTGGTCCAACCGCCCCGGTGAAAATGCATCCCATGTATTTAACTCAATCGTCACACCCAAATGAACGAACCAGTAATACTGTAATGCCTCCCAGAAATTCCGTGGTGCTTTAGCGGGGATATGCCTGCAGACATCTGCGATCTTCATAAGCTCATTTTTACGTTGCTCATCCTGCTCCTTGCTCGCAAGTTCGAGGGCTCTCTCTGCATGCCGTTCTGCATATCGCACGATCGCACCTGCTGTAATGTGCATGCCGCGTAACTCTTCCTGTTTCTCATAAGCATTTGGGTCATTTAAATAATCCAGCTCCGACAGGCGTGCTTTGATCTCAGCTTGAAAATCCAACATCCCCTTCTTATATATCTTATCGTCCAGCACGGTATGACCCGGTGCTCGTTGCTCCATGAATTCAGTGAAGACCCCAGCACTGTATGCTGCTCTCCATTCCTTTGTCATCTCATTGAAGATCAGCTCCCGCATAGATTTCCCTTTCCAAAAAGGGATAATCCTTTCTTCATAGATCTGCCTTGTCTCGGGGCTGACCTTGAACGAGGTTTTCTCTCTATTATTTAGCAAGTCCAAGTCTTCCAGGCTATGACAGCATAATTCCGGAAAGGTGGGCGCGTTTTTGGGTGCTTCACTCTTCTCACCGACGATCAACTCTCCATCATTGATACAAATCGCCTTCTGCTCCATCAGATATTTGAATGCCAGTGCCCTGCGCACAGGGGATGACACCAATCCAATATCCTGTGACGAAAATTCTGTCATTAGCTCAGCCCGTTCAGAAGTAAGCGTCTCTACAGCCTCTAGGCTTTGCAGGCGAAGTTTTTTCACACGCTCGGTCATGCTCATACGGTCCTCCCTGACGGATGCTTGATTACGGGTAAGTGATAGCTGGAGAGCAATTCCTCCACCTCAACAATTTGTTCGTTCGTTGGAGCCATTGTATTTTCCAACCGGTAATTTATTCCCAATGCCCGATATTTTGCCATACCAATCTCATGATAAGGCATCACTTCGACCCCATCAAGGTCGGGTAATGCTGCCAGGAAAGATCCGGTCTGTTCGAGGTTTTCATCATCATCGTTGATCCCGGGGATGAGTGGGATGCGTACAATGATGTGTACCTCCTCACGGGAAAGTTTTTGCAGATTACTCAATATTAATCGATTGGAGACCGATATATATTTAATATGTTTACCCGCATCCATTAGTTTTAAATCATATAGGAACAGATCTACGAGAGAGAGTGTATTTCTAAAATTTTCCCAGGAGGTATACCCGCTGGTATCCACTGTCGTGTGGATCTGTTGCTCTTTGCAAGTAAGCAATGCCTCCTCAAGGAACTCCCTTTGGTACATGGGCTCTCCGCCTGTAAAAGTCACCCCTCCCCCCGATTGGTCGTAGAACGGGATATCCCGTTCAATTTCTGCCATCAGCTGATTGACAGTCATGTTCCTTCCAACAATCTCACGTGCTCCAGCGAAGCAAACCTCAGCACACTTGCCACAGTCGTCACACTCTTCCCAGTTTGTAATCGATCCCTCATTCCAGGTAATTGCCCTTCGCGGGCAAATCTCCATACAGGCTTTAGACGATATACATCGATTTGACCGGAACATCAATTGTGGTTGCCCACTTTGACCCTCCGGATTGTGGCACCACCAGCAATCAAGGGGGCAGCCTTTTATGAAGACTGCGGTTCGAATCCCTGGTCCGTCATTGATGGCATAACGCTTGATATCAAAGATTATTCCTGAGCTCATGGTAGTTAAAGGCAAATATAATCTTATCAACACCCTGTGTCAATAGGAATATCCAAATTGTATACAAGATGCATATCTAAGATACAATAATGCAGTTTTATGGTTTAATTATTACACAGAGAGGAATTCCATGAACCCTGCCGAACCTTCACGCGAAAGTGATCGTGTTGAAAAAGAGCTGCGCGAGCTGATCCTTACCCTCCAGATTGAACCCGGTCTGGCAATTAGTGAAGCTAATCTGATCAAACGCTATAGATGGGGGCGAACACCTTTGCGGGAGGCTTTCCAGCGTCTGGCTGAACAATCTCTGTTGCATATTATCCCCCACCATGGGGTGGTGGTAACACCATTAAGCGTGTTTGAATTTGTCGAGGTTATGGAAGCCATGGCAATGGTGATCGGTCCGGCAGCTTCGCTCGCCTGTAAGCACCTCACCGCAGGAGAGATTCTCCAGCTGGAACAAACCATTGAACAGAGCAAGATCGCAGTCTCAAATACCAATTTCGTTGCAGTTGCCACTCAGGATTATGAATTTCACCGCATTCTGGCAGTTGCCACCGGGAATCGTTATCTCTGCCGCCACCTGCTTCATCTCCATCAGGTAGCAACACGCTTCAACCTCGCCTCCTGGAAGCGTGACTCAAGTGTTGAATTTTCGCTCAACGAACATCGCAGGATTCTTGACGCACTCCATCAACATGATGAAGTTGAGACCCGTACAGTGATGTTGGAACACATTGAGAACGCCCGCCAACGTGTTATGGGGACGTTCCAACTGTAATCAAGTCTTTGATCTTATCGAAGGTCACTTGCCCTATCTCAGGGACGTCCTGAATGTCCTCAATCCTTTTAAAAAGGCCATTCGCATTCCGGTAATCAATAATATTCTGAGCAGTTATTGGACCGATTTCTGGTAGGGTATCCAGCTGTTCCAATGAAGCCGTATTTATATTGATCAAGGTTGCTGATGGGTTTGTTGATCTCGTTCCGCTGCCAATCACTGAAGGAGGGAGCAATTCTGGCACATCGATCTGCTCGCCATCTTCGAGGATTTCAGCCAGATTGAGCGCTCCAGTATTCGCATCCACTGTGAATCCACCAGCTGCCTGAATCGCATCATTCACCCGGCTGCCCGATGGCAAAGTATATAACCCAGCTTTGCTCACCGATCCGCTAACATATACCATGATGGGTGATGGAGTTGGAGCTGGTAGTAATTCGATGGGTTCACCTCTCGGCGGTCGTGTGACTAAAAAGAATACCCCCACACCCAACAATACACCCATAATAATATAAGACGCCAGCCACCACCATGTCTTATTCATTCGATAAAAAAATCACCAAAAATACATTAATATGAACGAACAACGAACATTACTTGCCCAGATTTAAGCTTAATCCTAGCCGTTGGCGCGCCGCGTTGACATTTAATATCCGTACTTGAACGGTTTGTCCTTCATACAAGCCCTCATCTGACCCATCCTGAGAATCTTCCCCGGCAATTTCTGTCGAATGGATCAACCCGTCCAATCCCTCCTCGAGTCGGGCGAATGCTCCGAATGGAACAATGCTCGTAATCACTGCATTCACCAACTGACCCGGCTGATAGCGTTCTTCTGCTGTTTCCCATGGATTCGGGATTAGCCTCTTCATGGAGAGCGCGATCCGTGATCGGTCCTGGTCAACCTGGATAACATATGCCTGTACCATTTCACCCACTTTTGCTACCTCGGTCGGATGCCGTACTCTGCCCCAGGAAAGCTCAGAGACATGGATTAAGCCTTCCACTCCACCCAAGTCGACAAATACTCCAAACTCAGTAATATTGGTTACGATCCCGCATACACGCTTTCCTGGAAAAATTTCGCCAAACAGCAAGTTTCTCTTTCCCGATTCTGCCAAGGCTGCCCTCTCAGAGAACACCACCCGCCCACGCTCAGGATCACATTCAATCACTTTGAATGCTACTGTGCGACCCACATAGCTTGATAGGATTGCCTCCTTTTCATTCTCGTCTGTTAGGCAAGTGATATCCAACAGGTGAGAGATGGGCACAAATCCGTGCAACCCAATCCCCGCCACCAACAGACCCCCACGATTGAAACCGGTTATCTCAAGCGTAATCACTTGATCCATTGTGAATAAGTCACGCACCATTTGCCAATCGATTTCGCTGGTTTTTATCCCTCTTTTGGTGCTACGACTCCCCTGCTCATATATTTCAACTGCTTTTGTTGGATCCTTTGATCCCGTATGATTGAACTTTTCCTCTTCAGCTAATAACGCTGTCCACCAGGCCTCATCAACCTCAGGGGATTCCGAATTATTAAGTTGTTTTATTACCACTAAACCCTCCTAACCCTTGAAACATATGATAATTTTACTCTTTATCCCGATTTTGTATCTGCCCTGGCTTTTTGCTCCATTTCCAGGATTGCATCTGCAACTGCCTCAACCGCCACTCGTTGTTTTCGATATAAGTCTGCTTCAGACATGGATAGACGCGCCGCGATCTCACGTACTTTTTTCCCCTCCATAAATTTCATCTCCAAAATGTTGTAAAGGATCCACTCTCCCGTGAATCGGCGCTCGCCTTCTGGGCGGACTTGCTCGACAGCCTGACGTAATATTGCCCTTAATGCGTTGGCTGGGTTATCCTGATGCTCCTCAAGGGTTTTTTGTACCACCTTTAATCCCATCAATGGACTATCCGTAAGCCTGGGACCTCCCCAATAATGTGTCAAAGCATCCTTCACCCAGCGAGCCAAATCGGGTGATTCCAGTGGAATATCCGGTGCAGTGAGTACATTGGTGCCATCATACCTGGATGCAGCCCGTAAGCGTTGAATCATATCAATTTGCGGGCTTAATGTTTCAATGGAGTTGAATATTTCTTGTTGTTGAACGTGATCTTCCAATGCTGTTGCTGCTCGTTCAGCCAGGAATAAAACTGCTTCTTTTTGGTCCTCCCCAAGCACACTCTCGGGTTTTCGTGCAATGCCCAATATTCCAAGTAACGCTCCCTCGTTTATCCGCTGGCTATGTAGTGGAATTAACCAATAGCTGTTCCAGGTAAAGAATCCCTTCCCATTACCATTTTGGGCTACTATATGATTGATCCCATCTGACATTTCATCGATGGCTGGTGTATCACCAATGCTCACCATCATCTCAAGATCACCTGCGTCCAGTGCAATGATAAATGCCCTGGATGCTTGAATGCGATCACATACCGCAGCTAAAACTGACTCAAGGAATTGGCGCATATCTCCTGTGGTGAGTAGACGTTCATTCAAGGTCTGAACAAGTAATAAATTCGATTTATCACCTCCCGAGAATGACCAACGTTCCCATAACGGAGCCGCCAGGGTGATGGCATATTCAAATAACAGCAATGTGCCCACCATGACGATTGGAACCGCGGCAGTATATTCGAACCCGAAATATTCGCCAGCCCGTCGGACGAGTGTAGTGATCGCCAGAACCGTGGAGGCAGTCACAGGTCCTCTCATCAACCATTTGAATAGCCTGCGTTTTACCACCCGGTCTGGCCAGGATACTCCAAAGAAAGCCACCGAATAGGCCATGATGACCAGGAGTACCAGAACGAGTAGATTATTCAGTACTGCCACCAACCAGAATAATAGGGGGTGGTTGGTAGCTAAGCTCGAACCAAAAAGCAGGAATGGATATGATCCAAGCACAGGTGCCAACGCTCCAGTGATTAAATATCGCATCCTCCTGCGACTGGTTGGTGTGACTGTCCGCTGGTATGCTCTTCTGAAGTTGATCCATGACCACACCATCGCAGCCGCGAAATAAAGCGCAAATAACCAGGTGAACCAGGTCCGTTCCAAATGTGGTGCGGGGCTGGCATCCGGCACGAGCGGGCCAACCAGCAGCATGAAGGGCAGGGTGGCCAGAAAACCCAAACTGATCAGATAAAGCAGTCGTACGAACCACTTTTGGCTGCCATAGGACTGACTTCCGGTGGTTGCCATGAGCGCATCAGAAAAATGGAAGTAGCAGGCAGGTAATAACGTGATACCCAGCCATTCTGATTGCAACCACAGCTGTAACATTTGATTCGAGCTAACAATGCTGCTGATTGCATCCCCCACAAAGACGATCACGACACAGATCAGGATCAGTGCGAACGTCCGTGCTACACGATCACGCAAGTTGAAAGTCAAAGCATATAACAGTAATGAGAATGCTGTAATAGCAATCCCAGCTGTGAGCAGCTGGTTGACGAATTTCAAACCAGATAATGTTGCACCAATCATATTAAACCATCAATATCTTTTAATCACACCGGTCACTTCAACCGACTCTAATTATCACAATGAATAGATTGAATTGTCCCAGGTTTACCTCAAATTCTTGGAAAAAAACAGCGCAATATCCTGGTTCGGAAAATAATGATCGTTATAACCACAAAGATCATAACCTAGTTTTTGAGCCAGGCAAATTGCAGGGTAATTTTTGGGTTGCATTTCCATCACCATCCGCAAACATCGCTTGTGCCGTGCCCAGTCTTGCCCAGCTAATACCAATGCACTGCCAATCCCCTGTCGTCGCTGCCTGCGCATGATGACCAGATCAGTCATCCAACTGGTATGGGGGGCGATCGTCAGCATCATGCTGGCATAACCAACCACTTCGCCCTGCAATGCCGCCACCAACAAACAGGATCGATCCTTCCAATCATTTACCAGCTCTGTCGGTGAACGTGGATATGCCACCCGGACTGATCTGGGTAATTTTAATTGCCGGAATATAATCTCCACCCGTAAGTCTGAAGGTTTCTGCCCACTTTCGTGCTGAACCTCCATCTGCCAGACGTGATCACTCATATAATCGTGATCAATATCTACCAATTTGGGGATATCTTCAGATGCAGGCGGACGAATTTCGATTTCTGGCATATCTTCTCCTATCAAGCTCTAGGGTGGGGGTTCCACGGTCACCTGTATGGCACATGGAGTCAGGACATTGCCAACATTATCTGTGACCACCAGCTTGAGCATATATTCACCCGGGGTTAGTGTTGATGTGTCCCATGTACCCAAAGCATTGTTCTTAATCGCTTGCTGTCCAACCTGGATCGGCAACCAGATGACGTCTCCCGGGTGGGCAATCTGGAGCGTGTAAAACCCGAAATTGGAAAAATCCGCACTACCTTTCACAGTGATGCTCCCATTAATCCGGTCTCCATTTAACGGGGAAGTCAGGTTCACCTGTCCTGCCACACACCCTTCAGCAGCTGGGAGCTCGCTCGGGGTTGGAGTGATCCCAGGGGTTTCATTTGGATTTTGGGTTGGCGCTGGCAGTGTTGTGGTTGGGGTTGCCAGCAAATCCAGGGTCGACGTAGGCAATGGATTGGCACCTGGAACAGTTGGGGCGACGAATGTGACCACGGTAAATTCAGCGACAGCCATAATAATGAGTATCACCACCATCGTTGCAGCCGCATTGACCCTCGATTGGGCGGCCTCGCGTTCCATTCCAAAAAACGCTCCCCGCAATTCTTCCCAGGCTAGTGCAAATTTTCGAATTTGCCATATAGCCAGAAACCCCAATATCACATAGACCCATATCTCATAGGCTTGGAAAAAATGAAGTGCTTGTTCCATGCGGCGTCTGTTGTCTCCGTCGTTAACACACCAGATAGGTGTTACATTCTAATGAGATTACAGGCGGCGCAACACCCCCCTGATGAGCGTCGTTAGTTGAGGTGCTAATTTCTGACCCGCTTCCAATACTTCTTCATGTGTGGTAATCGTCTCACCATCCAGATTTGCTTTGTTGCTGATGCCTGAAATTCCTAAGACTCGTGTGCCTCCATGACGAGCTGTAATCACTTCGGGAACCGTTGACATGCCAACCGCATCTGCGCCAATGATGCGCAAGAAACGTAGGTCTGCCGGGGTTTCAAAAGAAGGACCCGCCAGACTGATATATACACCTTCTTGTAGCTTTATTTTTTCATCCGCAGCTACTTTCCGTGCTATTCCCATTAATGTTGAGTCGTACGCCTGGCTCATATCAGGGAAACGGGTGCCAATCTCATCCAGATTTGGTCCACGCAGAGGGTTTAATCCCGCCATTCCAATCAGGTTGATATGGTCGGTAATCAGCATCAAATCACCCGGTGTGAAATTGGGATTCACTGCCCCCGCTGCGTTGGTGACAATCAGGATTTCTATGCCTAAACGTTGCAACACTCGTACCGGAAGTACCACCTGACCCATGCTATATCCTTCATAGTAATGCACCCGCCCCTGCATGACGATGACTTCCTTGCCCTCAAATTTGCCGATCACCAGGTGTCCCTGATGACCAATGACCGTCGAAACTGGCCAATCTGGTATTTCGTTATATGAGGTGATGGTGGCAAGTTCTACACTGGCTGCCAGAGCACCTAAGCCTGAACCGAGAATGATTCCCACCTTTGGGTGATGGCTAGACTTGGAACGAACAAAATCTGCAATCCGGTCAATCTGCTCCAACGGGTAATATTCACTCATGTTAAAACCCTGCTCTCCTTAAAATCAACTATAAGTTAAACCGGTCCTCCCCAGTTAACGATCAAAAATATTATAACATGAGGGGTAACTTCCTTCGTTGAATACCCTCGCCTCATGCCGGGTTTAACTGCGTGCCCACCTCTTGAAATGCCAGGATAGCTTTATCCACTGCTGAATCATCGATCCAATAATGAGTGACCAGGCGAAAACGCTGCTGACCAACCACACTCACTCTGACGCCCAGCTTGTTCAGCTCCTCTGCTACTTGTTTTGCCTCCGCCGGGAAGGATCCGGCGAGCGCCATGAAAATCATGTTGGTCTGGGGTGTTCCAGCGTCCATAACGAGCCACGGCAGAAAGGATAAACCCTGTGCCAGATAGTGCGCCCGTTTATGGTCTTCAGCTAACCGGTCCACCATCGTCTCTATGGCAACAATCCCAGCTGCAGCCAGGATACCCGCCTGCCGCATACCACCACCCAGCTGCTTGCGGATACGGTGCGCCCTGCTGATAAATTCAGCACTCCCACATAGCACAGATCCCACAGGTGCAGATAACCCCTTGCTGAGGCAAAAAGTGACCGAGTCGGCAGGCTCTGCCAGTTCCTTCGCGGGCACATCTTGCACCACCGCAGCATTGAATATACGCGCCCCATCCAGATGCAGGAGCAGCCCATTCTCGTGAGCTAGCTCACCCACAGCCTGGGTATAGACTGTGGTCAATGCCACACCCCCACAACGATTGTGCGTATTTTCCAGGCATACTAAACGTGAGATCGGTTGGTGGGCGTCTTTAGAGCGGATGGCAGCTTGAATATCCTGCAGGATCAGCGTACCATCCGCCTGATTGGGTAGCTGGCATGAATGCACTCCACCTAGTGCAGATATTCCTCCCGCTTCATATAAGAATGTATGGGCTTTATTCCCAAGGATGACCTCATCCCCCCGCCCACAGTGCGCCAGGATGGCTGCCAGGTTGCCCATCGTGCCGGAGGGCACGAACAAGCCAGCCTCCTTGCCCATTTTCTCGGCTGCCATCTCCTGCAGCTTGTTTACGGTCGGGTCTTCCCCAAAGACATCATCCCCAACCTCGGCAATCGCCATTGCCTGGCGCATGGCTTCAGTGGGGTGAGTGACAGTATCTGAACGCAAATCTATCCAGTCCATAATATCTCCTTCCTGATTAATCTGTCATCGAAGGCGTCCTTCGCTCGCAGCATCAAGGACGTACTTTGTACGCAGCATCAAGGACGTACTTTGTCCGCAGCATCGCGAGCATTCTCCTCAAGCGATGAAGAGCATTCTCTGCGAGCGATGAAGAGCATTCTCTGCGAGCAATGAAGAGCGTTCTCTGCGCGCTATGAAGAGCGTTCTTTGCAAGCGGTGAAGAGGCTCCCTTTGCCCGCCAGTCCCGAGTGATTTTTCGAGGGAAACAATCTTCTCTATTCACTACCAAGGCAATTCCGGTTTAATAATAACTCGTTAGTAACAATCATCATTTCGGGTCATCTAGATACCGCAACCTGTAAGTTCCTCAAAAAATTTACTTGAAAAGCTCATCTCATCTTTCTTCCCGCAGCATCTCCAGCACTTGCTCCAGTTCGACCGGCATTGGAGCTTCAAAAGTGCTCGGTTTTGTTTCGCCAGGCAAAAGAATGGTCAGTTGGTTAGCATGAAGAAAATGCCTGTTCAATTCTATGGTTGCATGTTTGTGTCCATAAACTGTATCCCCCGCCACCGGGCAGCCAATGAACTTCAGATGCACCCGGATCTGGTGGGTGCGGCCCGTCAACGGATGCACCTCCAGCAAGGTATGCTTCCTGAATGATTCCATGGTTCCGTACTCACTGATTGCCTCCCGCCCCTTATTGATCCCAGTGGCTGCCATTAACTTACGATGTACGTTGTCACGGCCCACCGGTGCCTCGATTCGCCCGGTAGGCGTTGGAGGTTTACCATCCACCAGCGCGATGTATGTTTTAATTGTCTTTCGCAGTCGAAACTGGTCCTGCAGCCAGCGGTGAGTCTGGTCGTTTTTAGCCAGCAGGATCAAGCCTGAGGTATCTTTATCCAGCCGGTGCACCACCCCGGGTCGCATCTCACCACCAATCCCAATCATCATAGGGGCATGTGCCAGGGCTGCGTGTACCAGTGTACCGGTTTTATGTCCTGCTGACGGATGCACCACCATCCCCGCCGGCTTGTTCACCACCATCAGGTCTTCATTCTCGAAGACGATATCCAGTGGAATCGCTTCGGGCACCAGCTCAGTCGTCTCTGGAGGCGGGATATGTACTTGTACCAGGTCTCCCTGGTACAACATCTGACCACTTTTATGCGCCACGTTCCCATCCACCAGGATGCAACCGTTCTCAATCAATGTCTGCAAGCGTGTGCGTGAGTATTCTGGCAGGCAGGTCACCAGGAATTTATCCAGGCGCCTGGCTTCTCCCCCTTCAAACCGAAATCGGTAGATATGCTCACTCAAGCGGGTGATTCCCCGTGTCGGATGGATCAGTCAACTGATCCAGAGGATTTGGCGGATCAGGTGAAATCATCGCCTGTTCTGGGTTGGCTTGGGCTTGTTTCTTCTGCTTCCGTTCGCTGAGCCACACGGCTATGATCAAGACCGCTGTCCCAACCGATATGCTCGCATCCGCCACGTTGAACACAGCAAAAGTACCTACAGAGACGAAATCTGTCACCGTCCCCTGCGTCAGCCGGTCGATTAAATTGCCGACCGCCCCACCCATTTGCATCACCATCGCCACGCGTAATGCCCACTCACTGCGCGGCACACGTGGAAAATAATACAGGATCGCAATCGCCACCAGGAATGCCAGCACCGTAAAGACCATCCCAAAGCCCTGGAACATGCCGAAAGCTGCCCCCGTGTTCTGCCAGTGCACGATCCTGACATATGGTTCCAGCCAAGGCCAGGGCGACCAGCTTTTCCCGAACGGGATCTGTGTGCGCACCAGGTACTTCGTCCATTGGTCGAGCGCTACGATGAGCCCCGCGATCCCTAATAAGGTAACATAATCCCAGATATATTTCTTCAAACAGTTACTCCACTGCTATAAATTCTCAACTCGCTGTTGATGAGGGTAAACCTCGCCTCCTCATTTTACCTCACAATATCATACGATTAATTTATGCGATATTACGGAGATGAGTATGTTGACTTTATGCGCAATAAAGCATATTGCCTAATTATGAATCCATCTTTACGTTGTTACTGAGACAGAAAATATGAGACACCCTTTTTCTCGATGCTTAATTGGGTCTGCCTTGCTCCTTGCTATCCTGGGATCGCTCTATGGGTGTGCCCATTTAACTCCAACCATCCCCCCATCACCAAGTGCTACAAAAACCTTGATTCCTTCGGCGATGTTGAGTATATCCACCTCCACTCCTGAGAGTCCTGCCACAAGGACCCCAACACCCAAACCCCGCACCTTCACCATATGCTAGGGTGCAGAGCCAGACACCCTATACGGCAACAGCACCAATATGCTTGCCGCGAATAACGTTCTTGAAGCCATCTATGATGGTCCCATCGATAACACCGGTTTTTCCTACCAGCCGGTTATTCTTGAAAAGCTCCCC